>BOCB01000045.1 GCA_026002695.1 Synergistales bacterium
C
Organism: Synergistales bacterium; assembly: GCA_026002695.1. Classification (GTDB taxonomy): domain Bacteria; phylum Synergistota; class Synergistia; order Synergistales; family Synergistaceae; genus BOCB01. Next base: position 2 of record BOCB01000045.1, read on the forward strand.
GATGTCGTAAGGGTGACAGCCCTTCAGCACGTGAAAGACGACTCCTCCGAAATCGTCCCCGTTCAATCGCCCGCGAATATTATTTATCCGCCTGTCGTTGTCTATGAACGTGGGACAGAGACAGCCCATGTGATAGCGCTGAGCCAGTGCCGACATCAGACCGAACTCCGACGCGTCGCCGTAAGTCACGGCGCCGGGCAGGATGCGCTCCGACGAGCAGAGATCGTCGCCGGCAACCGCGAGCCCCGCCTCCTCCAGCAGCAGAGGCAGCTTGAAATTCGGGAAAAAAATCGGGGAACCGGCCAAGAATACCCGAGCTCGCCCGGCGCGATCCGGGCTTGACGCGCCGAGGACACGATCAGCCGCGGCGATCCAGCTCTCGGCTGAGTCCAGAAAGAATGTTCCGGCTATCAGCATGAACCAGAGGGACGCCAGCTTGCCGTCCCTTCTCAAAACAGCTAAGCGGTTCAGAGCCCGCCACGCGTCCTGATACAGTTCGACGGAGCGAATCAGTGATTTCCTGTCGATTTTTTTCCCGTTTCTCGCGGCGCCCTCAAGGAATTTTTTCAGGCGGAACACCTCTTCGAGCCACCGTTTTTGTCCGTCGTCCCCCTCCTTAATGTGGGGCAGTTCGAGCCAGTGAACCCGCGAGGCGAAGGACGGGCCGAACCACGAGGCCATCTCGGGAAATTTAACGACCCAGTCGCATGTCGTCGGCAAAATCCAGCTCCCTTCCGAGCCGTCGTTTTCCGAACGAAGGGCGCCGAGCACGGCGCGGAGCATGGGGCACATCAGGGCCGGGGTGCCCTGCGCGGCAAAGTTCCCGAGCGAGGCGGAGCCGCTCCAAATCTTGAGGGGATGGAAACCGGCGGCATGGATCAGCTCCACCGGCGCCTGTATGCAAAGCAGCTTTAATATTGGCCGCCCAACCCGTTCGGACACGGCCTCACCGTTCGCCCCCTCCTCCGCCAGTTTCAAAAAATATTCGTATCCGTCGGAATAGTCCGGCCTCGAGCGCAGCAGGCCAAGCGTCTTGCTTACCTCGGAGGCCGCGCGCTCACGCGTTTTTTTTGCGATGCGCTCGTTCCTCTGCATGGACTCTTCGGAGTTCATAACTTTCCCCTCGGCTGTTTCCTCAATCCGGCCGCGTATGCGCGGGACGACGAAAAGAGAGCGAGCCCCATGAACTTCAAACTGAGAGCGGCGTCGGAGGGGCAGGCTTCCGCGCACTGCCCGCAATCCAGACATTCCTCGCGCTGAACGTCGCTGTTTTGTCTTTCCATGTAAACCTCCCCGATATCCATAGGACACGCGCGCCGGCAGCTGCCGCAGCCCGTACAGGCCGGCGGCTGTTTTACGAGCCTCAGCGCTGTAACGGGTTTTAAGATATGTATCATCGCGAGCAGCGGGCAGAAGATGCAGAAGAACCTCTCCTTAAAGAACATGCCGACAAGCATTATCCCCGTGATGACGATCAGCGCGGCGGACTGCCCGAGAGTGACCGCGTTGTCGAAGTTGAGCGCGAGGTACCGAGTCTCCCCGGCAAAGAGGGGCAGCAGTGATTTTCCGGGGCAGATATTGCAGAACGGCAGATAAAAATCCCCGTGCAAAACGCCCGTAGTGATCAGCGGCGGCAATATAATCATATAGGCGATCAGCCCATATTTTACAAACCCCAGCAGCCGCATCGTCCGCGGGGTTATCTGCCTCTCCCGGATGCCGAGCCTGCGGCGCAGAGCGGTCAGCCAGTCCTGGAGCAGCCCGAACGGACAGATCCACCCGCACCACAGCTTGCCGAGTATCGCCGCAAGCGCCGCAAACACGGCAAACCAGCCAAGAGCGGGCAATAGTCCGGCGCCCGCGGCCATTGCGGCGTTCATGCCGAAGCCGATCTGTCCCTGGAGTCCCATAAGATAACAGACGCCGCCGCAGCCCGGCACGAAAGGACAGGAGAAACAGGGCAGCGCGGGACCGAGATAAATCCCCGCGCGGCCCCCATATGTCAGAACAAGGAAGCATAGATGCTGAACAGCGAGCCTGATCCGTCCCAATTTCATCGCCATTGAAACCTCCTGTCCGCGCGCGCCACCAAGAGCAGGCACACAAACACCGCCGCCAGCAGGAGGGCTATTCCGGCGCTGAGGTTGAGGTTCCCGTAAAATTGCCGATATACCGGCAGATAAAAGCTGAGCGCGCCGTCGTTCTCCGGCGTCGAAACTTCGAAGACGAGGTCTTTCTTTGCGGTAGGGCCGCCTTTTCTCAGAGCGTCATCGTGAGGCGGCGTGTAGCTGTACTCTCCGCCATCGCCCGGCTCGATAATCGCCGACAGCGCCCCGTTTTCGTATACCCTCGCCAACTTCGACGCCGACTCCGGTATTATCCGAACAGGCATCCCCGTCTGCGCTCTGAAATAAGCCGCCGTGAGCTTGGAAATCGGCCAGTCCGGGGCGGCCGCGATGCGCTCGGCCTCGCCGTCAGCGTGTCCGGACTGGCCGTAGCAGGTTGTAATCGTCTGCGCGTAACATACGCGATCCCCGAAGCGAACTCTGGCGCGCAGATCTATCCGCTCCGTCCTGCCGCTGTAGATTACAATTTTCGCGTTTTCCCCGTCAGGAGGCATTTCTATTTTTTTGCGATACACCTCACCCGGGCCGGACGACCCGTATTCTCTGTAACTGCGCAGCGGCGACGAAATATATATGACGTCAATCTCGTCCGCGGAGGCTGCCTCCGGAAATACCAAGTCGAACGCGGCCGTCATGCCTGCGTCGGGCGTCCTGTCCTGACCTGACATACGCCACCAGATAAAATCCATGCCGTTTCCCCAAGCCGCGCCGCAAACGCTCACCTGTAACAGAAGCGCGAGTATTGCCATTACCGTTCTCATAAGAAGGCGCCATCCCCCAATCGCCCGCTGTTTTCGGCAAAATAAAACAGACCTCACTGTATAATCCGTGAGGTCTGTTCCGAGTACAAACATATGAGACAGCATACGCCATCTTTGCGCAGAACGCCCTCGCGTCGATTCCGGCCTGTATGCTGACTTACGTTCAACCTACTCCCGCACCTTCCCGACCGTTTGTTTAAGGCCAGTGGTTTTTCGCGGTTTCGTTCCGATTACAGCAGCGGGGCTGTTCTGGATTCGCACCAGATTCCAATAGCGCCGGAATTATTAATTATTATGAGCTGATTATATAGCAAGAACGCGTTTTGTCCATAGGCAAATTGCCGCCCGTTCCTACGCGTCCTGCCGATAAAACCGCGTACCTTACGCGACCCAGTGAAGCAGACCTTTTTCGAGGTCAAGCCTCGCTATCTGCCTTGCTGATTCCTCTTCCTCATATGCCTCAATGCCGTTTATCTTGCGCTTGCCCTTTTGCGCGCCGTTTCCTCTGTTCCTCTGACTGTCCCTGTCCCCTATATCGACTGATATGCTCGACACGTGGATGCCCTGGGCTTCGAGGGAGGTTTTGAGCGCCTCGATGTGGGTCTGGAGCGTCTGTTTGAGCGCCTCGTTGTCGACTTTGAAGGCGGCCTCCACGCCCGAGGCTGTCGCGTGGAGCGAAACGTCTATCCGTCCGAGCGACGGCGGTTCGACGACTATCCTTGCCTCGTCCACGCCGTCCTGCCTCATGAACTGCAAGACAGAGTTCAATCCGTCATCGAACGCGTTATCGGCAGCGAGTGTGTAGGCAAGACCCGGGCGGGTCATCTCTCGCGTGTTAAGCGCGTTCTCGAAGTCGCGCTGTGCCGTTTGCGCGGTACCCCTGAGAATGTCATGTATCTCGTGCGCGAAGGAACGCTCTGTTGCGTGAGCCGGCTTGCCGTCGCGCTCAACCTTGTCGGCTGTCTCCGTGTTTTTTGCCTTGACGTTCGCCGGCTTCCGGGACAGGAGATCCGTGTCGCTGTTTTTGCCGCCTTCATCCGATGTCCTCGCGCTGTTGTCATCCTTTGCCACGCCGGCGTTCGTCTGATTCACCGCCGTGTCCTGCCGCAACGTTTTGTCCCCTGTGTCCTCCGCCGCTCGGGGAAGGGGGTTGTCCTCCGTCTCTGAAGCGCTCACGATAAGCTCCTCGGGCACATCTTCGGCAAGCTGTTCCGCGAAATTCTTATCTTCCTTTGACGAAGCGTCATTTACATTGGCGCTGCCGCCCTTGTCCGTCCCTACGCTCGCTTGATTTACAGCCGCGTCCCGCCATACTTTGTCCTCGGCGCTGAGGGGTTTGTCCTCAGATTCGGAAGCCTCCGCAGTTTCGGCGGACAGCTCTCCGGCGGCGCTCTTTCCCTCCGCTATCAATGCATCGAGAAAGGAAACATCCTTGCTCGCTGCCGCTTCCGGATCAGCCTGAGTATCGGCGGCTCCTTTCCCGGGGACCCCGCTCTCCTCGAGTTTTTCGCGCTCTCTCGTCTCCTGCGTTGAGCTGGGGGCGTACTTCTGCATGAACTTGTCGATAAGCTCGTGAAGACCGTCGTCCTCGCCGAGTATGGCTTCAGGATTAAACCTGCTCTGTTTCGCGCGCCCAAGAAGCTCCTCGCTTATACCGGCGTCAAGAAGGGAAACGCCGTCTTTTGCGGCGTTCACCCGCTCCATTGCCAAGATGTACGGAACGAGCTTCAGCGCGTCATCCTCAAGTACGGACGCTGAGGCGTCCTTTGTCAGAAGGCGGTCTTGTTTCGTAACGCCTTTGAGCGCGCCTTTTGACAATCTTTTCAGCTCCGCCGCCTTGTTGTCGTTTGTCAGCTGAACATCAGAGGCGTCCCCGTTTGTCGTCTCATTTGCCTCGGAAGCCGCAGCCTCTGCGGCTTCCTGCGGTGATTCGGCGATGTTCGCGATGTTCGCCTTTGATGGCGCTCCCTTCTCGTCGGGTGAAGCGTCCCGTGTTTTTTCCGTGCCGTTCCCGTTTTGATTTTTCAGGAAACTGGCGAAAGAGTTTTTCCCTGAGGAAGCGTCACCGCGAACGGCATCAGCTCTTGACGAAAAACCGGAGTCCGTGCCGCGCAAATTCCGCGAACTCGGAAGCGGAGGCGCTACATCCTGCGCTGTGTTGCTGAGCATAACAGCCATTGTCATTCTCCTCTCAAAGGGATAAAGGGGATTATTTGGAGCCGCCCTTATCCTTATTCCTGCTCTTGTAGAGAGTTGTCAGCCGTTCCGTCAGCCCTGCAGCTTTTTCAGCCTCCATGCGCCCTAAAATATTTGCTCTCGTATCCTCCGGCAGCCCGTCCAATATCGCCACCGAGAGGTTTGGATTAAGCTTTTCGAGTATCCCCGCCGCGTTGCGGACGGACATCTGATTAAAGGTGTTCACTATCTCCTTTATGTCCTCCTGCTGCGAGGGTGTCGGCGCTGCCGCATCCTGATCGCCGGACATATCGCTCGACAAAGCCTCTAACTTTTTCGCAAGCTCCTCTCTCTCATAGTCCAGATCCTGCTCTTTCACGGTGAGATCTTTGGATACCTTCTCTATCGACCTCTTGTACTCGTCGAGCGAGCGAACTTCCGCAGCTATCCGCCTGTCCCACTCCTCGTTCTCTATCCGGCGGCGCTCCTCAGGTGTCAGCGAATAGGTATCCGGTATTGCGAGCGCCTCCCGCAAGTCGTTGCCAACGAGCGGCAATTTAGGTATCACGGGATAAACATACGGCCTGAGATCCATCGCCCCGCTTGCCTGAACTCCGGCAGCCGCTCCTGCCGCGAGTATTGCCAATAAAATAAGAAAACCGCAGCCTTTCCCTTTTTTCTTTTTCTTCCCGTCCTTTTTTTTAGCGAGTGCGGACGCGGGCGCGGATTCGGGGGCTGCGGGGTTCTCTTCCTCTCTGTTTCTCTCTCTGTCTAACTCTTCAGCCATTGTCAATCGCCCTTGGAGTATTTTCTATACAGAGCAAGCACGTTTTTGACGTAGCGCTGCGTCTCGGGAAACGGAGGTATCCCGCCATACGAATCGACTCGCGCCGACCCGGCGTTGTAGGCCGCCAAGGTTCGTTCATAGTCCCCGTCATATTTATCGGCCAATTGAGCGAGATATTTTACCCCTCCCTCAATATTTCTCTTAGGATCCTGCGGATTGACTCCAAGCCCCCTGGCTGTTCCGGGCATGAGCTGCATCAGACCGATAGCGCCGGCGCTCGATACGGCGTTCGGATTGCCGCCGGACTCCATGCGCATAACCGCCCGCGCGAGATCGGGGTCGATGCCGTACTTCCGGCTCATATCCTGAAGGTGCGGCTCCCACATAGCGAGACGCTCGGCTACAGTGTCAGGCACATCCGCCTTCTGAACCGGCTCGTCGGAGCCAAAAGCGCCGTAAGGATCGTCAAGAGCCTCTTCCAGCACAGTCTCAAAGCGCTCCGCCGCCTCAGGCTGCGTCGGAGGGACGGGATTCAGCATCGCCTCTATTTCCTTTATGCGCGACATCACGCGAGATACTCCCTCTAACATCTTAAACCCTCCCCAAGTGAATATTGCGTAAATATCTCATGGTTGTTATGTCGTCCAAGTTCCTCTGCTCGGCAGCCAAAACCTTCTTGTCCTCCCGCGCTTTCAGCTTGCCGACGTGATGTGCCATGAGCTGGACATTGCGATGCTTTTCTATCAGCTCCGTCTTGGTCTCCTCTATCTCGGCGCGGCACTGCGCGAGACGCGCTTTCCCGCCCTCAATGGTCTTCTCTATGATGTCGATGTTCTGGCGCTCGAACCAAAGCTGCTGAGGAGATACAAGCGTCTCGCGCCCGGTGCAGAATTCGGAAAGCGCGCTGTCGCGCTTCGTCTGTATCACGTCGAGCGAGTTCACAATATTCTCCTCTTCACGGAGTTTCATGCCAAGCTCGCTCTGAGTTACCCCACGCTCGACCTCGCGAACGTGCAACACCCGCCTGAAACGATTCAACTCACCCGCCATACGCTACCACATCCTTAAAGGTAAAACGATAGAACCTCTATTTCCCTAACACCATCAACTGCTTTACCGTATCGTTGAACGAGAAACTTTCTGTCATGCCCTGCTTCAAAAACGAGTTTACCGCGTCTATGTGAGACAGAGCCCAGTCAACTTTAGGGTTGCTGCCTGATTTGTACGCGCCTATATTTATCAGGTCCTGAGCCCCGTCGTAAGTCGACAGCAACTCACGTATCCTGCCGGCGGCCTCATAGTGTTCCTCCGACACCACGGACGGCATAACCCTGCTGACGCTCCGCTGCACATCAACGGACGGGTAGTGATATTTTGCCGCCAGATCCCGGCTCAGCACGAAATGTCCGTCCAATATACCCCGAACCGTGTCCGCTACCGGTTCGTTCATGTCGTCGCCCTCTACGAGGACTGTGTATATCGCGGTTATACTGCCGCGCTCGCCCGCCCCTGAGCGTTCGAGCATCTTCGGCAGAAACGCGAACACCGACGGGGTGTAACCCCTCGTCGCGGGAGGCTCGCCTATAGCCAAGCCCACATCCCGCTGCGCCATAGCGACTCGCGTTACCGAGTCCATCATCAGGAGCACGTTCTTGCCCTTATCCCTGAAGTATTCAGCTATCGCCGTCGCGGTGAGAGACGCTTTGAGCCTCACGAGAGGCGGCTGATCCGATGTCGCCACCACTACCACCGAACGAGCGAGACCAACGCCCAAATCCCTCTCGATAAACTCCTTAACCTCTCGTCCGCGTTCGCCTACGAGAGCTATGACGTTTATATCCGCCTCTGTGTTCCTCGCCATCATGCCGAGCAGAACGCTCTTTCCCACTCCGGAGCCGGCAAATATACCAATGCGCTGTCCCTGTCCAAGCGTCAGTAAACCATCTATAACCTTAACCCCCACCGAGAGGGGCCTATCCACCATCTGACGCCGCAACGGATGCGGCGGCGCCGCTATAAGAGGATAATAATCCTTCGTCGCCACCGGGCCGAGAGAATCCAGCGGGCTGCCTAAACCGTCCAATATACGCCCCAACAGCGCCTCGCCGACGCCAACGCCAAGCGGGCGTCCCATCGACAGGACATCACACCCCGGCCCGATAGCCGATAAATCACCAAGCGGCATCAAGAGCACCCTGTCAGTCTTAAAACCCACGACTTCCGCGCGAAGAAGCGCATCCTTGTTGCGGAAACGCACCTCGCAAAGATCGCCCATCTGAACGTCCGGTCCGCGCGACTCTATTACAAGACCGACCACCTGTACGACCCGCCCGTTTATGCGAATCAGTTCGGTCTGGTCGAGCCGTCCTTCCAAAGCTGTAAAAAGCCCTCCCGAAGAGGCGAGCGAAACGTCACTCGCCGTCAACGGCATTGCCTTCGCCCATCTCCGCTATGCTCTCGGCTATTAATGTCTCCACCTCTGCCGAAATTTGCTCTAATTGCGTTCTCCACCTCGCGTCGTATATGCCGAGGTTCGTCTCAACCAAGCAACTCCCGCGTTCAACACTCTCATCGGATAAAATTTCCAAGGACTTGACGCCGCGTATCGAGTCCATGAGCTTGTCCTTGCCGGCTTCAACAATGTCGACATCGGCGGCGTTGAGGTATATCGCTATTCTCTCCCTGTCGCTGACGCGCTCAAGTATGTTTTGCAGTACATGATAAGCCGTATCCGGCATAAGGCGGGTCTTCACCCGCAGCATCTTCTCGAGCATTGTCTCCCAGAGGCGTATCAGCTGAGGCGCGTGAGCCTCGGCGAGCTTCTCCCGCGATTTTTTTATTGAATCAAGCATATTCGCCAACATGGCAAGGGCGCCCGCGAACTTGTCCTCGTATTCCTTCCTGACGTCGGCCTCCGCCTTTGTCATGCCTTCGGAATATCCCTTCGCGTAACCGGACTCGCGCCCTTCTTTCGCGGCGGCGGCGCGCGCGTCTTCAGCCTCGCGCTTCGTTCCCTCATAAAAAGCTTGTTTTTCAGACTCCAAGTTTTCCTTCAGTTCTTGCATTTTGACTGATATTTTGTCTTTTTCGGAGCGAACCTCTGACAGTTCTTCCTCCCGCTTGCGTAATTCGGCCTGCAGCGCGCCTATTCGCGCTTCCGCCTCCTCTAAGGCCGACCTTTCGACTTTCGGCTCCTCTGCGGCAATATCTCCCCCCTCCGCAAAAGAGCCGCGCCCGACACGCACTGTGTCGGGTAACAACCTCACGACGCGAAGCACATGTTGCTTCGACGCGTCAGACAACTATCTCTTCCTCTCCGCCGCGCGCTATGACAATTTCTCCCGCTTCTTCCAGCGCGCGTATGGAGTTCACTATCTTCTGCTGGGCTTCCTCCACCATGCGTACACGCACAGGCCCCATGAAGTCCATATCCTCTTTGAGCATATCGGCCCCGCGCTTTGACATGTTCTTGAAGAACTTCTGGCGCAGATCCTCCGACGCCCCTTTCAGAGCGAGCCCGAGATCCTTCGTGTCGACATCGCGCAGAATTCTCTGGAGGGAACGATCGTCGAGTCCGCCGATGTCGTCGAACATGAACAGACGCTTCTTTATTTCCTCTGCGAGCTCCGGGTCCTGCTCCTCCAAGGATTCGATAATGTTGCGCTCCGTGCCTCTGTCCACGAGGTTTATCAGCGCGACAACGGCGTCCACCCCGCCCGCCATCGTGAAGTCCTGTCCCATAACCGTCGATAGTTTCCTCTCCAAGACTCGCTCCACTTCCCGGAGTACCTCGGGCGTGATACGATCCATCTTCGCTATACGCCTCGCCACATCCCATTGTGATGCGGGCGGTAAACCTCCGAGAACCATAGCCGCCTGCCCCGGTTCCAAATATGAAAGGATAAGGGCAATTGTCTGAGGATGCTCGTTCTGTATGAAACCGAGCAGCTGCTGCGGATCCGTGTGCCTGACGAAGTCGAAGGGGCGCACTTGCAGCGACGCCGTTATCCTTCGCAGTATATCCTGGGCTTTTTCGCTGCCCAAAGCCTGTTCCAACAGCTTACGAGCGTACTCAACGCCGCCCTGAGTCATGAACTCGTGAGCCATTATCAGCTCCTGAGCCTCTTTCAGGACATCAAGCTTTAAGTCAGGAGATATTCTCCTGAGATTAGCTATTTCGAGAGTGAGCAATTCGATGGTCGTGTCGTCGATATGCGCGTATGATTTTGAGACCGCGTCAGGACCGAGCGTTACCATCAATATTGCCGCTTTTTCGCGCCCTTTCAGATCCCTATTCTTGCTCATATATCATCTACAACCCAGTTCTTGATGAGGTTTGCGAACTCCTCCGGATTGTTCATGGCGTAATTTCTGAGTTGTTCCTCCAAAACAGAAAGTTCTCCTTGAGATGTCATAAGATCAGGGTTTTCCAGAAGCTCGCGCAATGACGGAGTGCCCTCCCCCGCCTCTGACGCGGCGCGGGATGCCGCCGCAAGGGCGGCAAGGCGCTTGCGCCTGCGCTGCCACAGGAACAAGGCCACCCCGAGCGCTATCAGGAATATGATGAACGAACTCACGCCGATTATCATTTGCTGCTTGCGCTCATCCGCCAGCTGAGCTTGCAGCTTCTCCTCCGCGCTGCGGTCAAATTCGCGCGCTACCATGGATATTTTGTCGCCTCGCGTCTCGTTATAGCCTATGGCGGTCGCCACTGAATCGCGGAAGGTATCAAGCTCCCTCTGCGAAAGTTTGTTGCTGATGAGAACCGTCGCCGTGAGCCTCTTTATTTTGCCCTGGGATTCCACCTGCTGAGACTCCTGCGTCGAATTGTCGTAGTTGGTAACAACGTCGGCGCGGTCATACTGAGCCGGCATATTGTTCTGCCCGGTGTTTATCGCGTAACCCGGGATGTTTGAAGTAGTGCCCGGAGGACCTCCGTAGATACCCGCCGGTCCGCTGTAACTCTCTTCGGTGTTCTGTGAGCTCTGCACGACGCCGGCCTTCGCGTCAGGCAAGGGGAATACCTGCCTGCTCGACGCCTGCCTCTTGTCGAAATCAAGCTCCACGCGTATGGCGGCCTTCACCTTGCCCGGGCCGAATATCTTTTCCAGCATATCCTTGACTTTTTTCTCTAACTCGGCCTCGTAGTTTCTCTCAAACACTCTTTGTTTAAGCTCTGTCTTGCTCCCCGTCTGCACGGTAAGCGCGTCGTCAAGAAGATCGGCGAAAGACACCTGACCGGACGAGTCCGCGAGAGTTACATTCTCAGGCAAAAGCCCCTCCACGCTGTGAGAGACGAGGTGCAGTATGGCGCGGGCCTGTTCCTGCCCTATGGTCATGCCGGGCTTCAGCGTCAGCAGCACCGCCGCCGTCGACGGCTGCTGCTGCTCCAAGAAGAGCCTCTGTTCGGGAACGACTATGCTGACGCGAGCCCTCCTGACCGGCGCCATCTCGCTTATCGTGCGCGACAACTCCCCCTCCAAAGCGCGATAATAAGTCATCTTCTCCTGAAAGGTCGTCTGTCCCAGTTTGGTCTCATCGAAACGCTCAAAACCCTTATAACCTCCGGTGGGCACTCCCTTAGCCGCGAGAGCTATGCGGGATTCATAAACGCTCGCCGTCGGCACGAGTATGGAGTTCGACGCAGAGTCCGTCCTGTACGGTATGCTCTCGTCCTTCAGATATTGTATGACAGCCGCCTGATCATTGGGTTCCAAGCCTGAGAATATAGGTTCGTAACCGGTTTTGCCCGCCACTACCCCAAGAGCGATAAGACCGCCAAGCACGAGGACAGCACTTGCCACCATAGACGCGCGCTGCCATATCTGCAATGACTGCCAGAATTGCCCGGCGCGCTCCTTCATCTCGATCAGTTTTTCACGCATCTTAATTCTGCCTATTCATGCGATACTGTTTACGCACCCATGCGCCCTATTTGCTGGTACGCGTCAAGCATCTTGTCGCGTATCTGCACCATAAGACGCAACGCGAGCTCCGCCTTTTCCACAGCTATCGCCACCTGCGATACGTCCTCAACCTCTCCGAGCGACATCTTCTGTATCATGTTGTCGGAATCCACCTGAAGGTCGTTCACCTTCAGCATACTGGCCTCCAACATATCAGAAAATGTCGGGCCCTCTCGGTTCTCCGCCTTTTTTGCCTTCGTGTTCCTGTCGATAATGTCTATGTTCTCACTCAAACTAAAGGGCTGCACTTTAATCGGCTCTAAAAACATCTGACAGCTCGCCTCTCTCTGCGAAAATGTATTAAACGGTTACTTAATCATAGCAACGCCCTAAAAAACAACAAGCGCTTCAGAATAAAACAAAGACAACGTTGCCGACCTCCCTGTCTCAACCGTTTAAACTTTCGACACATCCATGACATCGACTTTAATCCTGCGCGTATAAAATTACCTTCGGTATTATCTCAGCAAACTTGCCGTTATGTCAATCGTAATTTAACGTATTTTTTCAATGTTAAGCCGTTTTCGGACACGAGGATATTCGCGCCACCCATTACCCGCATTCAACAGCTCCTCGCGTCGTCCTCTGCGGACTTCCTTTATCATATCCGCAACGTCCTTGCTCGTCATTTAAGCTAAGTAAGCTCTGATTAAATAGCCAAGCCGTACTTGTCGGTTAGGGACCGGCAGCGGTTATGAAAGGGCGCAGGTCGTTTATCATTCGCTTCGTCCTCTTTTCACGCCCGACCTTGTTAAGATGGTAAATACTATCGTACATATCCTCCGGCGAATACATATTTTCCTCGAAGCCGCCTATCAGAGGCACTCCCTTTGATTTATAAAACGCGATTATTCTGTCTATATTCTCCCTTACCCTCTCGGATTGATACGCGTCGTCATACAGCAGCGCCGGGAGCGCGGCGACAAAGCGAACGTTGTTCGCTTTGCACCAGTCGATGAAGCCGCTCAGAAGATCGAGCGCTTTTGGGTTGACAGAATTCGCGGACAGCAGCATGTTGCTGCTTGTGTAGGCATCTCTCATTTTTACCCCGTCGTTTACCATACAGTCGCCGTTTTCAGTGATATTATCGAAATATCCGCCGCCTTTCTCCGTTTCGCTCTCCGGCTGCGAGAGTGGAGGGGCAGAGCTGAGAGCAAGCCAGTACAAGCCAAGCAACAGTTGAGAATTGCTCACGCCCATTATCATCCGCGCTTTTTCAAAAAAGCTCTTGGCGTAAAAATAATTCAGATCATAAGAGAGAACATAGCCTATATACACATAGTCGAGTTTCGCCTGATACAGCTCGTACTCCAAAGGCAGGACGACAATATCTCCGGGGCGCGCCGCCGTCTTGGCGATGTGAAGGATATATTCCGCCCCCAACCCGGCGTGAAGCGCCGCATTTATCGCCGGCATTCCGAGCTCGCGCTGTATCATGCCGCAATCTACGCTGAAGAAAGCCCCTGAGCCTCCGGCTACTATTATCTTCGAACCGGTCATCGCGCGGGCGAGCTCATATTTTTTCTCTAAGCACTCGTGCATGGATTTATCGCTCCAAGCCGGGCTCCCTATCAGAATATAAACGAGGAAGAGCCACACGGACGCCGCTGATATAATGCCGGCCGCGAATAGGAGGTAGAATTTCAAAAATTTCCCTTTCATCATAATCATCACCTGCCCGCGCTAAAAATTAAAATACAAAAACTCGCTCGGCGCCGCGGCGAACAGTTCTTTTACGGACAGGAAGAAAAGGACGCCGAACAGAAAAGCAACCGCGCCCGGACAGCTTGCGGCAGGTTTGTCGCCCGACGGATTGGCCGGATCATAGCGCGTCATCCGCTGAATGTTCGCCGGACAGACGGCAAGTACGAGGGCAAAGGCCGCCGCCGCGAATATCATAATCCTCGGCAGATAGCGAAGGAGCGGGTACGATCCGGGCGACAGCGCCGCGAAGGGCGAAACACCGCCGAAGTCGAACATCCGCTCGATCAGCGATATGGCGTCCCCCGCGCTGTCCGCCCTGAAGAACACCCACGCCAGCGCGACCGGGAGGAATGTCGCAAACCACGCGAGCGGACGCGGAAGCGCGATAAATTTCATCTTCCGCCAGAGGTTGTTTATAACGAGATACGCGCCGTGCAGCCCTCCCCAGATTACGAACGTCCATCCCGCGCCGTGCCAAAGGCCGCCGAGCAGCATCGTTATCATGAGGTTGCGGGTCTTCGCGAGTTCCCCGCGCCTGTTGCCGCCGAGGGGGATATAAAGGTAGCGTTTCAGGAAGGACGACAGCGTGATGTGCCACCTGCGCCAGAAGTCGATTACGGAAAGGGAGTTATACGGCGAGTCGAAATTCACCGGCAGCCTCATGTTGAAGGCGAGGCAAAGTCCTATGGCCATTTCGGAGTAACCGGAGAAGTCGAAGTATATCTGCAAGGTGTAGGCTATGGTCCCGAACCACGCCTCGTAGAAAGTCGCGCGCTGCGCGTGAAGAAATATCTTCGAGACCGCGACCGCGAGGCCGTCCGCGATCAGGAGCTTTTTGGCCAGCCCGATCGTGAAGAAAATGAGCCCCTTGCAAATATTCTCGCGCGAGAAGCGGAAAAAATCTTTTTTTGAAAATTGAGGTATGAGATCCTTGTGATAAAGTATGGGACCGGCTATCAGTTGAGGAAAGACCGTTATAAACAGGCTGTAAGTCAGCAGGTGGCGATAGCTGTGGAAAAGGCGGAGCTCGCGTTGCGTCTTATGGTGCAGATACGCGA
>BOCB01000046.1 GCA_026002695.1 Synergistales bacterium
AGCGAGTTATTGGCAAACATCAGCAGCGATCTCGAGCAGCGCGCGCGCTATCTTTCGCGCAAGAAGTTCCGGATGGACCACGACCACGACATGATTGTGTCGTTCAGGGAAGGCGAGGCGAAGGGTAAATTTGAAATCGCCCGTTCAATGCTTGCGGATAGGATTCCGATTGATGCTATCATAAAATATACCGGGTTGTCGGAACAAGAAATACTCTCGTCAAAACAACCATGAATCGGCGTCTTCAAGACGCTCCTTGCACACCCGGACGATAAGTTTGTCTTGTACGACGCTATACGCGGGGCTTCGGTTTCACTTCTCGAACCGGACAATCGTTACGCCGTAGCCGCCCTCGCCCTCTTCGCCTAATCTGTAATCGGATATGTACGGCGTCCTCTTGCAGAGGCTGTGAACCTCGCGGCGCAGTATGCCCTCGCCCCTGCCGTGTATGACCGTAACTTCGCCGTATCCGTGCCGATAGGCGTTGTCAAGATAGCGCTCCACCATCGGCAGCGCCTCGTCCACCGTCATACCTCGCACCATTATCGAACTCGGCACGCCGCGCGGCGGCGAGGCCGTTATCTTTATCTGAGAGGGAAGCTCGAACGCCCTCTCCTTCCATGATCTCTTCTCCTGACGCTTTTCGGTCCCCGTAGCCGCGCGCAGCATCTTCAAAGGAAGCTCCATGCGCGCCGCGCCGGACAGCACCGTCGCCTTGTCGCCGGAGACGCTCTCCAATATTCCGATCGACGACGTGCCGGCTATCACGACCTCGCCGCCGACGGCAAGAGCGGCGCTGTCCGGCGCGCGTGCGCGGTCCGTCCGCTCCTCGTCGCGCTTCTCCGTCTGCTCCTTTATTTGGGCGAAATGTTTTCTCGTCCGCTCCAATTTACGCTGCGCCACGCCGCGCGCCTCAGCGTCTATCGTCTTGATCAGGGATTTGGCGGAGAGCTCGGCGTTCTCTACTATGCCCATTGCCTTTTTGTCGGCTTCCGCGATGAGTTTGTCGCGCTTCTCGGTCAGTTCTCGCTTCTGCGCCTCATACGAGCGGCGCAATTTTTCCGTCTCTGTCCGCGTCTTCTCCAAGCGCTCGTTCTCGCGCTCGATGGACGCGCGTTTTTCGTGCAGCTCGCTTATTATGTCCTCCATCGAAACTTCGCGGTGGTGCAGCGCTTCTTTGGCGCGTTGGATGATTTCAGCGGGCGCGCCCAATTTCTCGGCTATGAGTATGGCGTTGCTGCGGCCGGGTATGCCTACGGTGAGCCGGTAAGTGGGCGACAGGGTGTTTACGTCAAATTCCACGGACGCTGACTCGACGCCCGGCTCGCTGATCGCGTACCGCTTGATGGGGTTGTGATGCGTCGTCGCTAAGACGAGCGAGCCGCGCACGCGCAGGAAATCGAGTATCGCGATGCCGAGGGCCGCTCCCTCGTCCGGGTCGGTGCCGGCTCCGAGCTCGTCTAACAGGATCAGCGAACCGGCCCCCGCCGCGCCGAGTATCTTTGTTATCTGCGAGATGTGAGCGCTGAACGTCGAGAGGTTCTGCTCGATGCTCTGCTCGTCGCCTATGTCGCTGTATATGTCGTCCATTTTCCCGAGGACGGAGTTTTCCTCCGCCGGGATCGGGCAGCCCATCCATCCGAGGGCGGCGCACACGGCGGCCGTCTTTATGGCGACGGTCTTTCCTCCGGTGTTGGGACCCGTTATGATGAGTATGCGCGCCCCTTCGCCGCAGGAGATGTCGATTGGAACGGCAGCGTCTTTCAGCAGCGGATGACGCGCCCTGTAAAAAGCAAAGTGCCCGCCGGTTGACAGCAACGGCAAGTGCCAGCGGTCGCGCCTGATTTTTTCGGACAGCGCGTAAAAAAAGTCTATGCGCCCCATGACAAGCTCGGCGTCAAGGACCGCCCCCTCGCGCGACATTACTCTTTCGGTCAGCTTGTACAGCACGCGGCGC
Organism: Synergistales bacterium; assembly: GCA_026002695.1. Lineage (GTDB taxonomy): Bacteria > Synergistota > Synergistia > Synergistales > Synergistaceae > BOCB01. The sequence goes on from BOCB01000046.1 coordinate 1,958, forward strand.
TCCTCCGCGCGCTCGTCCTCCGTCGCCGTAACGTGCTCGTTGTTGAGCGGCGCGAGCTGATTGGGCTCCATGTAAACGCTGTTGCCCGAACCGGATCTGTCTATGGTTAGTCCCGGAAAGTTAGATATGTGCTCCTGCCTCACGAGCACTGCGTGACGCCCGCCGCGCAGCGTCAGGACGCGTTCCTGCAACATGGAGGAAAGACCGGGCGACGAGAGTATGTTCTGCCCCGCGCGGCGAATTTTTTCCCTCAAGCGGCGGATGGTCTCCCTGACGCGCCGCAGTCTTTCGGACGCTTCGTCGCGTAGGCGTCCGTCGTCGTCTATGACGGAGAGCGCGTCCGTTTCCTTCGAGAAGTCGGCGAGGTCGCGCGTGAGCAGCGAGAATATCGGCCACGCCCCCCTCGCGTCGTTAAGCGCCGCCTTCATCTTCATCGACGCGCTCATCAACCGGCGGACGGTCAGCAGCTCATCGCCGGACATCATGCCCGACTCCTTCGCTTCGCCCATTATATGAATGACGGACGAAAGCCTGTTGTTCCACGGCAGCTCGCCCTTTGTGTCGCGGTACTCCTCGACGGCCTTGAAAAGCGAGTGGCGCTCCGTGAGTTCGTCCATGTCAGAGGCGGGATTGAGCAAGTCCGCGTAGGACGCGCCCAAATCGCAGCGGCAGTCCCTTTTAATTATGCCGAGTATTTTGGAGAGTTCTAAGGATTTATAGGCGGATGCGTCTATCTTCATGATTAGGGTAAACGATAAAACTCTGAGCGGCCGCCCCTACTTTCGGTCTGACAGGAAATCGAGTATGCCGAAAGTTGCGTCGCCGGATACAGGAGCGCCGCCGGGAACAATGGAACCGCTCGCCTCGCTGTAATCGTCCGATTGCGCCGCCTGTTTGCCCATATATTCCACGGCGTCGCTCTTGATCTTGTTCACGTCCGGCAGGATGCCGAGCTTGTCGAGCAGAGGATAGGCGACCGGCCACGTTCCGGCGGTCAGTGTCATCACTTCGCTGTTCTTTATCCAGTCATCCCCCGTGACGGGCGAGAGTATCATGCCCGCGACGAGCAGGACAAGCGTGAGAGCGTAAAGTTTGATAAATCCCGCGAAGCCCCCGAGCATTTTGTCCGCCCACGAGAGATCGGCCTCACGCAGGATTTTTTTGACCACTCTGTCCACAATCATACATATTATTAAAATTACGAAAAAGATCACAAGCATGGACGCCGCCGACGCGACGAGGTAGGGCAGGCCAAAGCTCTCAGATATGATTTGCGCCGGGACGGCGTAAAAGCGCAGGGAACACCACGAGCCGCCTATGATAATCAGCAGCGAATACAGTTCGCCCGTAAGCCCCCTCCAAAGCCCCCGCGCTATAAAAAACACACCGGCTATTAACAGCGCAACGTCCGTCGCGTTCACGACGAAGCCTCACTCTCGGACTCGCCCGAATAATCTTCCGCGCGCTCGGGCTCATTTATCCCTACCAGAGCCAAAATAGCCTCCATTCGCCGCGTAATATTGACGAGGTCATCGGCGAGTTTGATGCTCGCTATAAAAAGCCTCTGATCCTGAGCCAAGGTCGGCGGAGTCGCGGCCACGGTGTCACGCAGAATTTTGTAGACGACGTCGAGCTTTTCATCGTCAAGTGTGGTTATTAAGGGATAAATCTGGCTCCCAACGAGCAGAGGGACAGATCTGCTCTCCATTTATTCGTCAGTCCCGTCGCTGCTATGAGGCATATCCGTCAGCCCGCACATGCCCGGCGAGGCGCCGTCCTCCGCCGGCGAGTCCTCGATCAGCGGCATAAGTTCGCTCACGCGCTCGCGAAGGGTGGCAAGCCTCTCCCTGGACTCTGCGCGCTCCCTGTCGAATGACTCCCTCTCCTTCGAGAAGCACTCCCTCTCGGATTTCAGCTCGTCGTCGAGCCGCACGACCTCCGCCTCGCTTTCGTCGAGTTCTTTTTTCAGACGCTCAACATCCTCAGCGGCGCGGTCCCTCTCGTCGCGCATCGTTTTAACGTTATATTCGAGCCTGTCGATCATGCTCTCTATTTTTTCAATTGTGTCTAACATAGTAAATTCCCCCACCCATGATAATTTTGTTATATTATCTCATGTATAGGGAAAATGTCATTAGGTAAATGCTGATTTATTGTTAGAAGCCTAAAGGGTAACGAAAAAAAACCTGACCGGCTCTACATCTCAAAACGGCGAAATCCCATTTTGGCTAATTAATCAGCGCTTACTTAGTATTTATGTAAAAAATCACGACGCTTTCTTTTCACCGACTCCCGATGAAACAGCGTGTACTTGCTCCGCGTTATCCAAAAATACCTTAGTGAGCAGCGGGTCAAAATGGCTTCCCTTGCCGTCTTCTATGATTTTAAGCGCCTCCTCGTGCGTCATCGCTTTTTTATACGGACGCTCGGACACGAGCGCGTCATAGACGTCGACTATAGCCATCAGCCTCCCTTGAAGCGGAATGCTTTCACCCGTCAGGTGATTGGGGTATCCTGAGCCGTCCCATTTTTCGTGGTGGCTTCCCGCAAAAATCTGCGCGTAATCGAGGAACGCGATAGAGCTTTCCGCCGCCCCCAGCTTAATCTTTTCGATAATATCGACGCCGTAGGAGGCGTGTTTTTTCATAACCTCGAACTCCTCGTTGGTGAGCCGTCCGGGTTTAAGCAAAACATCATCGCGAATGGCGATTTTGCCCACATCGTGAAGCTGCGCGGACTGCAAAAATAAATCCGCGTCCCAACTCGAAATCTGCTCATCGTAAACCCCGCTCCGGAGCGCGCCATCCAGCAAAACGCTGAGAACCCGCCCCGTGCGCTCCACGTGTCCGCCCGTCACGCTGTCACGGAACTCGACAAGATTCGCTATGGCTCTCATCACGGTTTCCTGCAAATCATGAACGTTGCGGGTCTTTTCCTTGACCATGTGGCGGAGGTTATCATTATAATTCTTGAGCTCGTGAGTTTGATCCGCGACCAGCATGTGAAGCTTGATGCGTTTCAGCAGCAGCGCCGGGGAAAACGGCTTGAATATATAGTCAACCGCGCCGAGGTCAAGCCCGGCAATCTCGCTTTCGCTGTCGGAGCGCGAGGTGAGAAATATTACGGGAATATCACGCGTCCTCGGATTTTCCTTCAGCCGCTTAATCGCTTCATAGCCGTCCATTTCAGGCATCTCAATGTCGAGCAAAATCAAATCCGGTATTGTGTTCTCCAAAAGCTCAAACATTTTAATCGCGGACGGCTTGGTAAACGTACCGTAAAACTCCGCGAGAATGCCCTTCCCGATCTTGAGATTTGCCGGATTATCGTCGACTATGACTATCGTCTTATTTGTTTTCTCCATATTCGATCCCTCCCAGTCCGGGCGATTTAATCAGCCCTTCCCAAGCTCGTCTATGCCCTTTACAGCGCTTTCTGTCTCGGAGATCAGCACGTTATCCTCGATATCCCCCAAAGTTTTTTTGTCCGCCTCGCTGAGATTCATTTGCTTAAATTTGGCAAACAGCGCGTCGGTGGTGAAAACATCGTCCCTTTCTATCGCGCCTTTCAACGCGAGCAAGTCGTCGGCGCTGATTTTTTCCGTTATAAAATCCCTTTCAGTTCCGGGTTCCGCGGCCGGCAGTTGTTTCAGCGCGCTGTCTATGCTGGCGACGAGCTTTGCAAGTTCATCCAAAAATCCTCCGAGCTTCGCGCGTATTGCCTCCGCGTCGCCTTGTTTGCCCGCAAACTCGATCTCTTTCGCCATTCCGGAGACAGCGGACGCTCCGATACTCGCCGCCGTGCCTTTCAGCGCGTGAGCGTTCGCGGAAAACAGCGTCAGATCCGTCCCTTCGTCAAGCGGGACGCCGCGCATAACCTCTATCCTTCCGCGCGCGTCCTTTGAAAACAATTTCAGTATATTGATATAGTTTGCCTCGCGGCCGCCCGTCATCGCGATGCCGCGCTCAATGTCCGTGCCGTAAATATGGGGAAGCAGGCACTCATCGGGAGCGGCCAGCGCCACTTCGCCGGCCTTAAACTGCTTTCTTTTCGGAATCCACCGCTCCATAATTTCATTAAGCTTATGAAGCTCAATCGGTTTGGCAAGATAATCGTTAAGCCCTTTGCTCGTAAACATCTCGCGCATTCCAACCATGGCGTTTGCGGTGAGCGCTATAATCGGTAGCTCCTTAAAATATTCGCCGTCAAGCGCGCGGATTGCCTCAGTCGCTTCGATGCCGTCCATATCCGGCATCATATGATCCATAAACACAATGTCATATTCGTTCTTGCAGACGAGCTCTACGGCCTCCGCGCCGCTCAGGCACGTGGTGACGTTCATCTGATACGGCGCAAAAAGCCCCTCCGCCACTTTCAGGTTAGCGTCTATATCGTCCACGACAAGCACGTTCGCCGACGGCGCGATAAAGCGAATTTCATAATCGCCGTGAAATACGTCCGTGACGACCCCGTTCAGCACATTCGCCACAGATATGGCAAACGCCGGCGGCAGTATGATGCCGCCGTTCCAGTCAGGCAGCGACTCCCCTACTTCCAGCAGCGCGACAAGCTCCGTTTTAATCCCCGCCGACTCCGCTAATTTAGCCGTCGGCCCGGCAATTTCGCCCGAGAAAAAGGCAAAATCATACTTGCCGCCCGCAAGCTGCTCCAAAAACTTAATTTCTAAGCGCGAGCGCGTCAGGTTCACGCCAAAGCCGCTTAATGTATATTCAAGCGAATCCGCGTACAAAGGTATCTTCTCATAGAGCAAAACTCTCTTGTTTTCCGCGTCCTGAACAGAGGCGAATTTCTCGCCGTCCGAATATTCCTGCTCAAACGTAGCGGTAAAAAGGGAGCCCTTTCCGTATTCGCTCGATACCGCGACGTCTCCGCCCATCATGCGGCAAAAGCTTTGCGCTATGGACAGGCCCAATCCCGTACCGACGACATTCTTGTTTTTGTTTATATCCACGCGGGCAAATTTCTTGAACAGCTGACCTATATCCTCTTGTTTTATGCCTATCCCGCTGTCCTCTATTTCAAACTTAAAAACAGCCCTGTCCCGCGCCGTGAAATCCGCGCCAATCGTCATTTTTATGAAACCCTCGTTCGTATATTTGCAGGCGTTGCTCAAGAGGTTGGTCAGAACCTGCCGCACCCTGACCTCATCGCCGACAAGGCAGTTGGGTATATTCGGATCAATGTTCACTATGAAAAGAATCGGTTTTTCAGCTATACGCACTCGTATAAGATTCACCACGTCATTTATCAGAGACGCGAACAGATAGGGCTCGCGCGCTATCTCTATTTTGCCCGACTCAATTTTTGAAAAATCGAGAATATCGTTTATGATGGACAAAAGATTCGTTCCCGCGGCCTTTATTTGAAGGATATACTCCCCAACGGCCGGAGATACATTTTCACGAAGCGCGAGCTCGCTCATTCCTATGATGGCGTTCATCGGAGTGCGTATCTCGTGGCTCATGTTTGACAGAAACTGCGACTTTGCCATGTTGGCGTACTCCGCGGCGTCACGCGCGTCTTCGGCTTTTTTCTTCTCGCCGCGTAATTCCGTAATGTCGTGAAACATAACAACGGAGCAATCGAAAGATCCGTCGCCGTCGCACACAGGCGTAAAATGCACGGAATAATCGCGCGCGCCGTCTCCGCTTATGTCAACCGCTTCTTCAAACGAGAGCTGCTCCTTGTTCCGCATGGCCGTTTGAAACCGCGCGAAAAGTTCGTCAACCCAGCTCTTCTCCGCGAAACGATAGAAAACTTCATTAAGCAGCCGCCCTTCAATAAGACCAAATCCCGCGATGCGCGCCCGCTCCAAAAAGGCGCGCGTACAGTAAGAAAACCTCCCCTCCCTGTCGAGCAGCAAGATGATGTCCGGGCTGTTTTCGAGAAGCATTTGCATATAAAGATCCCGCTTCCGCTGTTCGAACGCGCGCATGGCGTTGACGCTCGCGGTGGTAGCTGCCGCGGCCTTATTTCTGTCAAGCGTATTTTGCAGGCGCGTCAACTGGCGGGAGAGCTTGGTATTTTCTTTTTGAAGCGCTTCAAGCCACTGCCGCAACGCGTCGTCCGGTATGTCCGACATATTAAAAATCATCGGCGCTCAACCCCCTCGTTAAAAAACCATAAGCGTGTAGGTCAGGTTGTGAAAACGGTTGATCCTCTCCCTCTTTTCAGTATAGACAGGACACATTTCGCCTCCGCTGTATATAATCGCGAAGGGAAATTCCTCGCCGATGAGGTCGGCGGTCTTTTTCATTTCGTCCTCCGAGTTGGGGCTTATTACAAGTATTCTTGTAAGGCACGGAATCGCCAGAACGCCGCTGGCGCCATTTCGCCGCGCATCCTCCAAAGCCCGCCGCACCGTGGTTTCCGCCGTTTCCATTACGCTGTTATAATCCACTTCCGCAAGGGCGATGTTCGTGCCGGCAGGCATTTCACTGGGGCAATACGCCCCGGCCTCTGTAAAGGAGTACATACTTAACACGATCGGTTTTGTCCCGTCGCCGTAGTCTACCAAAAACGGCAGCGCGGTTATCGCGGATAATCCTTCTTTTTGTACGCCAATCGTTGCGAGATAGTCAAGAAGGGGCATATCATTCACCCGTTTGAGCAAATATCCCTCCGATTCGGTCACAACCGCCTTTTTCTGTTGAATATTCTTATCTGAAATGGCGGTGACGTAAAAGCGAGGGTTGATAGGTCCGTGCATAAGAAGCAGCGCGAGCTTGAACTGATGAATCTGCCCGTTCAAAAACGTGCGGCTGTTTTCATAGGTCAGCGAGGTATCGTTCGATAACGTACCGAAAATCGGTATGTTGTTTCCGCTCACCGCGTTCAGCGCCTTGAATATGATTTCCCCGCTCGCGTCGGAAGTAATGGGCCCCAACGCGAAAATGAGCGAAGGTTCTCCCGGCAATTTCTCCAGAGCCTGGCGGTAAACGTCTTCCACCGGTTTCGCGGCGGCGTCTGTAGAAATCGGCTCCGACAGCGCGGTCGAAAACCGTATGTCATCGCTGGTCAGAACGACAAGGGTCATTTGTTCCAGCCCATATTGTTCATTCGTCGCGCTGCCCATAACCGTGCATCCGATGACGTCAAAGGGTAAACGCTCGGAAAGCGCGCTGATAGCGCCTGTCTCGATAAATTCATAGTAGCACGACACAATTCCGACTGTGTTTTCGAGCAAGCTGCCCTTCCGCTCAATTTGTTCCAGAAGTTCTGATACGGCAGCTTCCGGGTCGTCAACCTCAATCGTATACGCGGTCATCATTTTAATCATGGTTCATCACGTCCGAGTAAAATCCATTTTCCGCGTCGAGCGGCATTATGCTCGGTATCAGGTCCTCGCAATCTTGTGAGTACGTCAGAAATTTACGTTTCATTGCATATTCCTGCGAGCATGAAGTTAACGGTACACTTACACTTAAAGGAATACTTTTGAAATAATGAGCGCAGTCTGCTCTTGTGAGTGAGTGAGTGAGTGAGTGAGTGAGTGAGTGAGTGAGTGAGTGAGTGCATTATACTCGCCCGCCGCCGAGTTGTCAAGCGTTTTTTGCGATTTTGCCTCGTAGTTCACATTATTTATCTGCGTCATTTTTATTTTGCCCCTTCCCTCAAATATTTTAGCGTGGGAAGATATTATCATATGGGATATATATTTTCAATAGCGGCTTAATAGCCTCAAACCACAGGTTCAAATTTTCCGCGCAAGCCCATAACGGGCAAATGTGGGAAAACGGGCGGCAGAATGCCGCCCCTACACGGCAAAGACCGGAAACCGAACCCATAGGGGCGGCATTCTGCCGCCCGTTTTCCGATTTTCACCAATCGGGCACAAGGCTAAATCACCGAAATCCTCAAAACCGACGAACTGATTTGTTGTTTTTAGCTTAAAGCCAGAATGTCGTCCTCGTCGAGGCCGGTATATTTCCTTATGGTTTCAGCGGGAAACCCATCGGCACGCATTGAGCGCGCGACCTCAAAAGCCTTTTCCTCCTTCGCGTCGCGTATTCTAATTTCCATTACGGCTTCGTCTATCGGGATAAGCTGCATTTTCCATACCTCCCTCACTTTAGTGTCAATATTTTTGTCCCCGATTCTCAATATGCGGTAAATAAACTTCTGAATGTTTCTCATTTTCCCGACGTCGCAGCCGCGCTCTTTTGTCAGTCTGAGAAGTTCCAGCGAATATTTCCCCCGGTCTTGGGGATTATCACCGGCGTCGATGGTTTAATTTGCCCGGCGATTTGGTTTTGGGTAAACGCCGGGGTACGGCGCGGGGCGGACACTTATTAACCGGTAAATGGTTCACGTCGAAACGGGCGGCCGGGACGGCCGCCCCTACATGTTCCGAGACAGCTCGTCTATGCCCTTTATCGCGCTTTCCGTCTCGGAGATCAGCACATTATCCTCGATCTCAGCCAAGGTTTTTTTGTCCGCCTCGCTGATATTCATTTGCTTGAGTTTGGCAAACAGCTCGTCGGTGGTGAAAACGTCGTCTGTCTCTATCGCGCGTTTCAAACTGAGCAAGTCATCGGAACTGATTTTTTCCGTATCCGCTTCAGACTCGGGTTCCGAGACGGACAGAGAACTCACCGCGCTGTCTATGCTGCCTATGAGCTTTTCGAGTTCCTCTAAAAATCCTCCGAGCTTCGCTCCTATCGTCTCAGCGTCACCTCGTTTGCCGGCAAACTCGATTTCTTTCGCCATTCCTGAGACAGCGGCAGCTCCGATACTCGCCGCCGTGCCTTTCAGCGCGTGAGCGTTCGAGGAAAACAGAGTCAAGTCAGTTCCTTCGTCAAGCGGGACGCCGCGCATAACCTCTATCCTTGCGCGCGCGTCCTTCGAAAACAATTTCAGTACATCGATATAGTTTTCCTCGCTTCTGCCCGTCATCGCTATGCCTTGCTCAATGTCCGTGCCGTAAATAGGGGGAAGCATAGACTCCTCAGGCGCAGTCCACGCCACTTCGCCCGCTTTGAACCGCTTTTTTTTCGGAATCCACCGCTCCAGGATTTCATTGAGTTTTTGAAGTTCGATAGGCTTGGCAAGATAATCATCAAACCCATTGCTCATAAACATCTCGCGCATTCCCGCCATAGCGTTCGCCGTAAGCGCTATAATCGGGAGTTCCTTAAAATATTCGCCGCCAATGGCGCGAATCGCCGCAGTCGTTTCAAGCCCGTCCATATCCGGCATCATGTGATCCATAAACACAAGGTCATATTCGTTCTCGCGGACGAGTTCGAGAGCTTCCTTGCCGCTCAAGGCCGTGCCGACCTTCATGTGATACGGCGCAAAAAGACCCTGCGCCACTTTCAGGTTAGCCTCTATATCATCCACAACAAGCACGTTCGCCGAGGGCGCGATAAAGCGAATTTCATAGTTGCCGTGGAATACGTCGGTAACCACCCCGTTCAGCGCGTTCGCCACAGGTATGGCAAACGCCGGCATTACTATTCGATTACATTTGGCGTCCGGCGATTCATTCATCTCAAGCAGCGCGACAAGTATAGTTTTAAGCCCCGCCGACTCCGCCGTTTCAACAGTTCGCTCCGCGATCTCGCCCGAAAAAAAGGCAAAGTCATACTTGCCGCTTGCAAGCTGATCTGAAAAGTCCGTTTCTGAGCGCGAGCGCGTCAGGTTCACGCCAAAGCCGCTTAATGTATATTCAAGCGAATCCGCGTACAAAACAGTCTTCTCATAGAGCAAAACTCTCTTGTTTCCCGCGTCCTGAACAGAGGCGAATTTTTCGCCGCCCGAATATTCCTGCTCAAACGTAGCGGTAAAAATGGAGCCCTTTCCGTATTCGCTCGATACCGTGATATCTCCGTCCATCATACGGCAAAGGCTTTGCGTTATGGACAGTCCTAACCCGGAGCCGACAACATACTTATTTTGGCTCATATCCAAGCGGGCAAATTTCTGAAACAGCTGCGCCATATCCTCTTGTTTTATACCTATCCCGCTGTCCTCTATCCCAAACTTAAAAACAGCCCTGTCCCGCGCCGTGAAATCCGCGCCAACCGTCATTTTTATGAAGCCCTCGTTCGTATATTTGCAGGCGTTGCTCAAGAGGTTGGTCAGAACCTGCCGCACCCTGATCTCATCGCCGACAAGGCAGTTGGGTATATTAGGATCTATGTTCACTATGAAAAGAATCGGTTTTTCCGCGATGCGCACTCGTATAAGATTCACCACGTCATTTATCAGAGACGCGAACAGATAGGGCTCGCGCGCTATCTCTATTTTGCCCGACTCAATTTTTGAAAAATCGAGAATGTCGTTTATGATGGACAGTAAGTTCGTTCCGGCGGACTTTATTTCAAGGATGTATTCCCCGACAAGCTGAGATGTATTTTCGCGAAGCGCGAGCTCGCTCATCCCTATGATAGCGTTCATCGGAGTGCGTATCTCGTGGCTCATATTGGCGAGAAACTCCGATTTTACCTTATTGGCGGCCAAGGCTTCCTTAAACGGCCGTTCGATTACGCCGGAAGTGAAGAACGCCGCCACCACGCTGAGTCCCAAGCACAATACCCCCGCAAGCAAAAGTCCCGCGCGGACACTGTGGATGGGGCTTTCCGCAATCGGCGCGGATACGCCGAGCATCCACCCGGCCTTTGAACTCGTAACCGGAGTGTAAGTGCAAATTCTCTCTTTACCGTCAATGGAAAACCTTCCCTCTCCCGAACGGCCCTCAATCATGCGGCTGAGGGTTTCGGCAACTCTCGGATCCGGCTGCCCGTTTACATCTTTGACGTAATTCCTGCGCTCCCACACCCAGTCGGGGCGTATGTTTGCCATGATTACCCCGTCAGCGTCCACCATAAAGACGTTGCCGGTTTCCCATATCGCAATATCGGAGAGTATATTGCTGAAAAACAAACCATGAACGGTTACAGCCAGGACACGCTCTCCCATCGGCACACAGACATACAGCACAAGGATTCCGCTCGAATCCTTTCGTGTCGTGGAGATAACGGACTCCCCCTCAAAGGCCCTTTGTACGTAGCTGCTGCCGATGAGTTCAGCGGGCAGCGGCGCTATACCGTGAGCCCCGACGATACCGTCGCGGTCAATAACAGTCAGCGCCATAAAGTTATAATAATAAATTGCGAGCTGCTCCCTCAAAATTTTCCGCAGCCCGATTTTTTTCTCCGCCTCATCCGCGGAAGACTCAGAGAGATAGAAATCGGAGAGATATGTTGAGACACGTTGAGCCACCGTAAGAGCGTCAGCTTTCAGCAGATCGATTTCGGTACTTATAAGTTTGTCCGCCATATTAGCTATCTCAGCCATACTGCTCTTAATGGTTTTTTCAAGGCTGCCCTGCATAAACAACAACCCCATCACAGCGCTGATGCCCATGATTGTCAGGGCTATCAGCATGACAAACAGGAATACCTTCTTACGAATGGACATAGCATATACCCCTTTTCATCGCTGTTTGGGGGCCGAAATATCGTATACGTTTATATATCAGCACATTATTACTATGCTTTATACCAAATTCGGCGAAAAATGTCAAATATTTTCATTTTTTCATAACTAACGATAAGGCGCCGGTATGCTCAAGGAGGGCGGAGAGGAGAGAAGTAATAACATTACTTTCTGATACCGATCCCGCGCGCTTTCACCTCTCGCTCATCAGGCGGCATCTCGCTATGCTTCTCGCTGTTTCGGGGGCGATGTCCTCGTACTCGGCAAGAATCTCCGAAGTCAGCTTTTCTTCTTTCAAGGGGTCAACGGCGCGCGCGGCGGGGAGGTGCGTTATGTAAGAGCGGTTTGTCCTTGACGGTATTTCGCCGCGCTTGAAGCCGAGCTCTATCTTGACGGCCTCTATCCGCAGTCCGGCTTTCGCTTGCAGCTCGCGCATTATCGCGTTCTTCTTGAAGTTCATGTCCTGCATTGCGGACGGCCCGTCGACGGCGATGGTCAGCACCCCTTCCTCATACGAATCCGGGAAGCTGCGGCGCGCCAGCGCGTCGCCGACTATCCTCGGCCACTCGCGCTCAACGCCGCTGAGTATCGCGCAGAGGCGCACGACCGGATGCCGCGCTCCTACAGCGCTGCTCAGATGACAGACGCCGCCCTCGCGTTTTTTCACGTTTACACCCGCGCTCCCGTTTCGCCCTGCCTGCGCGCCCGCTCTATCGCCACA
>BOCB01000047.1 GCA_026002695.1 Synergistales bacterium
TCGGTCGCAACTATCTCCAAGTCGGCCTGTACATGGAAATGCTCACGGAGCGGGAGGTTCGTCTCATCGCTGTGAACGATGGCGTTGACACGGCGAAAGGAGAGGACGATTTCACGGTTTTCAGGAACGTGATGAACGAATGGTATGCTCGTGACAATTCGCCCGCGCCTGCAACTGCGGGCGGCAGTATCGGCGATATATCAGGCAAAGCCATTTGCTGATTAAACGCATCCCTTAAAAAATCCAGTATACCCATGACAAATCTCCTTAATTTACCTTATAGACTATCTCCGGCATATCCCGCTTTCCGGGCATGTTGAACTCCCCCGGATCGACGATGCGGAGCTGCTTTTTTATCGCGCCCCGCATTTCCATAGCGGGCTCCAAGCAGTATTTAATAAATTCATTTTTTGGTATGTCGTCCTTGGACGCGGCGTGAGGGAAGAGCAGCTTGACGAACGCCGAACAGAGGCGCTTAACGGCGGTCATATCTCGCTGATCGGCCTTTTCCGGCACTTCGAGGCACGAGTCGACGATTGTCGCGTATATCAGCTCGCCCCTTAATTTATGAAGTACCTCCGCAAAATACTCCGTGTTGATAGCCCATCCGTTGGCGACTAAACTCCGATTCAAGCGAGGGATTTCCCAGCCCGGGATAATGCCGTGGAAGCGGTCAAGCGTCGCGGACTCACGGAATATAGGATTTATTGACTCGACCATGTTCACCCCTGTGCTGAATCTATCGGCGTCAATATTGCCAAGCACTACGATCCCTGCGTCAGCCGCCAGCTGCGCGTCAAAGCCCTTAATTTCTCCGAACTCCATGTAATGCTTCAGAGCTGTCTGTATTTGGCTCGGTTGCGCGAACGTCATGGTCTGGATTTCATCGAACGCGACGTAATCGAAACGGGTTATCAGGCCGCCCATTTTCTTCGCGTTGTCGTAAATCAGGGACGCGCGCGATACTGTACCACCCGCTATCAGCCACCCGCGTTTGCTTATTTTTTCGTATACATAGCTCTTACCGGTACCCTTTGGAGCCAATTCGATTATGTTTACGCGCCTTTCAAGAAAAGGTAACAGACGCCTGATAAAATACAGCTTCTGTTTCTCGCTGTCGTAGCCGTTTGGGTTGTAATCGACGGCGGATATGAGGACGTCTATCCATTCCTCGGTGGTGAAAGCCGCGCGCGCCTCACGATAATAATTCAGGTCAACGGTATAAGGACAAAACGGATTATAGGCGATCATCTTAATAACGCCCTTCGGTGGGCTTGATGAGAAATTCTGTTCCCATGTAAGGTCGATTATTCCCCAGTTTTCGCTTTCGCGCAGGAGGCGCTCCTTCCATTGCCCGACGACATTCATCTCGACTTCACCGCCTGCTCCGGACTTCTGGCCGCCGAAGTCCGGGAGCTCGAAAATGGTCTTCCCGTACTTCGTGTCCACCCATACACGAATACGCGCGAGGAAGCGAACACTCTCGCCGCTTATAAGCTGAAATTTGAACTCTTCAAAGTCCTCGCGGCTCGGTATATTCCGCTTTATATAGTTGGAGACATTGGCTATGTCTATGTTTCCATTCGCGTCGGAGAACTTCATAACAAGCCAGTCCCTCATATAAGACGGCAGGCTGAGGTCGGAGAAAAATTTGGAGCGTGTCGGGTCTTTGAGAACAACCATCTCGGCGAAAACTTCACGGACTTTATTCTCAAGCATAGCGCTTCTTCTGCTTCTTTCATAATCGTCGGCGCTGTCCGGCTCGGCGGGAAACGCTTCTGCCTCATCATCAACAGAGATGCCGAGCGCGTATGCCCACGCATTGACCGCAGCTCTCGCGTTATCGCCGATGACGCCGTGATTATTTTCCAACTTCTTGACGCAGCGTGAGAGATCCATATTGCTCATCTCACCCGCTTGTTGCAGTTGAGCCGGTATATCCTCGTCATACGCCATCATCAGGAGATTGCGCCCCTGTGGATTATCGGGGAGGTAGTCTGTCAGCAGCCCCTTTAGTTTTTGCTTATCGGATAACGCGTCGCTGTGATTATCCAAAATCGTCCTCAATGTTTCGCGCATGATTGCTCACTCCATCTATAAAAACAGGGCGCAGCCCTGTTCCCTGAACTCCTGAATCTTTATCCTCAGATCGTCGGCGCTGCACTCCCAATACTCCGCAAAACAATCGATACAAAAGAAATGCTCGATGTCCCTGCCCAGCATTTTTCTCGACAGGGCAATCTCCTCCTTTGAGATGTTGCGATCGCATTCACAGCATTTCTTGGAGGCTCGCCGCGCCATTATAATCAACCCAGCAGCTCGTCATTAGTGACGATGCCGCGCGTTTTTACGGCTATCTCGATTTGAGCGGGCAGTAGTTTCCCGTCGGCTGTAATACTCAGGGAAAGAGCTTTCTCAGATACGTTAGGGAATGTTACCGACCACACATTTGGGCTTTGACTGACACATTGCCCGACGCCCGCAACCGAGGTTACTTCGAGCGACGAGACCGCGCAACTGAAACGGAGCTCTACGGTTACGCTCTTGTTTTTGCGGTATACGGTATTCTCGGAGGCCACGCAGATGACCGGAGGCTGCCCCGAAGTGCCGAGCGGTTCCTCGATAACCTCGACGCGAACCACTCCTTCGACGGTTTTCTCGGCATAACGATGAAGTCGGGTCATAAGCGACGCGCCGCCATTAGCAAGATGTTCCATCCATGACTTCAGCCATTCGCTTAAGCCCTCCGCCGCGCCATCAATAACGCCCCGAAATTGCGGCGGGTATATGGTGACAGCGAAAGATTCCCTTTCGCCGGTTTCAGCGTCCAGCGTCCACAGGTTCTGCCGCTGCCTTTCATCGACGGCTGGGACGCATCTGTCAAACAACTCGCGCGCGGCAAAGAGTGGGACGATTACGCGCGTCTTAGACAGGGAACCCAAGTTCCACTCCCAGAGTGATTGGAACTTTTTTGTTTCGGGGTCGGTCTCGCGCTTCACGCAG
Organism: Synergistales bacterium; assembly: GCA_026002695.1. GTDB lineage: Bacteria > Synergistota > Synergistia > Synergistales > Synergistaceae > BOCB01. The sequence goes on from BOCB01000047.1 coordinate 3,004, forward strand.
ACGCGCAGGTACTCGCTCATTGACAGCAAAAGGACATTCCTGTCCGAGCCGTTGTTTATATCCGCTTTCAAGCGGACAAAATCCGGTATGACGTCCCCTTTGCAGTAATCTCCGAGGTTGAGCGTAGCGTCACATGAAGCAGGCAGCTCGGAGAGCAACTTCATGTACTGCGAGAAGTTTTCCGTGAAGATAACGCGAACCGGAAAGCGGGAAGCAAATTCGCGCTCCTCGCGCAATCTGAGCAGAATATCATCTATGATCATAGTCATCACCATCCAGGGCCGTCAGTCGACGAAGCTCTCGTAGAGCTCCGGGTACTGCTCCAAGATATGCAGCACGCGCTCCCTCAGAGCGCCCTCGGACATGGACAAAACGCGCTTTCTGGCGTCCGCCCGATGTTCTTTTTTCTTTTTTTCAGCTACATATTCTCCGACGACATCTCGTATTCCGCCAACTTTATTTTCCCATGAGTACACATCCGCAGAGAACTTCGCCCTTATCTTGGAATGCAGCTCCTCGCCGTACTCTTGGAACGGAAACCTATATCTTTCGCCTATCTGGTCGAAAAAGCGCGAGGAAATCACATCAGTGTCCTTCAATACGGCGAGATCGTTTTTCTCAAAGAACTCAACCGCGCCGCGAAGGTCAGAATAGGACGCAAGCTGTCCGTCCTGAATTTTTTTCAGCGTCCTTACATGAGCGAGCGTTGTATCCTCCACAACCCACTGGATCGGCACGGAGTATTTTTTGCACCAATCCGAAACGGACGGCGTATCGCTTCGCTCCCTCCATAGCTCAAGGAGATGAGCCTTGTCGCGTTCGTAGGAGACCTTCTCATACTCCTTTTGGAAGCCGGTTTTGAATACAGCTTCCGGTGTGTCGTAGGGGTATTTTTTGAGGGAACGGCATATGCCGTCGAGCTCTTCCTCCGTGCAGCGCAGGTCATTTTGCCGCATATAGGCGGAAAGCAGCTCCTTGGGCGCTGACAGGGCGTCATACGCACCTTTCGCTCCGGCTGCGAGTATGTCGGCGCATTCAATCTTCTTCTCAGTGGGCGCTTTCGTCCATTCATTTTTCGACAGAGCGTACATCTCTTGTAACGCCGGAATCCATGAGAAGCCGAGATTCTCAAGCACAGCGCCTGGCACGGTCATGTGAGCGAACAGTTCTTTCAGTATACGTGCTGAATGCGATACGGACTTGCATAGCTGCCTCGTGGCGTTTTTCAGAATAACCGCCAATCTGAAGTCGAGGACAAGCTCGTCGAGTTTACTTATGAAGTCCTTCTCCTGCCATGTGTAAATAGCGTCCTGCATGAGAGATTTTACGGTGTCGAAGAGGTCGGTGTCCGTTATGGCAAGCTCGTTATAGTAATCTTCGATTTCCGGCTGCGCCCCGAAGATATACGCGCGGAAGGCAGAGTAACGCGTATCGGAGTCAGTGAAGAGCTCTGTCAGTAGTTTCCTCACCTGCCCCTTACCGCTGAATCTGTCCACCACTTCAGCCATCACGCTCTCTTGATCGCCATCGCTCGATATAAAGCGGCAGAAGGCGCTGATTATCCCGTCCGCCGCTTCCTTCATCTCGGAGCTGCCCCATTTTTCCTCGGGAACGGACTTGAGAACCCAGAACGGAGTTCCGGCATCCACGATGCGCTCGCGTATGTATTTACGCGCCTCATCTTCATTGACCGCTTCTTTTAGGCTTAAACCGAACACTTTCTGTGCGTACGGCTGGAATGCCCGCCAAGTGTCCGAGCCGGAAGAGAGCGTGTTATTGGTGACGTCGCCGGAGCACATTGCTTGTATCATGCTTGCCATGTTTTTCTCCGTCGGGGGGAATGTATTCTTGTCGGTTTTGACCCAGTTGAAGTCTCCGTTCACGTAAAAACGCAGCACGAAGCCCAGAAGATAAGCGCACGCCATGGAGTTATAGTAACCGAACGGCTTATCCTGCAACGCGAACCAAAGATCGTCAAGGCGCACTTTCGCGCCCGGTTCAAGTTTGCCGCGCAGGAATTGCGCGAGTTCGGCTACGGATTTAGCGCCCGGCGTCGCGTCGTACTCCGCAAGCTCTTCGAGCGTGCTTATTTCCAAAACTTGCGCCGCTTTGAGCCCGTTCGCTATGTTCTTGATTTGAGTGCTGTCGGTCTTGCCCGTTATACCGGCGAGCGCCGCGCTTTCAGTGGCTCTCTTGAAGGCGGTGGATTGTGTTACAACGTTCTCCGGAGCGGCTGGGAACACGCTCCCGATAACCTCCTTCTCCGCTTGACCAATTAGGTCGGAGGAGCCGAGCAGCGATGGATAGTGTTTGTCTTGGTAAAAGGCGATCATCTGGCCGTTCGCCGCCGAGGAAGCCCAAGTCTCAATTATGAGTTGCGCCTCAGTTTCATATTCATTTGCGCTTCCGCTCTTCCCCGCTTCAGCTGCCAGCTCCTTGTTGGTAATAGCTCGGTGCCACTCGCCGAGTTTTTCCTCCGTAAATGGCTCCTTCAAGAGGCATATCACCAAGCGCTCGTTCATGTCCTGAGCGGTAATTTCTTCAAGGCGCTCCTGCATGGTTTCAAATTGGCTTGTCTCAGCAACGGCAACAACCAAGATTCCTATTTCATAGCTGTTCTTGTCGAGCTCGGTTCTGAGTTCTCCAAGGCGTGTTGTAATGGAGTTGGTCTCATTGGAACAAGCCGCTATCTCCATGCGGTTATATGTGGATCTGTTCTTATCCCACATTTTGACCTCAATTGCTGAGGACAGGACGCCCTTCTTGTTGAAGAGTAAATGGCGGGTGTGTTTCTTCTTCGTAGCGTCAAGGCGTACGCGGAATACGTCGGCTTTGCCGGCATACGGCAGCTCGATGCGGGTATCGTTCGCCTTTTTGTCCATGCGTAGCAAATCCATTTCCTCGAGACGATCGAGGCACAGGTCAACGTCGTCCCGCTTGAGATGACCGGCGAAACATTTATACAGCGCGCTCTTCGTGGCTTGCAGTTTGCGCCCCTCCGCCTGGCTGAAAAGGTTGCTTATTCTGCCCGAGGACATGACCGCTATTAACAGCAGCGCCGCCTTGAATACGTGAATATCGGAAGAAGTCTTTGAAACAAGGGCGTGTTTATCCTCGTAATGCTGATACGCGTCGCGCGCCTCAGCCGTGCGCTCCCGTATATCGCTGTCGCGTGTGAAAAAGTAATCCCACAAAAAATCCGGCGTCAGCCAGCGCCAGTCGTCCGGCCCGAAGTTCTCGATGTAGTGTATAAACCCGACGCTCTGCCCCGATTCGAGCCTGTCCTTCATAAAGCGGAAGAGCGTCCTCTGCTGCGCGGCTCCGAAATTTTGCGAGACTATAGTGAGCAGCGTCAGCGTCATAGGGTGCAGAGGGCAGAGCAGCTTCAAGTGTTCCGCAGTACACTTCAAACCTTGGTGATCAAAATCAGAGATACTGCTGCCGATGGTGTTTATCAGCTTGTTCTTCACGACCTCCCACTGCTGCTCTCTCCCTTGGCAGGGGATTATCGAGCCGCCGATCAAGTCGTATGCGGCGCTTTCGGTGATGCGAAACTCCAGTTCGTGATAACGGTGCAGTATGCGGGCATACGTCTGATCCCCCAGATTCGCAACCCAACCGGGGTCGCGGTGCACTATCAGGCACATGAAGAAGGGCGCGTCCGGCTGTTTGCACAGCTCCGACAGGCGCTGAAGCACGTTGTCGTCGCCGCACTCCCTGAGGAATCCGGTGAACTCGTCCCATATAAAGAAAATGCCCGTTTCCCTGAGGTTGTTCCCGGCAATTACGTCCTTTATCCATTCTTCAAATTTATCGACTGCGGACATGAAAGCCCAGCCCTTGTCGCGCGCTATGACCGCGACGCGGTTGCAGGCGTTCATATCCCCGCTCGAAACCGCGCTTTTGAAGTCGTCGAGCGATTCGAATTCATCGGCGAGCCGATATGCCGGATTGGTGAATATCTCGCCCCAGTTTATCGCGCTGTCGGACAGCGTATTTTGAGCCGCCGCGACGAGCGACTCGCCGCCGTAGTACGCGTTATCCCCGAATTTTTCTTTGAGGCGCTCCCGTATAGCCACCTCCATGCTCATCATCAGCTGCGTTCCGCTCCTTATGTCCGAACAGCCGCTCTTCCAGACGACGAGGTAATCGCCCTTTTCGCGCAGGGAGGCGAATTTTTCACGATGGGGCTTGAGCTTTGGGTTGGACATGAAATCGGCGACATTCTCCGCAGTGTCCTCGAAGAGGTGTTTCAGGACGAGGGCGGCGTAACTCTTGCCGGTACCGTATGAGCCATGAATCCAGAAGGAGCGCCGCGCGTCCTTTTGCTCATAGCTTATAGACTCGCAGATTTTACCGACGGCGTTCTTCATGTCGTCGTGCACGATATAATCCCGCCAGAGGTTGGGGTTCCTCTTTTCGGAATCCATATCGACTACTGATTCATAGTGCGGCCTTATCCCTATATATTCACTGTAATTCGCCATTGTCTACGCCTCCTGACGTATCGCAAGATCGAGAACGTCTACAGATGTTATTTCCGGGGAGAGTTTGACACTGTCCAAGTCCACCGCGAACGAAACACGGATATGTTTGTCGAACCGCAGCGCGATGTCGCGCAGAATATCCTTGAACGATTCCGGCTGCAATCCAAAGATAGACACCGGGTCAACGCCCGGAACCTCGGGGTTGCCCCGCGCCTCGTCGAGCTGAGCGAGAGTGAAGGCATACCGCCCCGTTGCCTCCGCCCATCTGTACAGCGCGTAAAGGATCGCGACGGCGTCCGGCGTCTCCCATCCTGTCTTTGCGAACTTGTAGCTCCTCCCGCTCGAAATCGGAATACCCTGTTTCAAAACGCTGCCGATTGGGCTGTGGCGCAATGTCTCGCAGAGCGCCGCTATGGCATTTTGCTTCGTGGATTGAGAACCGTCGTCGCCAAGCATGAAAACCATGTCATTTTTTTCATACACCTCACCCGTCGGCGCGTTGAACATATACCAGCGGACGATGACGGAGTTATAGGCAAGGTTAGTCCATATGACAGCCCATGTCAGCGGATTGCTTACGCCAAGACGCTCCAATTTATCGAAAAGCGGGGTTGGCATCCCTGATCCCTTACCCTTGTTGGAAGCGCTCAACAGTTCAGCCTCACACAGCCATGCCTTTAGCGAGTCGTATTGTCGGTTGCCAAGCTGCCCAACCGTGAAGCAGTCTGATTTATACGCGAAGAAGTGCTCTAAAAATTCTCGCCTCAGACCAAAAGTTTTGTATCTGTCTATACCGGATAACTTCATATCAATACCTCCTACCGAACTTTTCAAGGATTTTGCAACCAAACATCCCTTGCCGTTCGTAAATTCTATGCAGTGAGAACAATGCGTACATTTATCCTCTCTGATAAAAATCTTTCCGTTTCCGTCTATAACGAATGCGTTTGCCGGACACTGTGCCTCGCAAGCCTTGCAACCCATACAATAAGCGACTTTATTGGCAGCTCCCCGCAAATGGCTGACGACGAAGCGATCCATCTGGCTGTACGGCGCGCAGGAAACGCTTAGACCGTCATCCGAAACGGTGAACGTGTATTCCTTGCCGCCTATGAACTGTTGATACTGGTTGTTATTTTTTTCGACGATTGAGCCGAGCATGACCGATACGCTGAGCCACGCTTGCGTCGCGCTCGAAAAATCGAAGCGAATGTGATTTTCGTCGATGACTTCGTTCACACGATTGCCGCCGTTGGGTAAACTACGCCCCCCCATACGAGTTCTCCAGCCATTTTTTTCGATATAGGATGTCCTTTCACTTTGTTTAATGCCGACATTATCCGCGTATGATTCGACGAGCGATAATAAAGAGCTGATCTCGTCAGGAAAAATACCGTTGCACAGGTTATCCCGCCACCCCGAGGACAATGGGCAAATTGTGCATCCGACACGGTTCATTCCGTATCTGTACGCTTTATTCATTAAAATGCGCCCATGGAAAAGGTAAAGGAACAACTCCGCTGAATTCCAATAGAACAGTGGTCTGCAATTCACCTGATTGATGTTTTTCGCGCCCTCGCTGATGATGTCGTAGGCTGCCCGCTGTAGACTCTCTTCGGCGCGAACGCCGTCGAAGAGCGCCACTTTGACATTGCAGTCGCCAGTTATCTCGCGCAGCTTCAGAATCGTCGGCGTGGATTTGTGTACTGAACAGCACCAACGCATCCTCCGCCCCGGCGGGCCGAAGGCGTCCCAGCTATCCTCCGGCGCGAGATGGCTCTTCGCCTCGTAAAAACGCAAGCTACTCCAATGCTCCTTCGCGCGCTCCACAGCGTCGAGCGTACAGCTCAGCTCCATGCCCGTATTGTTGAATACGACATAGAAGCTCTCAGGCGGCAGCGCCTTCGAAACGAGATCGAGAAGCGCCAGCGAGTCCTTGCCGCCGCTGAACGCCGTGACGAACTCCATGCCACGTGCCCTGTATTTGTCGTAAGTTTCGCGGATAAACGCGATTGCCTTTTGTTCGAGCCCGAGCATGATGCGCTCGTTCAGGCCCCAGAGCGCGTCAATATCCACCGGCTGTAATGCAAGACCGTCCCTGTGAAATTTTATAGCGGGCTTGGTGTAAAAACCGCCGCCCACGGCCTCAGCCACACACTCGCCGTTCAATACGTACCTTCGTATCCCCTCAGCCCAAAGCAGCGGAGCGTCCGTATCCGGATAGCTCCAGCGCTTGCCGAAATCAAAGTAGTCCAACTCCTCCTTGAAAACGGGGCGAATTTCTTTTTCTATTTTGTGCCCGACGTCTAACTTGTACAGGCCGTAAGCATCCGTCCAGTCATACCCGTACATAGGCCGCCTACTTATCCAGGACGGTAAGGTTCTTATTGCTGTCCCTCCACGCGAAGCGGTGATCAACAAGCGCCTTGTGCATATTGGATATAAGCTCATTGCCGCTTATCATTCCCGATTCACAAAGAAGCTGACGCAGAGCCTCGCCTGCCGTATTCATGGGCAGCCCCCATTTCGAGCGCAGCCACGAGTGAACTATGTCGGCGAAACTCTCCAAGTGCGAACTTTTCGGCACGATGGCTGCGCAGAGAATGTCATAACGCTGCCCCGACATCGCCGATATAGCCTTATAGGCGACAGCCTCATGTTTTTTAAGGACATCTTGAAGCAACAGAGGCGTCCAGTCCGTGCCGCCCGGCAACGGAGGCAGGCATCTGTACCATTCGGGACGAATGTCCCTCGGCACGATAAATTCCGCGTCAGCCAGCAGGTCATCGAGAGCCTTCTTTATCCGCAGTTCCCACGCTTTATCAATGCCAAGAGCTTCTGAGAGTAAGTATTCACCCTTCTCGTATTGCAGGAACGCCGCCTTTTGGAGCTGCAAGACTTGCGTCAAGCCCGCGAACGTTAATTTGATCTTTTGGGCGAAACTCTCAGCATCCTCTCCCGACAAGAATCCGCCGTTTCTTCTCGCCCTGTTTATCAATAACCCGTGCAGGGTATTCGGATAATCGGGCTCCTGTTTCCAGATATGTGTTCCTCCGCTGAAATAAAAGGGCCTGCCGCCGCACCCCTCCTTTACGAAGAAGTGCTTCGCCAAGGCGTAAATTGTCTCCTCGTCGTCAAAATCGTTGTCGTTGATGAACATGTGCAGTTCAATCTGCGCGGCGTCAAAGAACAGATGGATGTTGCTGTACCCATCGAATTGGGCAAAGTGTGAGTTCAGGATTTTCAGCATGGCATCCGCAGCCTCGTCAACGTCCACGATGTTATCACGGTGTACTATGCGATCCTCAGGCAGTTCTACGATGCTGTTTTCACCCTCGATGAGCTGCTTGAAGTCAGAAAGGGAGTTATAGGGCATGAATTTCTTGTGCATATCGGTCATTGAACAACCTGCCAACCCGCATTCCCGCACATAAGGGACGATAATTTCAGCAAGTTTGGAGCGAGGCTTTGCGGCGCTCGGAATTACCGAGGTTGGCGGCTCTTCCCGGCGAACGGGTTCCTTGATAGGAAGCGGAGGTATCGGCGGCGGCAGCTCATCTTCGCTGTCAGCCTCGATGGTTTCAATTAAAGCTGGGGCTGAAGCGGGAACATTGGTATTCAATCCGATGAGGTTTTTAGCGTTAAGCGCTATTTCGTCGAACTTCGGGCGGTCGTTACGATAAAGGGCGTATGCCTTTTGAAGGATTTTGGGTGGATTGGGCAAGCCTTTTTTGCCGTCCGTGAAGAGCGTCATAGCAGACCGAAAGTACAAATCAATACCATTTACATTACGATATATCTCATCAATGAGGCAGCCCTTAATGACCGCCAGCGTACGAAACATATCCGAAACGATATGAACGAACGCCATTGCCTCTTGACCTGACTTCTCGCTCCACTCCGGGTAAGCGTCAATGAGCAGCGCCGCCTCCTCCAACGACCACGGAATTTTCCCGGTGAGCGTGATTTTGTCTCTTTCTTCTTCTCGGAATGTTGGATCAGATTGCGCGCGTTCAGTCACCGGTTCGGCTTCATCAGTGGAATCTATCGGAAGTGCCGGTATTTTTGCCGCGATGTTTTCACTCGAAGCGAGGGTATTTGTTTTTTCTCCGATGATGTTTTTGATGTTAAGCACTACCTCGTCGAACTTTCGGCGATCGTTACGATACAGGGTGTATGCTTTTTGAAATATTTTTGAACCGGGCGTCAATTCCTTTTCTCCGTCCGTGAAAAGCAGCATAAGGTTCGTTAATTGTGAATTAATAGTATTAACGTTCCGATACTTCTCGGTAATAATGTAGCCCTTATCGAGCGCCAGAGTGCGAAACATATCCGAAATAATACGAGAGAACTCCATTAACTCTCGACCTGACTTTTCTCTCCACTCAGGATAAACATCAATGAGCAGCGCCGCCTCCTCCAGCGACCACGGTGTTTGTTCAGAAAGCAGCGGTTTATTCGCTTGCGCAGACTGCATTAACACTCCCCCCTTACAGGCAGAAGCCCCGAGCGGGATAAAACAAACTCTCCGGGAAGATGGGATGTCTTATAGTTTGGAAAGAAGGTGTATAGAAAAGAGCGGCATAAGCCGCGTGTCGAAGCGCCGCAATTATAACGAGATAGTAATCGCCAAGACAGACAGACAGACAGACAGACAGACAGACAGACAGACAGACAGACAGACAGACAGACAGACAGACAGACAGACAATTATACCTATGGTTGCTGGTTTGTCAAGTGTTTTTGGCGAAATTAGTTTTTGCAAAAATTGTCGATTTTCTCCGGCTATTTTATCGAACACTCGCCGCATTACGCTTCCCCCATCAACGCAGTGTAAATACACAGCTTTTATATAAATTCAATTTAATATTATATCATTTCCTTAGCTTGCGGAGAGGTTTTTATTAACCGAACAAATTAACTTTTAATCCGCCATCTCAGCTCACATATTTCCATCGGCGATTATGAGATGGCAACCTCCAATAACCCCATTTCTATCCGCTAAACCGGTAAAATAGGCATAATTTTTCCGAAAATTGTATATTATTGATTTTTCTTATAAAAATACAAAAATGCCTCCGTTTGCCAAACAAAACTCGCCAACAGCTTTGCGCACTCCAACAAAAGTGGCTGAGAAATAATCATGTACAAGAATAGTTCCACCGATAACCATTATTAGGATAAAAAATTCAGCGTGTCGCGGAATACCTCATAATTAACTGCGTTTTCATAGTGAGCTTCTGTGTAGGGCATTTATCTTTACCGTCTTTTCCCACGTGCGCTCTGTCTCGTGCCGTAAAAATTTGTACATGGGTTCCAATTCCTCAGATTGGTCGTAGGATGTCAGCGCGGAATAATACTCGGCCTTATCCTCATCAAAGATAATCATGGGAGGATGATCGTGTATCATAAGGTAGTAATTCAGCAGCGTGCGCCCCACCCGGCCATTACCGTCCGCAAACGGATGGATGTATTCAAATCGCGCGTGGTAATAAGAGGCGGCCTTCAGAATGTCCTTGTCCTCGTATTCCTCAAGCTCATCCAAGAGCTCCTGCAAATCACTCTCTACATCTTCCGGCAGTGAACCCACTTCCTCTCGCCCGATGACGTAGTCGTGTTTTTTAAATTGCCCCGGCCGTTCTCCCTGTACAATGTATCGGCGCTCGTCGTAGGTTCCGCTCGTCAATATTGCGTGTATTTCTTTGATTAACGGAAGGTTCGAGACCTCCTTAGCAGCTATCTTGTCCTTCAGAAATTCGTAACACAGCTTTTGATTTTCCTGCTCAAAAACAGCGCGGGGATCACCTGTAAAACTCAAAACGCGGCCATTTTCAAAGATTTCACGCGTATCGTGATAAGTGATCGCCTCGTTTTCAATTTTTCCGGAATTATACGCGAACAGTATCTTGAAATTACTCAAGCGCAAGTCAATATCCGAGCCGGAGTTCACATGAAATTGCCTCCACATTGCAACGATTTCCTCGTATTTATCCACTATGAGGCTCACCCCCTTAAAGTCATCAAGCGGAGCGTCGAAGTCGTCCGCCAAGTGTAAATGCATAATAGCATACTATCAGTCATCAGTCATCAGTCATCAGTCATCAGTCATCATTTAGCGTGTCGGGGATGGCAACAAATAGATCGCCTGACATCAACTTTGGGAGCAAAGCGCACGGAGAGTGGCAAGGCGAGCGGATTCCTCAAGCCCTCGTTTCGCAGTTGTAATTTTCTGTTAATTATTTTCTCCGTTTGATGTTTGGGGAAATAGCACGAGATATTTGAGTTTCCCCAAAATCCAACACTCAACCGCCCTTAAACCCTTATACTGACGGCATTTGTAGCTCATTGAGCTTTGAAAATAAGGCAAAAAAACAATGCAAAACCTTCCGGATTTTGATATAAT
>BOCB01000048.1 GCA_026002695.1 Synergistales bacterium
GATGGGATGGGATGGGATGGGATATTGTACTCACCCCTGCTGTGTTGTCAAGGGTTTTTGGAGATTTTTCGTGTGTTTGAGCGAATATTTTTGCGCGACTTTTCAAGAAATCCACCGCCTTGAATAATATTAACGGGGCAATATTTATGAATACCCTCACTTGGATATTATAGCATTACAAATCCAAAACGTAACTATTCAGATTCAGTAACAATTTGCCCGGACTGCGGCGCCGATCTATTGCGGCGCGTGTGTTAAAGCCGATGAAATCGAATTGATATGAGCAGACACCCGCTGTCGCGTGGACATAAGCCGGTAGCGGTGAGCGGTGGTTTGATAGTGAGAGAGGACGCGTTAAACCGGGCGGGCGGCGCTTTACCGCCCGCTGTATTACGGTTCTGTTTAGCTTAAAGCCAGAATGTCGTCCTCGTCGAGCCCGGTCAGGTCAATAATATCGCTGACAGCCATCTTGCGGGCAAGCATTTTACGCGCAACCTCAAACTTGCCCTCTTCCTTAGCATCTTCCCTCGCTTCCTCAATTACAAGCTGCTTCACGTATTCGTCCAGCGGTATGGTTTTCATTTGATATGCCTCCTTTAAGCCCCCGCTTATTTCGGGGTCAGGTCTCGGGTTCACGCTTATCGGCACGTTATATTTTTCGCTAATCCCCCTTGCGAGGTTTCGCGGTATTTAGCGTTCATGTCCTGTCCCGTTTCGTACATTGTTTCTATAACTTTATCGAGGGATACGCGCGGAGGCGTCGTTCGGGACAGCGCCATCCGCGCGGCGTTTATGGATTTCACCGCCATTATGGCGTTTCGTTCTATACAGGGAACCTGCACAAGTCCGTCTACGGGATCGCAGGTCAGCCCCAGATTGTGTTCCATGGCGATCTCAGCCGCGGCGCAAGCCTGCTCCGGCGAGCAATCCATAAGCTCGGCCAGCCCGGCTGAAGCCATAGAACAGGCGACGCCGATCTCCCCCTGACAGCCGACTTCCGCTCCGGATATCGAAGCGTTGGTTTTGTACAGCGCGCCTATCGCTCCCGACGCCATGAAATATCTTTCATAAGAATCCGGGGTGACGGCGCAGACGAATTTGTCATAATAAGCGAGAACCGCCGGTATTATGCCGCACGCCCCGTTAGTGGGCGCGGTTACCACTCGTCCGCCCGCGGCGTTCTCCTCCGCGGCGGCGAAGGCAAACATATTGACCCAGTCTATTATGTTCATAGGGTCATTCGAGAGCGCGTTCGCGGCCGTCAGCCTGCGTCTGAGACCTATGGCTCGCCTCGGCACCTTAAGCTGACCCGGCAGGAGTCCTTCGGACGCCATCCCTCGCTCCATACTGCCGCGCATTACCTCCCATATCTTGGCTAATCGTTCGGTCAGGTATTCCCTGCCGTGAAGCGCCTTTTCGTTCAGCAGCACAAGCCCCGACAGGGACAGCCCCGTCTCATGGCACGCCGCGATCAAACCGTCCGCCGTATCATAGGGATAAGGGATTTGTTTTTCCGTATCGGCGGGTCTGACGCCGGCGGAATTAAAATCTTCCGCCTTGCGGAAAAATCCGCCGCCTGTGGAATAGTACGTGCCCTGAAACAGGGAACCGTCCGAGCCGTAAGCCCGCAGGATCATTCCGTTTTCATGCAACGGAAGGTTGCCGGGCAGGAAGGATATATCCTTATCCCAGTCAAATTCGATTTCCGAGTTGAAGTATCCGAGTTTTAGTCCGCCGGTTTTCTTTACGCCCTCGATGAATGACGGCATTGCGTCTATGTCGACCGTCTCCGGGTCAAAACCGGCAAGCCCAAGCGCGGCCGCTCTGTCGGTGGCGTGTCCCTTGCCGGTCAGCGCGAGAGAGCCGTGCAGGTCTATAGCTATGCGAAGAGGCGAAAAATTTTCCCCGTAAAGTTCTTTTATAAAACTCCCCGCAATCAGCATTGGCCCGACCGTATGGGAACTTGAAGGTCCTACTCCTATCTTAAAGATGTCAAGCGCGCTTATCAAAGAACGCACCTCCTTGGCGTAAAACCGCTTATTCTTTTATAGTCATGCAACTTAATTAACATCAAAGATAAACCGATATACAGAATATGGCATACGATGAAAAATTCAGCCGATTCTGAAAATCTCGAAACCGCCATACATAGATATTTCGGTATTAATTATTCTTAAGTTAAAGCACTATACTGTGACGCGAGCTGCCAGCGTTTAGGGTAAAGATCCAATATTCAGGAACACCCGTTAAATATACACGAACCATTTGAATCATACAATCCGTCTTTGGCGCCCTCAAACCACAGGTTCAAATTTTCCGCACAAGCCCATAACGGGCAAATGTGATGGAACGGGCGGGGTTAACGGAACGGGCGAATGCGGGAAAACGGGCGGCATCCTGCCGCCCGTTTTCCGATTTTCACTGATTTATCTTGATTAAAATTTATTAACCTGTGGTTTTAGGCATCACAAAAACAGTTCCTTATAGTGTACAATAGAGTTGATAAATTACCATAAAAGGAGGTCGCTCTTTATGGGGGACGAGGAGAAGTTCAACGATTTGCTCGAAAGGGTGGAGACGCTCAAGGCGGAGCTGTCTTCCGTCAAGGATGCGCTGTCATCAATCGATGACAATTCACGTGACGCGGTATCGTCTGATGACGGGATAAAGGAAGCGCTGCTCGAAGGGGTCGCAAAGATAACCGGCGCGATGCGCCCTCTGCTCGACAGTATAAACGAGAAGCTCGGAGTGAAGGCTGAAAAACCGGCGCGCGTGTGCTGCGACTATGATGAAGATGACGACGACGATGATGATGATGACGACCTTGAGATAGACATCAGGGAGGCCATCGTGGAGCACCCGATAGCCTCTGTGGCCATAGCGGCGGGGATCGGTTTTTTTGCCGCCCGTCTGCTCTCCTCCCTCTTCGGGCCGAGGCGCTGAAGGCGCGCGTTGCGTCAGCCCGTATATTATTGATGATCGCCATTCCCGATAACGACGCAAGCCGCGTTCGTTATCGGGAATGAGGTTGTATTTTCCCGATGGCTGTATCTGATGTCATAATAAGTTTTTTTGAGCTGCTCGAAGCTGAGGGGCGCGCGCTGAGGTGTTTTGCGGCTCGTTTCTTCTTCGGCGCGGTTTTATTTGCGGCGGCCGGAGTATTTGTTATTATCGGAGGAGCTCTTTTAGTCGCGGCGTTTTGCAGTTTTTTAATGCCTGTTCTCGGCATGACAATCTCGCTCCTCGCCGGAGGTTCGCTCGCGCTGCTTCTGGCAATCGGGATTTTTATGTTCGGTTTCAGATTCGCGGACGACGGCGCGGATGAAGGAACAAATGGCGAGCCAAAGGAGGCGGATGGGGACGATGGAGCACAGGGAACCGACGATAGCGGAGGCAAAGGAAAACCTGAGGGCGGCGATGACACGGCCGCTCCTCCGTCAGACGATTGAGTCTCATCCGGTACGTTCGGTAGCAATATCGGCCTGCGCGGGCGCGCTTCTGGGCTCGTCTGGCGCGGCTTGCTCGCGCGCCGCCGGAGTAACCGCGTCAGTCGCGCGTTTTGTCCTGTCAAATATATTGGTACGAATGTCAAAAAAAATAATAAACTAAGGACTCGCAATGAAACTGACGGATTATGACAAGAAAAGCTCCCTCGGTTTTTCGTGGACGCTGGATTTTCTTGATAACGTTCACGCGGATTGGGGGGAATGGTAATAACGTATACCATCCCATTGACGTTTTCCGCAATACAAAGACTAACTAAAACTACAATGTACCTGCGCCGTTCTTATGCTAAAATTTTTAAGCGTAAGGACGGTTTTTGTTTTTTAGTAGGAGCGGCCGCCCGGTCAGTTTTTTAATTTTTATCGCCGAAAGGTGTTGGTAGCTTTGCCGAGGATTACGCTTATCGGAAAATATTTACCGATTCTGTGCGCCATAGCGATTGCCGCGTGTTTTCACTGTGGGGCGGCTTTTGCCGGTGACGGCGAGCTTCTTTCTTTGGAGCGCTGTATCGAGATAGCAGTCGCGTCGCGCCCGAGTTTGGCCGAGGCGAAGTCCGCGATTGAGGCGGCGTCAGCCCGTTTGGGTCTGGCGGCGGCCTCCTACAGGACGACGCTTGGCGCGTCGTCCTCCTACGGCTACTCGCGCAGCGACGGCCTCTCGTCGGGCCAGAACGGGCGCGTCGCGGCTGACCTTTCGCTCAGTCAGACGATATTCGACTGGGGCAGGAACGACCTCTCCGTACAATCGGCGCGGCAGTCGCTCTCCGCTGTCTCGCAGGACGCGCTGAACACTCTGTCGAACGTCATAGCGAACGTTTCAACATCGTACTACTCGCTCAACAGGAGCTCGCGCGCGCTCCTGATCGCCGCCGACCGCGCGGACAATTATGAGAAGCGGTTAGGGTGGGCGAAGACGTTTTACGACGCGGGGGCGAAGGCGAAGATAGAGGTTACGAAGGCGGAGACCGAC
The DNA here is from genome assembly GCA_026002695.1 of Synergistales bacterium. Lineage (GTDB taxonomy): Bacteria > Synergistota > Synergistia > Synergistales > Synergistaceae > BOCB01. The sequence continues at coordinate 4,474 of BOCB01000048.1, forward strand.
CTTGCCAACGCGCGGCTCGACCTCGTGCAGGCGAAGGGAGCGATCGAGCGGTCGCAAGCCGAACTCGCGCACGCGATCGGATTATCGGAGTGGACGGGCGGCGTCGCGGATTCGCTCGCCTACACGAGCTACGACGTAGCGGCGCAGGACGCGGTGGATCGCGCGCTCTTCGCGAGGCCGGACATAACGGCGCAGGCCGAGCGCGTGAAGGCGGCGGAGCTTGCCGTCGAGCTGGCAAAAAAGGGAAATTCCCCGACGCTCACGGGCAGGGCGGGGTACTCCTTCTCCGGCGAGACCGACCCGACTGACACAAGGGGCTGGAGCGTCTCCGTCGGAATAGACATACCGGTGTTCGACGGCGGGATGACGAGGGAGAGGGTGCGCCAGTCCGAGGCCGAGCTTTCGGGCTCGAAGGCGAAGTTAGCGGGGCTGATGCAGGACGTTGTGCTCAATATACGGTCGGCTCACTCGGCGCTCACCGAGGCGAGGGAGTCCGTGGCGGCGGCCCGCGAGGCGGAGCGTCAGGCGAAGGAGACGCTGGAGCTCGCGCAGGGGCGTTACAGAGCCGGAGTCGGCGAGTCGCTGGAGATTTCAACGGCCGTCGACGGATACGCGCAGGCGAGGATAAAATCGCTCACCGCCCTTTACAGCCTCAAGGCGGCAGAGATAAAACTGAAACAGGAAATGGGGGCGTTGGCAGAATGAAGCGCGCGCGAAAATCCAGGGTATTTCTGATAACGGCGGTCGCGCTGATAGGATTCGCATACGGCGGCTGGCGGTGGTACGAGAGCTTCAAGGAGCCTAAGACAGAGTATATTACGGCTGAGGCGCGTAAGGGCGACCTGCGCTCCACCATACTCGCCACCGGCAAGGTTCAGCCTCTGTCCCTCGTCAGCGTCGGCACACAGACGTCGGGGATGCTCCAGGAGCTGTACGTGGACTACAACAGCGTCGTCAAGAAGGGTCAGCTCATAGCCGTAATAGACCCGAAAATTCAGCGCGCGAACCTCGCGTCCGCGAACGCCGCGCTTGCCTCGGCACAGGCCGAACTCTTGGAGACGAGGGCGAACCTCGCGCTGGCGAATCAAAATTTCGAGCGCTCGCGCAGGCTCTACTCCGGCGAGCTGATAGCCCGCTCGGAGTTCGAGAACAGCGAGACGAGCGCGAAAACCGCCGCCGCGCGCCTGCGCGTCGCGGAGGCCCGCGTAGCGCAGCAGAGGGCGAGCGTCGAGAAGGCGCAGTTCGACCTCGAGTACACGAAGATTTACTCGCCCGTTGACGGCGTCGTGGTAAAGAGGGCGGTTGACGTCGGGCAGACGGTGGCCGCTTCGTACAACACCCCGACGATAGCGGAGATAGCCGAGGACCTGTCGCGCATGAAGGTCGAGGTCAACATCGACGAGGCCGACATCGGCAGCGTGCGCACGGGGCAGCGCGCGGAGTTCACCGTTGACGCGTTCGCCGACAGGAAGTTCGAGGGCGAGGTATCTCAGGTTCGCATGTCGCCCGCCGCCGAGAACAACGTAATTTCCTACACCGTCATAGTATCGTTCGTGAACCATCAGATTGAGGGACGCAACCTCATCCCCGGAATGACGGCGAACGTCACGCTGATAGTCGACGAAAAGAACGACGTCGTTATGATCCCGAACTCCGCGCTGAGATTTCGCCCCGTGCAGAGCGATGGCAGGGCGGGAGCCGGGTCTCAGCCCGGCGGCCCTCCGCCCGGCGGCGGGAGAAGGAGCGGCTCCTCGGAGAGCGGCGAGCGGGCGGCGGGGCAGCGAGGAAACAACAACATTATGCGGCTCTCACTACTCCGAAAGACGTGGCTGACCTCATGGTTCGCATGAAGGCGTACATCGGTGGACCGGTCGTTCGAGCAGCCCTGTGGTTTTCGCTTTACACGTTTCAGAGACCGGGGGAAATCCGAGGCGCAGCATGGCAAGAGATTGATTTTGACTCGACGCTATGGCGCATACCCGAAACACGCATGAAGAACAGGCGTTCCCACGTCGTTCCCTTGTCGCGTCAGGTCTTGGAGATTTTGAGAGGTCTCAAGCCTATAACCGGAGATTCTCGTTTCATTTTCCCGGCGATAACATCAAAAACCAAGTCCATGTCTGAAAACACGGTTCGTGTTGCCCTCCGCGCGATGGGGTATACAAACGAACAAATGACCGCTCACGGATTCAGAACGACAGCTTCGACGAACCTGAACGAGCAGGGCTGGAACAGCGATCTCATTGAGATGAGCCTTGCCCACGTCGAAGGCAACAGTGTGAGAGCCGCCTATAACCGTGCCGAAAGGCTTGTCGAACGCCGCAAGATGATGCAGTCGTGGGCAGACTGGTTGGATGGGCTTAATCAATAGTCAACAACTAATGTTGAAGCATTTTCCAAAGCGCCATAGAATGATTCCTGACGCGTTTCAACATGTCGCCCTCGAATAGCAGCTCAGGGCGATATTCTTTTCTGCTAAACTGTGATAAAAATTGTTTTTCGTCATAGGTTATGACAAGAAGCGCTGACAGGTATTCTTTTACCCGGTTGCGCGCGGCGGCGAGGTCAAACTTTTCCTTTTTGCGTATAACCGGGGCAAGTCCTGTCTTTATGCTGTGGTTCGTGACAGAATCAATCCGATCGAAGTCAAACGTTTCCGGAATGGAATCACTGCCAATGGCGGTGTAGAACACGGCGCACTTTCGTAACATATCTTCCTGCGTTTCGTCAAACAGTCTGAAATTAATCATGTTGTTCACATCGTACAAATCCCTCGCAGCCGTCCGCGAGAGCAGCGCGACTATTTTACCGGCGAATATTTCGATTGGGGCAAGGGAGAGGATTGTTGCGGGCTCGAATATACCGAGTGTCTCAATGGCTCTCCGCTCCAAGAGCAGAACGTGGCTTCGGAGCGAATAATTGATTTCCACCTTGATATTGTCCCGCACCCCTCCTGAGTTTGTGTAAGCATAGACGAACGAGTCCAGCGTGTGGTATTGTTTCGACTTTGAACTGAGCTCGTAACCGTTTGCGGACATGAATTGCCTGATGGTCTTTGAAATAATTTCCCGCGTCTCCATCATTTCTTTCAATGGCATATTCTCTGCAAAATCTAAATCCACATCAACGGATAAGCGAGGAAGCGTTAATATGGCCAAGTTTATCGCAGTCCCGCCTTTAAGCGCAAGGTATTTTGAGAGTGCCGGGTCGTGCTCGAAGAATCGCAGCAACACGGCCAAGCGCAATGTCTTTTCAAACGTATCGCGCACAAACCCAAGTTCAGCAGCTTGATTGCTGAGTACCAGCCGGTCGTATTCAGGCAATGAAACTTCCTCCCTTCCTCGTCACGGATAGCAAATCTTTGGGGGTAAACAGCAGCCAATCTTTATTCAGTACGTTTGGCTCATGTTGTATCCCGTGATAAAAATACCGCTTGCTCTTTGATATTTTGCCTTTGCATATTTCAAAGAAATTTTCATTCAGTTTCATATCTGCCTTGAAATATTCCAGTATATATCCGGTCTTCTGATAGAGAAAACTTTGACCATATCCGGCAAGGTAGCGGAGCAGCTTATCGCAGTCAAGATACGGTATCAAGTCCGTGCATCGCAAAAGCTCCTCCAATCCACCGATTTTTTCAAAATCACGTATACTGTCTATCACAGTGCGCTCTATATCAGTCACCCTTGTACCGTCAAGTTTTTCTTCGACCCCGATATTTAAACACGGAGGAGATTGGCGATAGGTAACGCCGTCGTACTCGAATGTCCTGAAACGTTCTTTTGAAGCGACGTATACCTCGTAATAAACCTGATTGGCGTAGCCATAGTATTCAAACGCAGAATGGTGTGTTATAAATGCGTCATCGGCGATATGGGAAGCGATGGCAAAGCGGTGTGAAACAGGCTGATGCGTCTCAAGGCTCATGGTCACGAACAAGTCTCGCCGGACGCTTTGTATCAGCCCTTTTTTCTTGTACGAAAACAGCAGAGAATTAGCGGCACCCACGCTCCCTGTAAGAGAGACCGCATCTTTCCGTGAGAAGCAGCCCAATCGCACAAGTTGCTCGTAGTGCTTCATAACTTTACACCCCCGATCCATTTTCAATATAGCGCAAAGTAGATTATATTACAACTATTTTGCGCTAATTTCAAAATATCATTTTAATTTATCTTCAGAATAGTTTGAAATAAAACTATATTGGACTGAAATAGAAACAGATGATCACAAACAGGTTTTACGGATTATTGATTCCTCTTCCTTTTTCTTGTGTCTTGCCCGTTTCACACGGCCATAGTTCGCGCAATTCGCGTGTTTTGACCAAGTAGAGCGATGCCCGTTCATGTTTTCCCATTTTCCGCAAAGGGAACAGCGACGCAGTTTAATATCTCCCGTTTGCGCCAGATAAAGCTGATACCACATGGCTGAGAGTAGGCTTGTTGGTTGAATAACTTTACATAAACTCCCGTCTTCGTCCGTCTTGAAGGAAATTTTCAGCGGATATTCCTCCAATTTACACGTTATCTCTTGCTGTACGTATATTGAAGCGGCCTTTGCATAGTCGAATTTACCGCTTTTAGTAAGTATCTGCGAATCGAAATCATATATCCTGTCGCGGACGGCTCCGCAAATCGGATTATACGTCGTGTCCTTCTCAAACCTCTCGAAATCTATTTCGTCGAGCGCTTCCTTCCAGATTTTGTTGACGTAAATCCGTTTAGCTTTCTCGTTCCATTCCAGTATACCATTCAATCGCGGGTCGTTGTCGGATACCAATTCCCACAGCATGACGTCAAAACTCAGCTGCCGGTACTCCTGAATCCAAAACCCCAACGGGTCAGCCTTTACCCGATGGTAATGGCGACCGTTCCTTTCTATGACGCACAAGCCTCTATTCCTTTGGAAGTCAGCGTCAATTTCATCAAGAGGGGTGTATTGGAGGAAAATGAAAACATAGTTGTCGAGCTTTCCCTCAACATCAATCAATCTTCCGTGTTCGTTCGCCCATCTTAAAAACGATTCCACGTCAGGACGAATATCCGCAAATTGAGCGAATAAAAGCGGGTTTGTGAGAGGTTTCCAAATAATCGGCATTAACCTCGGACTGACTTCCGTGAGATACGGCCCATCGGGAATCGTCTGGAACATTTCCTCAAATTCCCTTCTTCTATCCTCTTTCCAGTTGCTGAAGGGTTCGCCCCACAGATCGCAAGGCTCACAGCCCTCCCATTTATACCCGGCAGCGACTCTGCGCCATTCAAACGACAACTCATATTTTTGTGTTGTTTTTATCATAATTGAATCACCTTGTTGCATGATAATGGTTAACTGCTATTGTGTCAATCCTTAGAATGTGATAATGTTCAACCTAACTGGAAAAACGATTGGGAACTTACAGGGAGCGGGATGGCTCGATTCTTCTTCGTGAACAAACCCCAAAAGCAGTAGAGCGCGTGGAGGCATCTCCCAAAGTCAAAGGCGCGTGGAAGCGGTATCAGGAAGCGAGGGCAGAATACCTTGAGGGAAAGAAAAGGTCGCTTTCGGATATGCAAAGACGACACAAAGCAGAGCGTGATTTTTCATCCAAAAATCGGCGCATAGCGCATTCTGAACTATTCGCTGTCTCATGGAAGGGACGAGGCGCGGAACTCAACCAGCGCCGTAGCGTCATGGCCGCAAATCATAAAACGAAAACGCTGAATTTGCGCGACCGGCAGAGTGAGGAGCGTGAAGCTCTAAAGAAACGCTTTCCCCATCAGTTTCCGAGCTTCAAAGCGTGGCTGGCGTTGGATGCAAATCATGAAGTGTCGGCTTTGTACCGCTATTCCGGGCAGCTTGTTCTTTGTGGAGCGGAGGAAACTAAAAACTCTGAACGCTCCACAAAGATAAAAAGAGACGACCTTCGGGCTTACGATCCCATCTCTATAGGGCGGCGCGGCGGGGTTATGTATTGCCGGAAAGGAACATCCGTTGCGGATTTCATCGACTACGGAAAGAAGATCGTTGTCTCTGAGAAAACCAACGATGACAGCATACTCGCGGCTCTACAGCTTGCAAGTCAAAAGTGGGGGGCTGTGCAAATCAATGGCTCTGAGGAGTACAAGAGTCTCTGCGTCCGGTTGGCGGTACAGCATGGCGTAAAGGTCGCCAATGCGGAGTTGAAACCGGAAATTGAAGCATTGCGGAAGTCCGCACCGGAGGAACAGGAAAAGGATACGGGGTGGAGCAGATGATTTTTTCTCTGCCTTCCGTAAGGAACAAGCCCCCCGAAAGAAGCGAAGCGCCGATTGGGGGAGGGAATGGCGCAAAACACTCGGAGAGTTTTTGTCCGCCATTCCCCTGCTTGTCCTGCCTCAAAGACTGCCTCATGTATCTCTTTGGAGCCGTAGATGCGTCATTCAGTGGCAGTGGAAGCAGATATAAACCGGAAAAAGGCCGCAAGTTGGTTATGGGATCATGGAAATGACATAAAGAGTCCGTAAGGTGGATATTTGCTCAATAACAGGCCTCAAAGCAGCCGTAAAGTGGCCGTTTAAAAGGATGTGGCGTAATGGAACCCACCGGTGGCCGCGATGAATTAAAGAGCATTTTGGAGGATGTCAGGAGGACGGAAATCAAAGGCAGAAAAGGAGGAACGTTCGTTTATGCCGGAGCCATTTACAGATATTTCGAGGATATACGGGATTTGAAGGCAGAGGGATATACATTTGCGACTATCTGTAAATTTCTGGAGGAGAAAAACGTTCTTCCGGCTGATTCCGACCAACGCAGTTTTTGCCGGGCATTCCGCAGGGAGGTTGCGCGTCGGAAGCGGACGGCAAAAGCTAAAAAGTCGGAGGGTATTCATGGCACGGTGATAAGCCCAAACAAACCAAAGGGCAACGCCACGAAAGAAGTTTCATCGGCAAGCGCGGCACAGGGAATGGGTTTCGTCCCGACTAAACCGATGCCCGACAAAACAGGGCTTCAAGTGAACACGGACAACACGTTCAACATTAGGCCGATAGATTTGGATGATCTGCCTGATCCAAGCAGCATTAAGTAAGAGAGGTGTGGTACACATGCAGGACACGATTTTTTACGTTGGCGGTTCTAAGGGCGGCGTTGGGGAAAGCATCATAACGACTGTTCTTGTGCAGTTTCTCATTGACAGGTACGAGAACAAGACGGTTCATCTAATTGAAACGGACGACAGTAACCCGGATGTCGGACGTATTTACGAGGGCAAAATTCCCGTAACTGCCCTGATACTCGACGAGAAAGATACGTGGTGGATAACGCTCTTCGATCTGTTCGAACAGAACAACAATACGTTGTTCGTCATCAACAGCGCGGCACGGAGTAACTGCGGCATAGAGACGAACGGGGGAAATTTCTCCGCCGCGCTCGAAGATCGCTCTGTACCCTATGACTTAGTTACGTTCTGGCCGATAAATCGCCAGCTCGATTGCGTCAATCTTCTCATGAACTACCTCAAGGTTATACGCTGCGGCTCCGCTTTCACCATACGCAACAACTACTGGGGCGCGCCGAAGGATTTTCTGATTTACGGTTCTATGATGAGCAAGGAGAAAAACAAGGATTTGGCGCAATCCCGCATAAACGGGGTTCTTGATTTTCCGGCGCTCAACGATCTGATAACGCTTGCCTTTTATTCCTACGGGCGGACGATACCGGAGGTGGCCGAACACCTCAATGTGTTCAAGCGGCAACTCTTCATGGCGTGGAAAACCAAAGCATACGAGATGTTCGAGAGCACTGGGCTTTTCGCAGAAACGGAGGCAAACGATGGCTGATTTCAACGAGGCGCTGGAAACGGCGTCGAATACAATTTTGAAGCGCGACCTTTCTGACGACGAGAGGGTTGAATTTCTGGAGCTTGGCGCGACTCTCGGAATGGAGAGCGTCAAGGACTATCTGTATATGCTCATGATTTTCAAGCGCAACGAGGATAGGTTGAACACTCGTTTCGATGAGATGGGCGCTCTGGAGAAGAGGATACACGATACTCTCGAAAGTGAACTGCCCCGTGTTTAGTGGAGAGTTATTCCATTAAAACTAAGGAGGAGATTCAATCATGTCATCCAAAAGCGACACATCTGCCGGTTCATCAAGTTCCAACCGTTACCCTGAGGAGATTAGACGTCAGGCGGTTGATTTGTTCAACACTCGCTGCCGGAGTATAAGACGAGGCAAGCAACGGCTAAACGCGTCGCCGCCTTGTTGGGTGTCAGATGTTTTGACACAGTGCTCTCGTGGGTGCACCGGTCTGAAATTCACAGCGGCGCGAAAGTAGGAATCACGGCGGAATCGGCCGAAGAACTCAGGCGTCTTCGCCGCGAAAACGCAGAGCTCAAGCGTGCTAACGCGATACTGAGGGCCGCCTCGGTTTTTTTCGCGGCCGAGCTCGACCGTCCACCGAACAAATAGTGTCGTTCATAGATAAGTTTCGCGCATACCGCGAGGGAAACGGCCTGATGCGGAGAATCGAGCCGATATGCGAAACCCTGACGAAAGACTATGGCACACCGATGTCCCCGTCGTGTTATCACGCATTCGGGAAGTGCGGCAAATCCGCCCGCGAGGTCGAGGATGAACGTCTGAGCACAAAGATTGCGGCTGTTTACGCGGCAAACTACAATTGTTACGGCGTCCGCAAGATATGGCACGCTCTGCTGAATGAGGGAGAGACAGTCGCGCGCTGTACGGCGGAGCGCCTGATGCGGCGGAACGGTCTGCGAGGAGTAGTGCGCGGCAAAATGAAACGCACGACCATTGCGGACAGTAACGCTGATTTTACCGAGGGTTTGGTGAAACGCGAATTTAACGCTCCGGAGCCGGATAAATTGCGGGCGGCTGACTTCACATACGTATCCACCCGAACCGGCCGGTGTTACGTTGCGTTCATTACTGACGTATATGCCGGAAGGATAGTCGGCTGTAACGTTTCCGCGCGCATGGACAGGGACATGGTGATTGCAGCGTTCAAAATGGCCGTTCACATGAGGAAACCGGCAGGATGCAGTGGTATCGCCAATTTAATACACCATAACGACAAAGGCTCTCAATATACCG
>BOCB01000049.1 GCA_026002695.1 Synergistales bacterium
CAGGAGATAATGCATCACCACACCGTACACGATCAGACGACCGGGCTCTGCAACAGGACGTATTTCTCAGGCTCCCTGAAGAGGGCGCTGGCCACTGTAAAGACTCACGGTCTCAGCGGCGCCGTCTTAATTATTGATTTGGATGATTTCAGGGCTATAAACGATCGATACGGCTACGCCATCGGCGACGACCTTCTGGCAAAAGTCGGCAGCAGAATTTCATCCCAGACGGGCAACGACGACAGCGTATCGCGCGTCGGCGAGGATCAGTTCGCCGTGTTGATCGACGGCATCGAGCCGGATATGTGCGAACTCATAGCCGAGGACGCCGCGCGGAAGATATGCGAAGCCATGCGGGTTCCGTATAGTGTTCAAAATAACGAGATCAGCGTCACGGCGAGCATCGGTATCAGCATCTTCCCCAGGGACGGCGCGGATGAGAGGACGCTCATCAAAAAAGCCGACGCCGCGATGTACGGCATAAAGGCAAACGGCCGCGACTGCTGGCGCTTTTATAAAGAAAAAGACTGATTTTATTGTCAGGAGGGTTAAATCTTCTGAACTTTCAGGCAGAGCCGGGGGAGACCTCCCTCGCAGGGGTGCGGCGCGCCGCTCCCACGGTTAGGGTTTAATAAATTCCGCAGATCGCCCTCCTACATTCCGAAATAAACCAAGTAAGGGAGTTTTCCTTAATATGACCGACAAGCCATTTGTTCACCTTCATATTCACAGCGAGTACAGCCTTCTCGACGGCGCGAACAGGTGCTCCGAGCTCGCGGCGGCGGCCTCGGAGATGGGGATGGGGGCGGTAGCGCTCACCGACCACGGAGTCATGTACGGCTGCGTGGAGTTCTACGACGCGTGCAAGAAGCACTCCGTGAAGGCCATACTCGGCTGCGAGGTCTACGTCGCGCCTAACGGACACACAAATAAAGAATCCAAGGAGCGCAATCACCTCGTCCTGCTCGCGGAGAACGACGAGGGCTACCGTAACCTTACGAGGCTCGTATCGATAGGCTGCACCGACGGATTTTATCATAAGCCGCGCGTCGACCACGATCTCATAGCGCGTTACAGCAAGGGGCTCATCGCGATGTCGGCCTGTCTGGCCGGCGAGATACCGTCGCTTATAGCGTCGGGCGACACGCGGGGGGCGCTCTCCCGCGCGGAGTTCTACCGCGACATGATGGGGAAGGATAATTTTTTCCTCGAAGTGCAGGGCAACAGCATACCGCGCCAGGCAATAGTGAACAAAGGGCTCGTCGAAATAAGCAGGAAACACGGATTTCCTCTCGTCGCGACGAACGACGCCCATTATATGAAAAAAGAGGACGCGAAATGGCACGACATACTCCTGTGCGTTCAGACCAAGCGCACGGTGAACGACGAGAAAAGGTTCAGGTTTCAAGGCGACGACTATTATTTCAAGACGCGCGAGGAAATGTGGGAGACCTTCGGGGGGGAGCTGCCCGACTCCCTGACGAACACCGCGCTCATAGCCGAGAGATGCAGCGTCAGCATGGAGCTGGATTCCAACAAGTATTACCTGCCGAACTACGACATACCGGAGGGCGAGACACTCGCGTCCCACCTGCGGACAAAGGCGCGCGCCGGACTCTGCGAGCGCCTGAAGGGCGCGGTCAGCGAGGAGTACTCGGCAAGGCTGGAGTACGAGCTCGGCGTCATTGAGCAGATGGACTTCCCCGGGTACTTCTGCATAGTCTCCGACATAATCGAGCACGCGAAGAACAGGTCAATACCCGTCGGTCCCGGGCGCGGCTCGGCCGCCGGCTCGCTCGCGGCGTGGGCGCTGCGCATAACGGAGCTCGACCCGATAAAACACGGACTTCTCTTCGAGAGATTCCTCAACCCGGAAAGAATAAGTATGCCCGATATAGACACGGACATCTCGGACAAGGGGCGCGACGAGGTAATATCGTACATCGTCAACAAATACGGCGCGGATCACGTGTCGCAGATAATCACCTTCGGGCATATGAAGGGCAAGCAGGCGGTGAAGGACGTGGGGCGCGCGATGGCCGTCCCCTACGCCGAGGTGGAAAAGATAGCGAAGTTAGTGTCCGACCCGATCAAGTCCGGCATCAAGAGCATACCGGAAGCAATCCGGAAAACGCCCGATCTTCAAGCCATATACGAATCCGATCCTCAGATGAAAAAGCTCCTCGACACGGCGTCGAAGGTAGAGGGGCTGGCCCGCCACACCTCGCAGCACGCGGCCGGAGTCGTGATAACACCGAAGCCGACCACGGAGATGGTGCCCGTAACCCGAATAGATGAAAATCAAGTCGTAACCCAGTTCGAAATGGGGCCGCTCGAACACCTCGGCCTTGTAAAAATGGATATCCTCGGACTGCGGACGCTCTCCATAATAGAGGGAGCGCTCGAAAACATAAAATCGAGCGGATACGAACCGCTCGACCTGAACGAGATACCCATGGACGACGAGAAGACCTTTGAAATGCTGCGGACCGCCGACACGCTGGGCGTCTTTCAGCTTGAGTCAGGCGGGATGAGGAACCTGATAAAGCGCCTTAAACCCGATCGGTTCGGGGACTTGGTCGCGCTCGTCGCGCTCTACAGGCCGGGGCCGCTCGAAAGCGGCATGGCCGACCAGTACGTGAAACGCAAGCACAAGGAGGAACGCGTCGAGTTTCCGCACCCGCTCCTTGCCGACGCTCTCGAGGAGAGTTACGGCGTCATACTCTACCAGGAACAGGTAATGCAGTGCGCGGTGAAACTGTCGGGCTACACGCTCGGGGAGGCCGATCTGCTGCGCCGAGCTATGGGGAAGAAAAAAGCCGACGTCATGGCCAAAGAGCGGGAGAAGTTCGTGTCGGGCGCGGAGAAAAACGGCGTACAAGCGGCAAAAGCGGGCGAGATATTCGACATAATAGAGAAGTTCGCCGGATACGGCTTCAACAAATCACACAGCGCCGCCTACGCGCTCATCGCGTATCAGACCGCGTACCTCAAGGCGCACTACGGCGCGGAATATTTCGCGTCGTACCTGTCGGCTCTCGTCGGCGAGAGGATGGAATCCCTCGGCCGTTACATAGGAGAGGTGCGCGAGCTGGGTTTCCGCATCGCCGCGCCGGACATCAACCGTTCGAGGTACAGCTTCACAGTGGCGGACGGGACGATACTCTTCGGTCTCTCGGCCGTGGCGAAGGTCGGTTCCTCCGCGCTCGCCTCCATACTCGGCGAGCGGGAGGAGAGCGGGCCGTTCAATTCGCTGTGGGACTTCCTCTCACGAATCGACCTTGGCCGCGTGAATAAGGGCGTCCTCGAAAACCTGATAAAATCCGGCGCTTTCGCGTCCGTCGAGAAAAACAAACACGCCATGCTGGACGCGCTGCCGTCGATGATGGACTTTGCCTCGCGCAAAGGGGCGTCCGCGAATCAGCGCGACCTCTTCGACGGAAGCGGTGAAACTTTTCTGCCCGAAATGCCGAACGTGCCGGAATATGAACAGAGAAAATTATTGGAGTTCGAGAAGGAGTCGATGGGGATCTGCATATCGGGGCATCCCTACGACGAGTACAAGCCGGACGGATACAAATACGCCGATTGCGCGCTGAGCGATCTCGCGTACTGGAAGCACTCGACGGCGAAACCGTCCGTCCTCGCGATAGTCGACAGCTTCAAGGAGAGATACACGAAGAGCGGCGACGCGATGGGCATACTGACAATAGAGGACGATTGCGAGCAGATGGAGGCCGTCTGCTTCCCGAGACAGTGGGCGGACGTGAAGCCCATAATCAGGCCCGGAGCTGCTTATATACTTACGGGAACGGTGCGCAACGAAGATGACAGAGGTTTGTCGCTGCTCGTGGACAAGGCGGAGTCGCTGGAGGACGCCCGTGAATCCGGGGAAAACGCGGTCCGCATACGGGTGTCGAGCGACGGATTGCCGGACGATTTTTACGGCAAGCTCATAGGCGTGCTGAAAAACTGTCCCGGAAAAGCTCCCGTTCTGATAGATTTGCGCACGCAGGACACGCAGGCGCTGCTCCGCATGAAGTCGCTGAAGGTATCGATGGCGGGCTCCATAGCCGAAGAAATAAAAGAGCTTTCGAAGGGCATGGCGTCGGTAATTTTCTGATGCCTCTCCTCGGCGCTCACGTTTCAGCCGCGGGCGGATTGTACCGGGCGGTCGAAAGAGCGGACGCCCTCGGCTGTGAAGCTATGCAGATATTCACCCGCAATCCGCTGCAATGGCACGGCGGCGCGCTCTCCGACGGCGAGACTGACGCGTTCAGGCGGGCGTTGCTGTCGAGCGGGGTAAAGCGCGTCGTGTCGCACTCGTCTTACCTGATAAACCTCGCCGGAGACGACGAGGCAAGGCGGAGGAGCGAAGAGGCGCTCAAACGCGAGATAGAGCGTTCCTATCAGCTCGGCATAGACGCCGTCGTCCTGCACCCCGGCTCGTCAAAGGGCGGGGACGCCGCGTCGGCGAGGGGGAAATTGATTGCGTCGCTGCGGAAAGTTTTGGACGCGACCGATAACACGAGGACGTCCGTATTGCTGGAGACGATGGCGGGGCAGGGGTACACACTCGGCTCGAGCGTGGACGAACTGGCGTTTGTGATAGAGGCGCTCGATTGGGACACGAGGCTTGGCGTCTGCGCCGACCTCTGCCACCTTTTCGGGGCGGGCTTGGATGTCGGAACGGCGGCGGGATATGAGCGGCTGGTTTCGTCGTTGGAGAAGCATGTCGGGCTGGAGCGCGTCGGATGCTGGCACATAAGCGACAACAAGGGCGAGCGCGGGGCAAGGTTGGACAGGCATGAACATTTAGGCGAGGGCGGGATTGGATTGGTCCCCTTCGGGATTTTGGCGGCCGATCCGAGGTTCGAGACGACGCCGGTGATATTGGAGACGCCGAAAAAGGACGCGGGCGACGAAAGAAATCTGGCGATACTGCGAAAATTGAGAGGTTATATGTGATAATAAATAAGTTGTAATATTTTGATTTTTAATCGGGGTCAAGGGGGGCGCTCCCCCCCTTGCGGGGGTTGCGGGGGCAGTGCCCCCGCGGGTTTAGAAGGAGGCGGCGCGTATCAATTTAGACATCCGGTGGCAGGACGTAGCGGACATATTGATAGTTGCGTTCCTGATATATCGCGTGATGCTGTTTTTCGTGGGCACCCGCGCCATGCAGTTGGGGCGCGGGCTGCTCATGATATGCGCCGCCGGCGCGATAGCGAGGTCGCTGGACTTGCGCAGCATTTCGTGGCTGATGTCGAACCTTTTGAGCGCGTTTTTAATAGCCATTCCGATAGTATTCCAGCCTGAGCTGCGGCACCTTTTGGAGGTGCTTGGGCGCGGGCGGCTTCTTGGCGGCTCCCAAAAGGGAGGGGACGGCGAGGCAAACGCCGACGCGCTTTTTAGGGCGGTAATGTATTTGCAGCATCGCAGGATAGGAGCTCTCATAGTTTTTCAGCGCGACACGGGGTTAAGGGAACTATGGCGCGGCGCCGTACCGATAGGAGCCTCTATAACGCAGGAGCTTATAGGCACGATATTTTGGGAGGGCACGCCGCTGCACGACGGAGCGATCATAATAGACAGGCAGATGATCATGGCGGCTAAGTGCATTCTGCCGCTGACCGAGAACGCCGGGATATTGAGAGGTTACGGCACGAGACACAGGGCGGCGGTCGGTGTTACGGAGGTCTCGGACGCATACGCTCTGGTGGTTTCCGAGGAACGCGGAAGCGTTTCTCTCGCGGTGAAGGGAAAGCTGTCGCATCCGCTGACCGATGAGCAGGCGAAACTTTTCATACACAGATATTTCTCGTTTAGCGACAACAACGGCAAAATTTCTCTGCTCAAGCGCGTGAAGTCCGAGTTAGAGCAGAAGTGGCCGAATTGGAAGAGGTAGGTTGCGGCTATGCCATATACCCAGGGGGAATTGAAGAGAAATTTCAAAATGTCTGCCGACAGCAAGGAGGCGCGCCTCCTTCTGAAGATAATCGCGCTCATTCTGTCGGTCAGCCTGTGGATATTCGTAACGTGGGACGAGACAGCGGCGGACAAAAGGACGCTGTCCATACCTCTGAAGTATGATAACTTGCAGGAGGGATATTCCGTTAAAAACGCCGTGCAGGTTATAGAGGTCTTCGCCGAGGATCGCTCGCCCTTCGGCGGCAGATTGAACGCCGATGTCCCGATTGTGGCTTCGGTGAGCCTAAGCGAGCTGAAGCCGGGGAAATATACGCTCCCCGTCATAGTTGAAGCTCCTGACGGCGTGACTGTGCTGAAATACTCGCCGCAGACAGTGAACGTCGAGATGTTCAGAATGATAACGAGGACGCTGCGCCCCGCGTTTGTGGTTTCCGGCGACGTGAGCGCCGATATGTCTCTCGGCGTTGCCGAGATAGATCCGCAGGAGATCAGAGTCCGCGGATCGGAGCCGTCGGTTATCGCGGTGCGCCGGGCGGAATTGCAGGCGAGCGTAGAGGACACGGTAAAGGGCATAGACGGAAATCTGCCGGTGATGCTTTTTTCGAGCGACGGCGCTCAGATAAACGACCTGACAATCGAGCCAAGCTCATTGTATGTACGCGCGCGGCTCAACAAGACGCTCTCCGAGAAGCGGACGCCGGTAAGCATACAGATAAACGGACGCCCGGCAAACGGCTACGAGATCGGTATCGTCTCCATATCCCCGGACGCGGTTATGGTGCGGGGAGATAAGGCTTTGCTCGACAAGCTGAGGGACATAACGCCCGACCCGATCGATATAAGCGGCCAGAGCGAGAGCGTCAGCCTATCGATAAAGCTTACCCCCGCGTCGCCCGGGCTGTCTATAATAAACGCGGACAGCGTGAGCGTTAATATCGAGATAATTCCATCAATGGAGATAAGCACCTTCAACCGAGTGCCGGTGGAGGTAGGCGGCAGGGGAGTATATGAGGACTGGATGATTGAGCCGCAGACAGTGAGCATTACCGTGGAGCGCTCCGCGGAGAGTTTGTCCGCGGATATATCCGACGTGCCGATAAAGGCCGTTATAGACGTTACCAATATAGTGTCGAGGCAGATAATGCTGCCGGTAATGATACCGGGGCTTCCGAAGGGCATGAGGTTAGTCGACATAGAGCCGGCGCACGTCAAAGCGACCGCGGTTCCGGTAAAAGGCGAGTGAGCGACTGTGAAGGACGATAACGGCACGGCAAAGAGCGTCAGGCGGCTTTTCGGGACGGACGGGGTAAGAGACATAGCCAACAGAGGGGCTATGACGCCGGAGTTCGCCGCGTCGCTCGGAGCGGCGTTCGTCAAATTTTTGAAAAATCACGGAGCCTCGCGCCCGAGGATAGTTGTCGGCAAGGACACAAGGCGCTCCTGCTCCATGCTGGAGGCCGCCCTCGCGTCGGGAATGGCGTCCGAGGGCGCCGATGTGAAGCTGCTCGGAGTGTTCCCGACTCCGGGGGTGAGCTTCACGGCGAAAAAACACGGCTTCGACGGCGGGGCAGTCATAAGCGCGTCGCACAATCCGGCAGAGTACAACGGCATAAAATTCTTGGACAGCGGCGGCTGCAAACTCAGCGATGCCGACGAGGACGAAATTGCGTCGCATATCGAAGCCGGAGGCGGTGATCGGCCGACGGGCGCCGGCGTCGGCGTAATCGAGCCGTGCGGGGACGGCGCGGACTACGCGGCGTGGCTGCGCAAATTGGCAGCCCCGCTTAGGGATTGCGGGCTGACGCTCGTCATAGACGCGGCGAACGGAGCCGCGCACCGCATCGCCGAGGAGGTCTTTTACGATTGGAGAGGGCATGTCTTCATTGAGGGCAACGTACCCGACGGCCTCAATATAAACGCTGGATGCGGCGTTATGCACATCGATAACATGGCCTCGTCCGTGAAGCGCCTCGGCGCGGACATAGGCATAGCTTACGACGGAGACGCGGACAGAGCGCTGCTGTGCGACTCGCTGGGACGCGTGATAGACGGCGACGTCATGCTCTGGGTAATCGGGCTTTACCTCGAATCACAGGGCATCCTCGGCTCCGGAGTCGCCGCCACTGTGATGAGCAACATGGTCCTGGAGGAAAAGTTGGCGGCTCGCGGAATAAAGACCTTCCGCTGTCCCGTAGGCGACAGGTACGTATTGGAGAAGATGAAAGAGACGGGGGCGGCCCTCGGCGGCGAGCAGTCCGGGCATATCATAGCGTCGAATTATACATCTACGGGAGACGGGCTGTGTACGGGCATACTCTTCCTGACGGCCTGCAAGAAGCTCTCACTGGATATTTCATCCCTGATCGACGACTTCCCGCGTTATCCGCAAATACTCCGCAACCTCAAAATATCGGATCAAGAGGCGGTAATGAACTCCCCTCACGTACACAAAGCTGTGGAGAACGCCGAAAAGTCCCTCGAGGGCAAAGGCCGCCTCCTCCTGCGCCCGTCAGGGACGGAACCGCTCATCAGAATATTCGTCGAGTCCCGGGACGAACGCCTGATGCATTCGGTCTGCGATGAAATAGAAGCCGCTGTATCAGTGTATGCCCAAAAATGAGAGCATGGATTCAATGCCGACTGCGCGATATTGAACCGACGGCTTCCCCGGAACGCTTATCGCGCCGCTTGGACAAAACGCTACGCAGCGCTGGCACGACTCGCATCTTTCGCCGATTGCGGATTTGCCTCCGTCCATTCGTATATTTTGTTCAGGACAGAGCTTTTGGCACAGCCCGCAGCCGGCGCATCTTTCGGGATCAACGGCTATCGGGAACATGCCGTAAAAGAAATTCCACGGCTTCCGTCCGTGAGCAAGTCTAGCGGTAAATTTTGAAAGAATGGGCTTGCCATACGACCAGTTTGCCGACCCGTCCGAAAGCCGGCGGGCGAATTGTTTCACTGCCTCCCTGCCGTCCTTTTCGCGCTTTGAGTTTTCCTCGGTATTTATGATTTTATTTCCATAGTTGCCCGGCATTTTGACCAGGAGCGCGCCGAGAGGTTTGTATCCCTTGAGCTCCAATACTCTTCGGATAGGACCCTCCATGCCGCCTCCGGCTCCGCCCATCGTTGCGATAAAAAAAGCCTCTCGGCCGCCGCCGTCAGGCAGAGAATCGATGAAGCGCCATGCCGAAGGATAGGTCGAAAAACAAGCGACAGGCACAGCCAAACCGAGCGCCGCGCCTTCCGGCAGCGGGACATTCCCTCGCTCCACAGGCGCAACCGAGACATCCTTCCCGCCGTTCCTCAGCTCCTCCGCCAGTGCCTTCGCCATAAGCAGCGTGTTTCCCGTTCCCGTGAACACAGCCATGACGATTTTTTCGCTTTTCATCGCTATCAATCCCCTTCAGCCGCCGCTTATCTTTATAAAATCTCAAGAACACGTTGCTGTCTGCAAAAATTTCTTCCATAATTCAGGAATTCTCCATTACGTGCTCGGCTACGGCATGAACAAATAAGTCTTCGTCATCCTCAGGCCATTCCACCTTACCAAGGCACCCCCGTAAAGAAAAAAATCTGTGGGTTTCTTGCAAACAAAAGCACCATCCACCACGTCGCAATATATTTTATCGCCGCCTTGTATTGAAAGCGTTTCTCGAAACCGAAAGGGTATCGTGATCTGTCCTTTTTCGGAAACAGTGATCAATTCCGACATTACAGTCAACTCCTTCTTATTTTTCAAAAACAACGCCATGTTCGCTATTTTTACCACACTCCATAGTTTAGAATATAAAGTTATTCCAACTCTATGTCAACATATATTTCCCATAGCGAGAGCCAGCAAATCCGAGAACGCGGCCTCGAATCGCTCGTCGTCGTCCTTTGTCCGCTTTGCCGGGCCCTTTGCGCGTCCGCCGCCGCGCCGGACTTTCTGCCCTATATATCTATCCATGAGCAATCCGTCGATATTCTCGTTCGTGTAAACAAGGCCGTTCTGATGTATTACCCGCGCGCCCTTGCCAAGCGCCATCGCGGCTAATCCGAAGTCCTGCGTGACGACTATATCGCCGCTTTGCAGCAGCCCCATGAGCGCGTAATCCACGCTGTCGGCCTGCTTGCTCACCGTGATTATCGTACCGTATCCGCCGCGCAGCTCATGCGATGTGTCGATGAGCATCGTTACGGGGATGCCGCGCCGTTTTGCGAGGCGGACAATAATCTCTTTTACGGGACACGCGTCCGCGTCGACAAGTATTTGCATTTATTAAAGGAACGTGCGGCCAATGGCCGCCCCTGCTCCGGCGGCCGCCTCCCTTACCCGTTCGTCCTCGTCGCGGAGCGCGAGCATAATAGTGTCCGCGTAGCGCTCCTCCCAATTATTCGCAATGGCGTTGAGCGCGTTGCGCTTCCACTTCCACATCTCATCCGGAGGGATGTACCAAAATTTCGCGGACAGGAGGTTCCGCAGAGACGCGTAGTCCATCGCCACCAATTTTTCGAGCGAAATCTCCGCGCTCAACTCGGCGAGGCCGTTAAATTCCCTCTCTCCGGTCAGCTCGCCTTTATTGAACGGGCAGACGTCCTGACAGACGTCGCACCCGTAAATCCAGCCGCCTATTTCCGCGCCGTGCTCCTTGAACCCGGAATCCTCCCCCGCCTTATTGGTGAGGAAAGAAGCGCACTTGAAGGCGCTCATGGCGTAAGGCTCCGCCAATGAGCGCGTCGGACAATTCTTTACGCAGAGATTGCAGTTATCGGGACAGGGTGTATTGTTTAAGGGAGAGTGTATGTACTCCAGCTCTTCGCCGATCAAAAAAGCGTAAAGCGAGTAATAAGAGCCGTGGTCGCCGTAGAAGAAATTATTCCCGCGGATAACGCCTATGCCGGCTTCCTTTGCGGCCCAGCGGCAGGCGGTTATTCCGTAATCATTGCCGGAAGCGGTTTGCAGGTGCAGCTCGTCAGTCATATATTTCTCGAACAGAGCGGTATCTCTGTAACCGTCGGAGCCGGCGTCCCGCCTCTCGTCGAAAAGATAGTGCTTCCCTATCATTCCGCCCAGGTTATCGGGGACGCGATAGACTCCGCATCGCCGCGAGCATATCACTATGGATTTTACCCACGGGCATTTCTCCGTCGGGTCGGCAAAGGGTATAAAGTTTCGCAGCATCGGCGCCGTCTCCGGGAAACGCGCCATCCGGGCGGCGAGCGCCTCTCCGTATCCCTTCATGGCGCTCACTCTTATTATCCCGCACCGCTCAAAGCCAAGAGCGGCGGCGCGCCTGACAATTTTCTCCGCGTACTTCGTACTATCAGCGCTCATTATTTATCGCCCGTCCAATCTTAAAATAGATGTTGATTCCGAGAAGAGGGGCGCTCCCGCGTTAAATCAAACTCGCGATCTTCCCCGTATTCTCCTCGTTCAGGTACCTGTCACAGGCTACCGCGGCGCTTCTTCCCTCTTTTATCGCCCATACCGCGAGCGACGGGCCTCTTCTCATGTCGCCGGCGGCGAAGACTGTAGGAAGGCTGCTCTTGTAACCCGCGTCGGCTGCCACGTTGCCTTTTTGGTCGACGTCCAGCTGGAACTGATCTATGAGCGCTCGTTCCGGCCCGGTGAAACCCATCGCGGTTATCACCATGTCGGCGGGTATCTCGGATTCGCTGCCCGGATTCGGTTTCGGGACCATTCCGCCGCCCTCGCGCAGCCACTCGTCCTTCACCGTCACGGCTCCGTCGACCGCGCCTTTCTCGCCTTTTATGTCCTTGACGGTGGTCAAGTACTTTCTCGGATCAGCTCCGAAAAGTTCATGCGCCTCGCGCTGCCCGTAGTCGGTTCGCAGCGTCTTCGGCCACAGCGGCCAAGGATTGTCGGGGAGCCTATCCTCCGGCGGGGGCGGCAGTATCTCGAGCTGTACTACCCCGGAAGCCCTTTGTCTGATGGAAGTTCCGACACAGTCCGTCCCCGTATCCCCGCCGCCGACTACAACGACGTTCTTCCCTCCGGCGTCTATCTGCGACTCGTCCCGCGTCGCGCTGCCGAAAAGCCTCCTCGTTGACGCGGATAAAAACCGCATCGCCGTGTACACGCCCTTCAAATCAGCTCCGCTCACGCCGAGCCTGCGTTCGTTCGTCGCGCCGCAGCAGAGCACTATCGCGTCAAAGTCGTTCATCAGCCTTATTACGGGTATATCGTGACCTATTTCGGTGTTCAGAACGAACCTGACGTTCTCCTCCGCCATGATTCTTATTCTGTCCTCGACAACGGATTTTTCGAGCTTCATATTGGGAATGCCGTAAGTCAGAAGCCCCCCGGCTCTGTCGGCGCGCTCGAAGACCGTAACTTCATTGCCGAGATGGTTCAGCATATCGGCGCAAGCGAGTCCGGCAGGACCCGAGCCGACCACCGCTACCTTTTTACCCGTGCGAACCCTCGGAACCTTCGCCCGAATCCTGCCGTTCTCCAGCATATAATCGATAACGTACCGCTCGATATTCTTTATCGTAACCGGCAGTTCGTGCTCCCCCAGAGTACAGGAACCCTCGCATAAAGCAGGGCAGACCCGGGACGTGAACTCCGGAAACGGATGCATCCGGGACAGGCGGTCGTAGGCGCCCTCTATATCC
>BOCB01000050.1 GCA_026002695.1 Synergistales bacterium
CGCCGCTGTTCTTGGCTTCAGTGTTCCCGTCTTGTTCTGTCGTGCCCATTGGTTATCACCCCTACCTCTTCGTAGCGTAATTATAACTGATTTAGCATTAAAAAACAGGATACGCCTTGTGCGTGAACGCGCTCCTGTTCACAGAACCGAAGTATCTGCTGTCAAAACCTCGTTCGGGATTGGATATAAGCCAATAACAGTCAGGCGAGAGGGTTATCGGCGTCGGATACGCGCGAAGTTTGCCGCCGTAGTAGTCAGCGGAGGCTACTGTGATTTTTGTCGTCTCACCGTTGACGATGAGGCAATTCCCATCAAGTACGATTGTGTCTCCGGGAATACCGCCTATCCGTTTCAGCATTGGTTCATTCCGGTTCACGTAACCGCGCTCAACGCCCTGTTCGATAACTACGTTCGTAAACGTCGAAAGGTTTATCAGCACACAATCGCCTCGTTGTACAGGTTCGTTTTCTTTCAGCGGGGTTATCCGATATACGAGGCACGGCAGAGAAGCGGAACGGTTCACACGATAGCCGTGAACGTGCATTTCGTCAAGTATCAGCGCCATTGCGCAGAGGGAGGTGAGTAACAGACAGAATACACATACTTTTTTCTTCATGGGTACACGCGCTCCTTATGAATCGGTTTAACTCAATATAACCTACGAAAGAGGGTAAAAATATAATGAGACTCTACATAGCAGAGAAAGCGTCGGTTGGCCGGGCTTTGGCGGGCGTTTTGCCGGGCAGCAAGGTCAAGGGGGATAACTGTATCATGTGCGGCGGTGATGTGGTCGCGTGGGCGTCCGGGCATTTGCTGGAGCTGTGCGAGCCGGAGGACTACGATGAGAAATACAGGCGCTGGGGCATGGGCACGCTCCTTTACGTGCCGGAGAAGTGGAGGCGCAAGGAGATTCCCCGCACAAAGACGCTCCTTAGCGGCATAAAGAAGCTGCTAAGAGGCTGTGATGTAGTCGTCAATGTCGGGGACTCGGATCGTGAGGGGCAACTGCTTATCGACGAGATACTCGATTACTGTGGGTGGACGGGTAAAACTCAGCGTCTGCGTTTGAATGACGTGAACCCGAACGCCATACGCAAGGCTCTTGATAATATCAGGGACAACGCGGATTTCAGGGGCGAGTACATGGCGGGGCAGGCGAGACTTTACGCAGATTGGCTCGTCGGGCTTGCCCTGACAAGGTACGTTACCGTCTCGGCGCGTAACGCCGGATATGACGCGAAGGTAATAAGCGTAGGGCGTGTACAGACGCCGACACTCGGTCTTGTCGTTGCGAGGGATAAGGAGATACGTGATTTCAAGTCGTTCCCGTACTTCGATATACAGGCCGAGCTTGCCCTCAGTGGCGGCAGGAGCATAACTGGGCGATGGGTTGGTGGTGAGAATTACGCCTACGCGCTTGACGGACAGAAGCGGCTTATCGACCGCGAAGCGGGCGGGCAGCTTTTGAGGAAGCTCGAAAACAGCAGCGGGGAGATAAGTTTCGTTGAGAAAAAGGCTCACCGGGCAGCGCCGCCCCTGCCGTTTTCACTTTCAAAGCTCCAGATTGCCACCTTGAAAAGATTTGACGTTACAGACACGCTCGTTCATGTGCAGAAGCTCTATGAGGCCGGATATGTCTCGTATCCGCGAACCTCCTGCGAGTACATACCGGAGGGGCATTTCAGTGAAGCGGCGAAGATAATAAGCGCTGTTTGCGCGGGATGTCCGAATATCGGCGGTATGCCCGGCGGCATTGATATAAATAAGAAGAGCTCCGCGTGGGACGACGGGAAGATTACGGAACACCACGCCATCATACCAACAACGCGAGCGCCGGATGCGGGAGCGCTCTCAGATATCGAACGGAAAATTTACGAGCTGATATGCTCTCGCTACGTTCTGCAATTCCTCCCCGATTATGAGTACGAGGAAACATCAATAAGATTCTCGGTCAACGGGGAGACGTTTCAGAGAACGGGCAGGACTGTTGTCAATATCGGTTGGCGGGGCTGGGAAAATTTCGAGGCTGATAAACTCGATGAGGAGGGCAATACGGCAGCGCTTCCGGTTGTTCAGAATGGAGAGAGCGGACTTGCCCGCGCCTCAATGGAGGAGAAGCTGACCAAGCCGCCCAAGCCGTACACGTATCACGCGCTCATAGCGGCAATGAATAGCGTTCACCAATTCGTCAAAGACCCTGAAATCCGCGCGAAACTCAAGGAGGTTCAGGGCATTGGCACATCGGCGACACAGGAGAACATAATCGCAGTGTTATTCAAGCGCGGTTATTTGGAGAAGAAGAAAAAGCAGCTCGTCTCAACAGACTTGGGGAAGCTGTTAATAAATCTTTTTAGCGCTTCACGGGCTTCCGTCATGGTTAATCCCGACCTGACCGCACTCTGGGAAAATAAGATGAGCGATATTGAGGGCGGCGCGTTGGCCTTGGAGGCGTTCATTTCAGATGTTGCCGGCATGGTGCGCGGCATTATAGCGGATTCTCTTGAAATTCCAGCCGATATGCCCGGCATGGCGAAACGGCATAAGAAAAACAAGTGATGGGGGTGATTGAACATGAAGCGTGTGTGTCTGATAACGGCGGCTTGCCTTTTCGGTGTGTTGGTGTTCTGCGCGAAGTCTCATGCTTCCTACGGGGGCGCATATTTTGCACCCCTGCCTGTTCCGCGAATAGTCGCGCTGACGGTAGCCAACAGGGATTTCTTTGCCAAATCCAAACTCGACGGGCGCGATTGGCTGTATGACGTGGAGCGGATGGGCGGGGATATGATAGGCATCGTGGTTATAGAGCCCTTGGGTATTGAAATGACGCATATCTTTGATGTTGCTAGCGGGAGGAAAATTCTTTCCTCTGCCGTGATTCACGGGAAAAGTGAGCGCACTGTGCGGATGGGTGTGAGCATACGCGTCTCAGACGCCGTGGAGCTGGCACGGTTGACGGTGGAGAAAGAGACCGCGCCATTGCGTGACGGAGCGTTATCTTTTCGGTATAGTTGCCGTCAATTAACAGAGTAAAACCGCAATACCAAACACTTGTTTGCATATTGTGGTGTATGCGGGAATTACTCTCAA
Organism: Synergistales bacterium; assembly: GCA_026002695.1. GTDB lineage: Bacteria > Synergistota > Synergistia > Synergistales > Synergistaceae > BOCB01. The sequence continues at coordinate 3,088 of BOCB01000050.1, forward strand.
CGTGTTAAGGGTATTCCCGCACTATGCCCCGGATTCATTTTGAGGCTTGAGGCTATTTCCATTAAATCTATCGCATAGCGAACTTGATTGCCGTAGTCACTATAATTTCGTATCTCAATGTCGATATTTCATACGTTGAGGCGTGCACTCTTTCAAGTTACTCAAAAATAAAAATACTCAAAAAGGTTTAAGTTTCCCCATTTTTTAGTAAGACGAACCCGTGACCCCTTTTGCCACAATGGTTTCGGGTGATGATAAGTTGAAATCGAAAAAGCTCTCAAACCCTTGTGGTACAAGGTTTCGCCGAAAAAATAGGGAAACTCAAAAAAAGGCTATTGACATCAAATTATTGCCACGACAACTAAACATTAGACTTTTCATAACAAAAATGCAATAATACAAGCATGGAAGACTTATGAGACGTTTTCTTCTGACTTTTGCCTGCGTCATCGCCCTCAGCGGGGGCGCGTTTTACGTCATATCCGTGCCTCACGAGCGCCCCGGCGTGCTGGCGTCTGCTGGCGTCCTCGACCTGAGGAGCGCTGACCTGCGTGGCAGTGTGTACGCGCTCGCGGGAGAGTGGGAGTTCTACTGGGAACGCCTCATCGAACCTGCGGATTTTGCGGCTGGAATCAGTCATGAGGGCGGAAAAAGCCTGATCCGGGTTCCCTCGTCATGGACGGAGGCCGGGTATCCGGACTTTGGTTACGCGACCTACAGGATGACAATTTTGACCGGAGACGCCGAGGAACTTATGGTTTATATTCCGGAGATAACATTCGCCGCGTCCGTCTGGATAAACGGCAGCCTCGTACAGAGAGCCGGGCGGGTCGGCCGCTCCAGGGGCGATGAAATGACCGCGAAAATGAACAACATACTGAACCTTCCAACAAGAGGGGGCGCCGCCGAGATCGTCGTGCAGGCGTCGAACTTCGAGAGACTGTTCGTATCGGGACTGAGGTTTAACTTCCTCGTCGGGCGGGGAAGCGTGCTCTCGCGCGTTATGCTCTCGCGGTGGGCGGCGGTCACGGGGATCAGCGGGGCTTTTGCCGTAATCGCTCTTTATCACCTCATGTTGTGGGGTTTCCGCCGCGGGAGAGACGAGATCACCTACATGTTTTTCGCGGCGGCCAGCCTCATCGCCGGCATACGGGTTCTCATGGAATCCAACAGCTTCCTGATTTACGCGGCGCCCGGCGGCGCGTGCCATTGGATGCGCGCCTATGTGGTACTTCTCATCCTCCACAGCATTTTCGTCATGCTTTTCACGCTGGCTGTGTTCGAGGTCAGGCTCAGCCGCAACATGAGGGCAGTCTATACGGCAGTGCTCTCCATCGTCGCGGCGGCGCAATTTTTACCCCCTCCCACCGGATATCGCTTCATATACCCGTTTCACCTCATGTTCATCATAACCGTTATGCTGGCCGCGCGGACTCTTTCGTTCGAACGTGCCCGAAATCGCCCGTATTTGACGCTGTACCTCTTCTCCCTGGTATTCTTCGCCATCTGGGCACCGCTGGCCAATGTCCTGTTCGAATCCAGATTTTTCATAGCCACTTTGCCAGGGAACGTATTTCTGATGCTCTCGCAGTTCGCTATGCTCTCTCAGGAGTACTACCACGCGCGGCGCAGAGCGCGCGAGCTGACCGCCAAAACCGATTTATACCATCGTTTGAGCCACGATCTCCTGACCCCACTGACGAAGGTGTCCACCAATGTCCAAGTGGCGAATACGAAGCCGGAGACCGACCACGAGCGTCTCACCAAATCTCAGGCCGAAATCATTAAAATGGCGGAAATGATAAACCGCACCTTGGCAGAAGGCCGTAACGCGGAGGACAGAGACGAATGAAAAACATTCTTGTCGTGGAGGACGAGCATGACATTTTGCGAAACCACTGCTATTTTCTGAGAAAACACGGATATGCCGTCTCGCCAGCCGAAAATCTCGCGCAAGCGCATGAACATTTATCGCGTCAGACGCTCGACGCGATTGTGCTGGACATCATGCTGCCGGATGGCAGTGGGTTGGATTTGCTCACGGAACTTCGTGCGGCGGGGAGCAAAATTCCCATTATCATGCTTACGGCGTGGTGCGAGCCGCAGGACGTTTCCAATGGCCTGCGGCTCGGCGCGAACGACTACCTCTCCAAGCCTTTCGATTACGAGGTCTTGCTGGCGCGAGTGGAGGCCATGTTTCGCAACGTGGAGCAGATGCCGGAAGTTATCATGGAGGGCCCGTTTCGATTGGAGGTCGTGGCAGGGATAGCGTTTATGGACGGCTCCGACATGCTGTTGACGCAGAAAGAATTTGCCCTGTTGTTGATGTTCGTCCAGAACAAAGGCCGTGCCATGAGCGCGGAGTATCTGTACGAAAAAATCTGGGTGTCGCCAATGACTGAGGACGATGGCGCCGTGAAAAACGCGGTGTACCGGCTTCGGAAAAAACTGTCCGGCTCGGAATATTTCATCCGCGCCGATAGGGGCGAGGGGTATCGTTTCGGCGCGTAGGGCCGCCGCCTAATCTCTTCGTCGATCTTCACCTGTACTGTGCTTCTCATGCAGAATCACCTCTTTCACTAATGGCCGTTGTCAACGACATGTTGACCGGTGTCGAAACACTGCGATCTATTTCGATGACCAGTTTATTTTATAACTGTTCCTAAAGTCACAATTCTGCGACTTTACGTCCATTTTGCCCAATAAATTGCTAAAATTTTCTTAATTAACAAAGAATGAATGAAATTTTGGGAGGGAATGTCATGAAATTCATTACGATTCTTATAGGGTGTTTTTTTGGCGGCCGGTGGCGGGTACTGCATCGTTAAACCCGGCGCGACGTTTTTGGGCGCCGGATGGATGGTGAGTGTACTGCTTTTGGTGTCGGGGGCCGACTCCATTGCTGTGTACTTTGCCCATAAGGACGAGAGTACCCTCTGGGAACTTGTCTGTGGCATAGTGACGGTGCTCGCGGCGCTAATCCTGCTATCGAACGGATGGGCGCAGTTGTTTACCGACATCGTACTCATTTACATCTTCGCTGGATGGATGACGCTCGTCGGCGTGTTGCGGGTCATGGCGGCGCTCAAGCTGAAGTCGGCCGAGTTCTCGTGGGGCTGGGTCATGACCTTCGGTGTTCTGAGCCTTATGGTGGGCGGATACTCGTTTCTCCATCCGGTCGTCGCCGCATTCACCATCGGTTTTTTGATCGGCGTCTGGATTCTGACGCACGGGCTTAACATGATCGCCTTCGGCGTGGCGATCGGGGAGAAGTGAGCGTGATGAAGTTTAAAAACATTATGGTTTATAGAGTAGCGTTATCTCTTTTTTGCGCGTTCTTTATGACGCTGGGCGGCGTGTTCTTCGCAGTTGGGACCGCGATGGCGGCGAGCGATAGTCCAAGCCCTCTGGTGAACACGCCGGATATCCTCGCGGCAAACGGGGACTTCGGCTATCGAAAAGTGAATATGCTGGCGATTGTGGCTCCCGGTCATGGCGACGCCACAGGGCAGGCGCAGGCGTATTTATTCGACAACTCCGGTAATAAGAACGGGACATTGAGAGACTATAATTTTGGGGATTTTCACGTAACGTCCGAGCCATTCCAATTGAGCAACAGCAATATCGCCGCGACGTATCGGCACGGAAGGAGCGTCGCGCTCACCGTCAAGCCGGACTCGAACGGCGATTATCGCTTCTTCGTGCCCATGTACCTGGTCGACGCGCGGTACTTCACCATTGGAAAAGTAAAAAAAGACAATAACGGCAACATGAATATCGATGATGTCAAACGGATAACTCTTGCAACCGGGTCGAACGCGTCGTTCGCGACGGACGCGACCGCCGGGCTCTTCATCGACGGGGAGGAAACGGAGAGCTTCGTAGTGGGGGAAGCGGCGTACTATGACGGCAACGTTCTTGCTTATAGCCAATATTACGGCTCCACCAGTCCGGTGAATCTCGGCTTCCGGGTTATTCCGGGAGAAGCGTACAACGCGGACAGGTATAGTTGGAGTTCCGACAATTATACGAGTGTCGCTAAGGGGCAAAATCTTGACTTGGGGATTGTGCGCGTCGCAGCCGGCGATTTTGACGGTGACGGGATATGTTCAGAGGTCGCCGTTATCGCGAATTCATGCGTCAAGCCGAACGTAAACGGCCGGGAAGACGCCGACTCCGAGTATATAGTGCAGGTCTATAAGATTTCCCGCAAGCCCGGGTCAAGCCTTGTCGACGCGCGTCAAATCTACTCAAATTCTAAAGCGGGCACGCACAGAGCCAGCAATTTAGTTGGGTGCGACATCGCAGCCGGCGATTTCGACGGTGACGGCAAGACGGAGTTCGCGGTGGTGATGAGCCACTACGACCGCAAAGCTTTCAGCGGGCACACCAGTAACTTGAATCACGCCGACCACTTCGCGCATCCGAAGGTTCAGGTTTATAAATGGAACGGCGGAGCCATGAAGATGAGCGAAACAATTCTGTGGGACGACGCGCACGTTATCGGAGAGTGCGGTTATGTCGGTTTTTTTGATTCTAATCACAGGTACGGAGTTTTGGCGGAGGCAGGCGATTTCGACGGCGACGGGCAGGATGAACTGGTGTGGGCGGCTTTCAAGCAGCCGACTGACAATCCGGTTTTGTCCAAGGTGTCTCCAATCATCGCTTCGGCGTTTACTTTCGACAAGACTAACCTCGCTCCAAAAGAGGTAAATTATGTCACGCCTCCGATCGGGCCGTCCCAATTTAACGACTTTACCAGCCAGTACATATACCCGCATTTGTCGATGCTGATAGCGCCTCTTCGCGGCCAGCTCAACCCGGTTACCGGAAAAACCCTGTCTCAGCTCGTACTCTCGGACAGGAGCAGATACTGCGTTTACGAAGCCAATATCGACGAGAAAGGGGTATTCAAAGGAATCAATCCCGGTTATTCAGGCTTAGTCAGCATAGGCAACGCAAAAAGCTCAAACATCAACGTTCCGCTGCTCGCGGCTGATTTTCTGGATGAAAGTTACGCTCTCGGTGACCCGGATTGGTATGTGATGTCGGGGCACAAAGACCTCTCCGCAGTCGTGCAAGTTCCGCCCTATCACGTGGATTATGTCCCGGTGGCGGACGACCCCACCTCGAAGCTCCGAAATTTCTCGTTTGTGAGGGATAACTCCGCCAGCTACACGGTTACCAATACCGGCAGCACGACCGACACGTTCACGGCGCGCGCTTCGGCCAGCACCGCGAAGGGCGGCGGGCTCAATGCCGGCGCTGCTTTCCCGTTCAGCATTGTCAAGGGGAACCTCGGAGCCAGCATGCAGAACAGCGTCGAACAATCTCTCGAAAAACTGAACACCAACAAGTTTGGAGATCTCAACAGGATCGCCATAAATACCGGAATGCGCGACGCGTACTCCTACATGGAGGGGAATTATTATCTCTGGCGTTACCCGATGCCGGTCGGCGAATCCGATAACCTCGCGCCCGGCGCGCCGGGAGATCCGGACAATCCGAACAGCACAAACCCCGCCGACAGCACGCAGTATCTTGAAATTGTCGTGCCGGACAAGATCAGCAACAACCTGGCCAAAGGTGACGACGACGATTACGCGCCCATACATCAGGAGGGTAATATATTCTCGTATCCCGTGAGCGTAACCGGCACACTGGGTTATCCTAAAAATAACTTGACTTCATCCGGGCAGCCGATGGTCGTGCCGATGGCAAGCGATGGCGGATACTCCAGCTATTACAAGCAGATCGTCTATTCGAGCAAAAGCGATACGGCGTCGATAACGGGCACTCAGGAAAAATCGGACAATCTCAGCCTTGGGCTTACGATTCCGATTCCCAAGGCCAAGGGGGCGAATTTCGGGGCTGGCGGCAACCTCTCATACACCAACAAGCATACATCGAAGAACATGTACACGATGAGCACCACGGTCGAAACTGACAAGGAGCTGAGCTACAAGGTATCAGGATGGAAGGGGATGAGCTTTCCGTGGATTCGTGTGCAATACTCATCCGATACGATAGTGTTCGCAGAGGACAACGGCACGCTCAATCTGGCGTTTGGCGTGCGGTTTGACAACGCGAGCACGGGCAACGTATGGACGGACCCAAATTCCATCTACATGCGGAAGCCCGACCCCGCTTTGAATTTACCGAGGCTTCTGGTTAATAAATATTCTCCCGCGCAGGAAGAAAGAGTGATCTTCCAGGTCGAAAACATCGCTGAAAACGCCATGAGAATGAGAGGCGCGAGAATATATAACCCGGACGGCGATCTGACGTGGAAGCTGAACATGGGCGAGACATACAGGATCACTATCCCAGTGTATAACTACAGTTTTATCGCTACCGGGCAGTTCAGCGCGCAGCTCTCGTATGCCGCCAGCTTCGGTGGCGAGAGGACGGCAATCGGGCAGCCCGTGCCGGTCTCCCTGCCCGGCAGGAGCAATGACGCCAACAATCCTAACTATGCCACGGTATCCTTCAATTGGACGGTTCCGGCTTCGTTCAAAAATGGAGAGAGGGTGTACATTTTCGCGGAGCTGGACGGTGGCGGAGCGATAGACGAAATACACGAGGCATGGGACTATGTTGGAGACATTGATTGCAACGGCGCCGGAGACCCGATGGGCAATAACGTCGGATATTTCGAGGCCTCAATTGCCGTAACGCCCCAAACCTTCCAATCGACCGGCGCAAAGGCGGCGACATTTGGCAAAATTCAGGCCGCTGCGAAAGATTTCGAACTCAGGTTGACGAACATGACCGCCAAGGAACTGACCGATGCTCTGAATGCTAGAGAGAGTGTATTTGTGAGAGGCTCCGTCCTTTATAAAGGAACCGAAACGATTACGGACGCGCATTTGAGAGTATTCGAAGGCGATTACAATCATGACGGCGGCAACTCGCAGATCGTGAACAGGCGTATCTTGTCGATTATCCCCGGCGAGGAGAGGGAATTTTTCTTCCGCGTCAACGGGACCGAACTCGTGAATAAAAGAGTGACTCTTGTGCTTACCGGTAATGAAATCGCTGAGCCGATAACAGCGAGCTATCCATCAGGCCCGGCGCATAATGCAGGCCCGGCGCATAATGGCGGCGGCTGCGACGCGGGCCTCGGTCTGACGGGCATGCTCGCGCTTTTCGCGTTGGCGGCGAGGATGAGGAAGACGCGGTAAAAATCAGTGCGGCGACCGTCCCCGCGAATATGAAGGAGAGATTGCCCTGAGAAGAAAATTGTCGTGTTTCGGCGTTGCGCTGACGGCGTTGCCGGTCTGCACACTGGCCGCTTTCGCCCGGTACGGTCGTCTGGGATATGAGCCGTTACACCTACATCAGCGGCGACATCTCCAAGCCCGGCGCGTTCCCGGACACAGTGAACCCTGGCCTCTGGCGTCAGGCGATTCTGAACGCCTAATACGGGCTGTACGAGGTCATATCGCATGACTTCGGCGGCGACGTACGCCATATCTGGCAGGTGCGGGGCTATGACCTCGCGCACATGACCTTCGTCGAAACGCAAAATGGCTTCATCGCCGTGGACGTCACGAGCTACCGGGAGTCGGCCAAGGCAGCGGTCGATCTCTTCTACGAGAACATCCCGCAAGAGAAGCGGGAGAAGAAAATCCATACGATCATCTACACTCACAGCCACGTAGACCACTACGGCGGCGTCCTTGGCGTGCTGGAAGACAGCAAAGTCCGTACGGGAGCGTCCGTCGAGATCGTAGCGCCGGACGGCTTCATGGACGCCGCCGTCTCCGAAAACGTGACGAAAATCTTTGACGGGATGGCGGTGGATTTTCTCTTGGCGCTCCACACGGAGGCCCCGGCGGAGATGACGATGCTGTTTTCGGACTATCGCTCGCTCTGTCTGGCGGAGATTTGCAACCAGACTCAGCACAACATCCTGACTCCCAGGGGCGCGGAGGTGTGCGATACGATAGCCTGGAGCAGCGCCCCGGACGCGTGGGGCAGCGACAAATACAATCAGGCCACCGCCCTTCAGGCAGACGGCGGCCCCCGCCGCCCGCCCATCACCTCACAGCCCCCGTACCGCTCTGATTGCTCCCCTGCATTACCATATCTTCTACACGGGTTAAAAACGATTTAAGCGTAACAGAACCAACTTTTAGATTCAATGTAAAATCCTCGCGGAACGAGTGTCAAATTTCGGCGGTCAGAGTGTCAAGGGGTAAACGGTCGAGGTGTCAAATCGAAACAAAATATCCGGTTCCTTCGCATTTGCTGTGGGAAGCTAAACAATCCAAATATTCTGAGGATAGCCAAAGTGAACTGCCCCGGGTTTAGTGGAGAGTTATGATTCCATTAAAACTAAGGAGGAGATTCAATCATGTCATCCAAAAGCGACACATCTGCCGGTTCATCTATGCCGGAAGGATAGTCGGCTGTAACGTTTCCGCGCGCATGGACAGGGACATGGTGATTGCAGCGTTCAAAATGGCCGTTCACATGAGGAAACCGGCAGGATGCAGTGGTATCGCCAATTTAATAC
>BOCB01000051.1 GCA_026002695.1 Synergistales bacterium
CCACGGCGGCGAGCGCCTTTATGTAACCGAGGAACAAATCACGGAAGTAGCCAATCACGAAGAAGCTCGCGGTAATCATCCCGCCTATGAGAATAAATATCGCTTCAAGCTCCACGACGAGTAAAGTTGTGGCAATCATGAAGCAGAGACAGTTAATGATGAATATCACGAACACCAAGCAGATATACGTGCCTACTTCCCAGAAGTTCAGCCCGTTGGCGTAGCTCACAAGCGGCATGACCACATCATCAAAGAGCGAAAACAGCCCGCTGAAAGTTACGTCCTGCCCGCTTATCGCCCCGCCTATCTTTCTAAGTGAGCTGACGATAAGACCCAACCTCATGGGCGCGTTCAGGAGCCAAACCAAAACCCCGACTATGAACGCGTATCGAACGAACAACGCGACAATCCCGTCGAGGGTTACGCCGCCGCTCAACGCTAAATCCTTAGCGCCGATGGCAAAGCCTATGATTGCGGTAATCGCCAATAGACTGACGGCTATCCCAGCCGCTTTCTCCAACCACCCGCTGCAAGCGTCGGATATTTGCCCGAAGAGCTCGGCCATAGCGACGTTGGCTATATCACCGAAGGCATACGCCGGGGCGACAGAGCAACAACAGAGGACGATAGCGGCAGTCAGGATAAACACGGTTTTTCGGGAGGCGTTCATCGAAACCTACTCCCCGGCCAGCTTGTCGATGAGGTGCTCGTCCTTTATGTTCGCCTTGCTCGGAGGGGCGGGTTTCATGAATTGCTCCATGTGCCGCTGACCGAGGTCATTCCTCGCGCGCTCGGCCTCGTAGACCGCGCCGCTCATCTGCGTTGCCATCATCTGGAGCTGACGGAGTTTCATTGCGTCCTGACCGAGGAAGGCGAGCAGCTCATTAGTTGCCTGCATGATTTGGTTTCGCCCCTTTGCCGAACTCGCTGACTGCTGTAATTCCTCCAACGCGGACGCGTCATTGCCAAGCTCGTTGAATACCTCGCTGACGCCCTCCATAGTCGTGCGCACCGTCTCCATCTGAGTATCTATGACGCTTCTCGAAGCTGCGGCAAAATCATCTCCACCGGATAGATTCCCCATATCGGCGTAGCTTTTGAAGCGCCGTTCAAGCTCCGAGCCGAAATTCGACATGTTGTAGGCCAAACCTCTTGTCTTGCCTATAACGTCCTGAACCTTCGAGTAAACGCCCTGCACGTCCTTGAAGATTTGCTTCGGCAGCGCAAGCGTGTTAAGCGCCATGTCCTGTATCATGGTTATCTGGTTGGTTATTTGCGTTACCTGATTGGTAATCTGCGTTATCTGGTTTGTAACCTGTTTGACCGACTCCTCGACCTGCTTAATCAGCTCGGCGTTGTTGGCCATCTGCGTCCATTCGGTAGCGCCGCCAGTCAAGCCGCCGCCACCTGCATAGGCCGCGGACGAAACACTTAAAACGCATATCACAGCGATAACTTTAACCGCCTTCATATCAGCGCCTCCCCTTTGTCGAGCGATATGTTCTCTTTCCGCTCTTCGTACCTTTCAAGCCACAAATCTCCCCAATCCTCAAGATTGCGGGACTTGAGCCAAAACGCGGGCCATTTCTCGCCATGCTCCTTTTGCAATACCCGAATAGCCTTCAAATCATCCTTATTTGACGCGCCGATGAAAGAGAGCGAAACGGGAGCGAGCCCCAAATCAAACAGCCGATAGCTGCGCGAATTGGGAGCGGCATAGTAATAGTGACGTTTGGCAATAGCAGTGGATATGAGCCCCACCTGTTTGCGGTTCAAGCCGAGATTGCCCATGTAAAGTTCCTTCAATTCGTCATTCATTGCAGACGGATTAGGAAGCAAAATTCTTGTGAAGCAGCTTTCAAGAATGGTCTGCCGTATCGGTGAGTTGATTACGTCGGATAAATTCTGCGTGGCCAGAATGACCGCGCAGTTCTTCTTGCGAAGAACCAACAGCCACTCCTTTATCTTCTGCTGAAACATCTCATGCGAGAGAGCCAGCCACGCCTCGTCAATGATTATCAGCGACGGAGGATTGTGTTTAGCCTCCACGGTCGCGTCAAGCCGCTTCTCAATTTCGTTGAACAGAAACAGAAAAATCGGCATGACGAGCTTCACGTCCATTTGGAACACATGGTCAAGCTCAAAGACGGTGAAGTTCCTATACCGTATGTCGTTCGAACTTCCGTCCAAAAGCAGACCGCCGGGGCTGTCACCGGTGTAGTAATCCAGATACTTGCGTATCTCCATATCCTGCACGGTATACGTGAAGTTGGTCAGTGTCCGCATTGAGGCGTCAGTAGTAGTCTCGGCCATAGTCTGCAACGCGGAGCTTATAAGCCCTCTTTCGTCCGGCGTCGGCGGGCTTCCCTTTGACAGGACTATCGCCGCCTCTATCCACTCCTGCGCGTTCATCCTCTCCATAGGCGTGTCGATGGCCGCAAGCGGGCAGAAGCGAAGCCTCGAATCCTCAGCTCCAATGTCGTAGTGAGCAGAGTCGATGCACGATGAAACAAGGGGAAACATACTATATCCTTTGTCGAAGGCAAAAATCCTCGCGCCCTCGTACCGCTCAAACTGTGAGGCTATGGCGGCGAGAAGAGTGGACTTGCCGGAACCTGTCGGGCCGAGAATGAGCGTGTGGCCTACATCGCCGTCGTGGAGATTGAGTCTGAACGGAGTTGAACCAACGGACGCTGCTTGCAGAAGCGCCGGGCTTTTCGGAGGGAAGTGTCCTGACGGGCAAAATTCCTCGCCCGTCCAGTCCGTCGTTGTGGGGATTATGTCGGCGTAGCTGAGACTTGAAATCATTGGGCGTCGTATATTCTCGTACCCGTGTCCGGGAAGGGAGCCTATAAACGCCTCCATGCCGTTGCGTTTCTCCACACGAGCGTTGAAACCTTTGAACTCAAAGACCTTTACGACCTCCCGCGCTCGCTCCTCTAACTCCTCCGTATCGTTGCCACGGATTATGACTGTACACGTGTGGTGGCCGTAACAGACATCACCGCTGTCGAGCGGTTGTGTCGCCTCGTCTATGTCGGCCACCATATTGGCGGCGTCGAGGTTCACGGGCGCGTCAATACGTCCGAAAATCTGTGCGATAAAGCTCTGCCTCTTCTGGAACCAACGCTTGCGGAGACTGATGAACAGCCTTGAAGCGTCCATAAAGTCGGTGAAAATGAACCTGTTCGAGACGCGAAGTTCGAAGGGCAACAGGGATAACGAGTGCAAAATCCCCGGATAACAGCCCTGCGGATACCCCATGACTGAAACGGCCATAACGTGACTGCCGTCATAGGTCAGCGGCGTACCGACGAGCATATCCCGCGCCAACATAGTGTCTAAATACGTCGGAGCGGGAATCGGCAAACGAACAGGATGCCAGCGTCCGTTTATGACTTGGTTCAGCGCCTGCAAAAGCTCCGCGTTTATCATGTCCTCGCCGTCGTTGGACTTCACCATTGAGAGCTTCATGCGCTTCAAGCGTATCTGACGGCTTGCGGTGAGCGATGTTTCAAGCTCATCCAATTTGTCCTCGAAGAGTTTCAGCCGCTTCTCGCCGTCATCGCGGAACTCCGTCTCAGTCTCGCCCATGACCATATCGGCTAATTTCTTTGCCTTGCGAGACTGCGCTAATACCGGCGGCAGATATGTAAAAAAGAGCGCTATCTTCGTCTCGAAATGCCGTCCCTCCTGTTGATGAAAGTAGCGGCGTTCGAGGTCTATGAGGATATTCGTAGGTTCACGAAAAAATCCCTCCGGGTAGCCCTCGGCGGGTTTGCGTATCATCTCCACATGCAACATCCACCCGCTGCCGAGCCGCATTACAGCGCTGCTGATATATGCGGATAATGCCTCCACCTCTTCCTTGGTTGCCGATTCCAAATCCGGCCCCGTGTACCAAAAACCCGCCATGAGCGAGCCATTCTTCATTTCTATAATGCCTTCGCTCACAAGCGTCTGATACAGCAGTAAGTCCGAAAAACCAATCTCATGTTTTGTCTTCATCGCGTTTTTCACGCTCATTGCCATCGCCTCGCTTTCTGCGGATTTTTATACCCCGCTGTGCTTACAGCCGGATATTCGGCGCGGTATTGCGTGCTTCTGCGGAATATGTCGCTCATCTGCGAGTCTGTCTTGGCCATGTGAACAAGCCCTTCACGCCCTCCCAGAAAGAGCAATACGGCCAGCAGCATATTGATGTAGTTCTTCGTCATCAGCCCTCCGGGGCCCGCGAGTAACGTAACCACCATGCAGAGCATGAGGAACAGAACCCTGTCGCAGCCCATGAGTAAAAGCGGTCTTGTCAGGCTTCTGTGTATCGGTATAATCCTGAGCTGCTCGTCCATATCAGCAGATTAGGGCGCTTTGCAGACCGAACATCGAGAGGACTGTCGGAGCCGCGCCGAGCATACCGGCGAGTATCGCCGAGAGCGCCACCCACTTGACCCACCCGCCGAGTTCCGAGCCGACAAAGGCGATCGCGCAAAAACCGCAGACAATCATAAAAAGTCCAAGCGAAAACGCCACGGGGCCTGTTAAAGAATCCGCGAGCTGTTTCAACGCCGAATCCCACGGGAATTTCGTTGACGTGTTCGCCTCCGCTGTTTGGGTGAGCGCAAGAACGAACACCGATACTGCGCCTGAGATGAGTATTTTCTTTCCGAACATGATTTTTGCCTCCTTTGAAACGCTTATTTGAAGTGTTTAACTGCATATTTATCCGTTTTTGTGCCTGTTTACTTCGCTCGATTCATAGACCGTCTCATATACGTACTCTCCCCCTTTGTATCCGGTAACTCGGATGATCTCCGTTACCTGCCGTCCAACCTTCCCGAACTCCTGCATATAGACGACGATGTGAACCGCCTCCGCTATGAGCGCTGACATTGGTGTTACGCTCACCTCCGCGATTAACTGCTCCAAACGTAAAAGCGCGGCCGGAGCGTTGTTTGCGTGTACCGTGGCCAATCCTCCGGGGTGTCCGGTGTTCCAGGATTTCAATAGGTCAAGGCTCTCACCCCCTCTCACCTCTCCGATGATTATTCTGTCCGGCCTGTAGCGCATGGCCGTTTTCAGCAGTTTCTGCATGGGTACTTCCTCCGTAGCCACAAAGTTCTGCTTGTTCGTCGTGGCGCATTGGATTTCCTGCGTGTCCTCGATAATGAGGAGCCTGTCCTGCGGGGCAATAGCTAAAAGTTCACGTATTAAAGCGTTCACGAATGTCGTTTTCCCTGATGAAGTTCCGCCGGCGACGAGGATGTTCTTAGCGTCTCGGATGTTGTCCCTTAAATATTCCGCCCCCTCTTGCGGTATGCGCCTTTCGTCCACGTACTTCGAGAGGGGGAATATGGCCGAGGCGTGTTTGCGTATGCTGACCGACGGGCCGTCCGGTGTAACGGGGGGAACCGTACCCTCGACACGGGAGCCGTCGAGGGGCAGTCTACCGCTGAGGACGGGCGTCGTTTCGTTCAGCTCTGTTCCGTTCATTGCGGCGATGGTTCCGAGTGCCGCCGTGAGCTTTTCCGCAGCTATGGTCTTTCCCGTGTCATAGAGGCGTTTCTCCTTTTCCTCAAGCCAGATATGACCGTCCGAATTGACGCAGATTTCAATAACGTCGGGGTTCTCCAAAGCCATGACGACATATAAGCCAAATTCACATTTGAGCTTGCTGTCCAATCTTTCTAATTGTTCCCGCGTTTCAAACGGCAATGTATCACCACCTCGGTCTGTGCATTTCTCTTATAAGATTAAGGCGGGGGCGAAGGAGGATGTACAAAATGAAAAGCAGCGCGTCTTTTTCAACGCGCCGCTTTTTGCTTCGAGAACTCGGTTCCCCTTTAGAGGGAGTACGATGTCTATGGGGACAGGGAATTTTGAAAAATTATCCTAATGGGGCAATCCGTTTACCCCATTAGAGCAAAAACACCAAAAGCCCTCCCAGAAGAAAAACCTGAAATCCAAGAAATGCCTTGTAGAGTTTTGACTTGCGTATCATCTCCCAATAGTCGCTTGCCCAGAAGAACAAATACGCCGAGCCGCACAAAAATAAACTCCAGCCTCCCGGAAGCAGGAGAAGCGTCTCCAGAGCACTGCCGGACGGAGCCGCCGCGAGAATGTTATACCGCCCAAGCCAGTACGCGAGCGTCGCCATTATGCAGAGTAAGGCAAGCGATACCACATGCCCGCGAATCTCGTAATGTTCCTTTACAGAAGAGAGAATGCTTTGAGCCTGAAACGCTATCCTGTCGCCCATATCCGCGCCTATTGTGCTCGCTCCCTCGCCGAGAATTTGCTCTACCGAGCTTCCGAGCGTATCGTTCAACCGCTTTTCAAGTTCTGCCATCTCGTCAAAACGCTTCTTCATGACGTCCTCGTGGAGCTTAAAGACGAAAAGCAAGTGCAGAAAGCTCTGAACGCTGTTCATGCCGAGCGCGTCCGAGATTCTGTATATCTCGTTCTTCTCCTCCTCTGTCATCGGACGTTTCAGAACCACCTCGGCGAGGGAACTCATCTGATCGTCGAGGTTCATATGGCTTCATCTCCGTCCGGTTCAGTATTTACAGACAGCTCGCATATTTCATCGAACATCTTGTAAGCTCTGTTACGCCACGACAGAAAGCTCTGACCCGCGAACGCGCCGAGGCTCTCAACTGTTTCGGGTATGGTTTTGCCGCCGGTGTAGAAATCATCGGCGATTATGTCCGCGAGAGCCGGGAAATTAAAGGTTTCTAATATCCGAGCGTCCAAAGAATGTTTATCCGACAAATATTTCTCGTACAGCGCAAAGTCCTCCGGCTCCCCGAAATAGCAGTTGCGAATGGGGAAAATATGCCCAAACGAAATGTATTCGAGAAAATCCTCCAGAAGCAGGACGGAATCCTTTTGACGGTTAAGCGGCCAGAGGGTAACAAGGTCGTAGTTGATTTGACCGCTCTCCAAGACTGAGTTGAAATCCTGTCCGTGCTTACGCACGCCCAGAGTGCTCCTCGCAGCGCTGTTTATGACGAAGAGCGTGTCGGACGTGTTTTCCATAACACCGGCCATTCGTATCCAATCCTTCTCATCCTCATCGAGAATGGCTGTCGTTACAGGTATCTTGTTCTTATAAACCCTTCCGACATCCGGGTTACTCTCGTCAGTCTCTATAAGATGGATTGTCTTCTGCTCTCCGTATTTGTCGATTAAGAACTGAATGAGCGTGAGTGAAACCATGCTCTTACCGACCCCGCCCTTGCCGCCGCCTACATAAAAAATCGTATCCTTCATAACTCATACCCCTTTCGTTAAAACGAAAAACCGCCGCCGGGGAGCTTCCTGACGCCATTTCCTATATCCACCGGATGCAGGCCGAGCTTCTTCAGTCTCGCCTTTTCGGCCTTCTCTTCGTCGGTCATATCCGGCGAGGGTGTTTTATCCACTGCTTTGGGCACAGCCTTTGCAATCGTGCCGCTCTTCACACCTCCACTACTTTTGTCACTGATTCTTTTTCGCCGCCTCACATCCTCTCGTTTCAGCGCCTTACCGAGATTACACGGCTTTGAACCTTGCGGGAGCAAACCGCTCTCCTCAAATCCCTTGCAAATATCGATAAGACGGAAATTATCCGCTCTCAAAGCCTTTATTTCGTCGAAAGCGACATGAACCACTTTCGCGTACACATACGCATTGCTCTTGTTGCACGGGGACGCTCTGTTTCTTACCCATTCCACCGCGAGTCTTACGTCATCACCACTCTCTTCCGACGACATGCGCACCACCTCCTGAATTGACGATACCATACGATTTTTGCCTCTAAGACAAACGTCCGATTGGCTAAAAGGTCTGTAATCTGCCTTAGATTTGCCCGATTGAATGATTTTTGTCCGAAAACTGACTGGTTAGCTTATAACTGCCCGAAAAGCGTCTGAAATCCGTATTTTGTGTCTGTAAACTGTCGTATTGCGTCCTAAATCTGGCATTCACGCCTTAAAACCGTCCATAAGGCCATAAGGGGTGTCTCAACTCTAAGGACAAGCAGGCGCTTAGTTACTCAAAACGCTATCGCATTTTGAGAACTAAGCGCAGCTTGCCTCAATCGGCGGGCTTTGCCCTTCTCTTTCGGTTAAACCATATGACATAGGAAAAAGGGGAAAGGAACAAATTGCCACGAACCCGCCACCCGCAAAAAGCAAATTGTCGCAGCGCCCTAAAACCACCCATACAATCAAATCATAAATACACAGAGACAAGGGGTGGCGGCAATGCGGAAACGGAAACCAATTCACGAGCAAAGGACATCAAGAGTAATGGTGAGCTTCACGGAGGAGGAGAGACTGTTTATCGCGTCAGAGGCCAAAACTTGCGGCCTGTCCGCAGCGGTGTTCGTCCGTCTTAGAAGCCTCGGAAAGTGTATTACACCCAAAAACGACCTCCGCGTAATTTCTGAGCTTCTGCGTCTCGGTGGGTTGCTTAAACATATTCACAACGAAACCAAAGGCGCGTACAGCGCTCTCACATCCAAATGCCTCAAAGAGATAACCTCGTGCATCAGCAGAATTAAAACGCCGGCTAACGAAAACGAGGATAAAGAGCAGTGATAGGCAAAATTCCAAGCAAAAGGGGCGACGGCAGGAGCAATTTTCATGCCCTTGTTTCCTATTGCACAGCCAAAGACAAGCCGGAGGTCATCCATATCGGTTTTCAAAACATCCTGTCTCTTGAAAACGCGGCCGCAGAAATGGAAGCGCTCGCTTCTAATAACACAAGGAGCAAAGACCCCGTATTCCATGCCATTCTCGCGTGGCGCGAAATGGAACTGCCGACGAACAAACAGGTGGACGAAGCTGTTAAAATTGCGCTCAAAGAGCTGAATTTAGAGGATTGTCAAGCACTTTGGGCGCTTCACGCGAATACACAAAACCGCCACGTTCATATTGTTGTCAACAAGATAGACCCCGAAACGTACAAAGCAATTCAGCCCGCCGGAAGATGGACACACAAAGCGCTCGAACGGGCTGCGCGAAAGGTAGAGCTTGCTCAGGGCTGGGAAGTGGAGCAAAGCGGCTTTTACTCTGTCGCGGATGGAAAGCTCATTGAGAAAAATCAAAAGGATGAGCCCGCAATATCCTCCTCCGCGCGCGACGGAGAAGCGCACACGGCGATAAAGAGCGCAGAGCGAATCGCTCAGGAGGTCGCCGCTCCCATAATCCGCGACGCGAAAAATTGGACTGAGCTGCATGAAAAGCTCGCGGAACGCGGTATAGCGTTTGAGGCTAAAGGGAGCGGCGCTGTTCTTAAAATCGGATCAGTCGTCGTAAAGGCGTCGAAGGCTTCACGAGACGCGGGTATGTCAAAGCTCGTCTCTCGTCTTGGGGAGTATTCGCCCCGCCCTACTGAATTGCATATCGCCGAAAGAACGGTGGAACCCATCGAGCAAGCGGCTAAAAAAGAGGTCAGGGGCGAATGGGAGCGTTTCAAGACGGCAAGAGAGGAATATTTCAAAGATAAAAAGGAATCTCGCTCCGCTGTCTGTGAACAGCATAAAAATGAACGAGCCTCATTGCGTGGACAACAAAAATCCGAGCGCAACACCGAGTTTGCCGGTTCATGGAAAGGGCGAGGAACGCTTCTTAATCACAAGCGCAGTGTTCTCGCGGTGAAACACGCCAAGGAGAAGCTCAACCTTGCTGATACACAAAAGCAAGACTTGGATAACTTGAAACTGCAATATCCTCATCGCTTCGTAAGTTTCAAGGAATGGCTGGAGCGTGAAAAAGACCAGAACACGCTCCTTGCGTTCAGGTATCCAAATCAGGGGAGTATTCAAGGAAGCGGTATGCGCTCAGATGTACAAGCGGATTTACGCGCGTTCACAGCAACGTTCGGCAACAAGGGAGGTGTGGCGTATTCGAGGGACGGAGCTCATGCCGAGTTTATAGACTACGGCAATAAGATAGTCCTCGGACGCAAACTCGACGAGCCCGCCATACTCGCCGCGCTGCAGCTCGCCAACCAAAAATGGGGGAGCGCAATCGTAAACGGCACAGACGAGTACAAACGTATGTGCGTGGAGCTTGCCATCAAACATAACCTGAAAATATCAAACCCTGAACTTATAAAAACGGTTGAGAGCGGTAAATCGCATACCCCAGAACGACATAAACAAGAGAAAAACATACCTATGAAGAATGAGCAGGATAAACAAACAGTATTCAATCAATATCCAGATGATACGAGTGAAAAACACGAATTAGATTACATCAGCGGCACGAGCAATCCGAACGGCGCGTATTTAGCGCACTGCAAGGACATCGTATCGCGTCAGAGCGAGGGCGAAAAGCCGGACTACTCCCGCATGGATGGGATGGTAGGCTCGCGCATGAGGGTTACCGGATATTCACGGGAACAAATACGGAGCGCCATTGAGAAGAACGCGCCGGTTATGAGGCGCGAGGCGATGAGCGAGGTTGACTTCAACTCGAAGTACGGAAACAGGGATTGGTGGCGATACGCGCGAGAGACGACGGGAAATTTCGTCTTTGGGCTTAGGGGGTTATCGCAATACGAACAGAGCGTGAAATACCGCCCTCAGCTTATGAAAATCGAGGGCAGGGATTCCAAGGAGGAAAGACTGCGCGAGCTTGAAACACGCGCTAAGGAACAACAAGAGGAACAGGGGAGGTAAGGAATATGGAGGGGAAATCTGTTTTAGGCGAGCTGAACTGGCCGAAACCGCGCAATAAGGCGGAGGAATTCCGCCAGGAGTTCACGAAGAAAATCATAGCCACGATGGAGCGAGGTGAAGCCTTCTGGCAAAAGCCGTGGACATCGCCGAATATCGGCCTGCCGTACAACACAAAGACGGAACGCCGTTACAACGGCGTCAATATAGCGTACCTCGCAGTCGCGGCTATGGAGAAAAACTACGCGGACCCGCGCTGGATGACGTTCAAACAGGCGCAGGGAGAGGGTTATTCGGTCAACAAGGGCGAACACGGCACCAAAATCGAGTTCTACACCGAGTATGACCCGTCCGGCACGAAAAAAGGCGCGGAGTTCCTCGATAAAAAGATTCAGGAGATGACGGAGGGCGGCGCTTCTCAGGAGGAC
>BOCB01000052.1 GCA_026002695.1 Synergistales bacterium
CTATGATTATCGCCACAATCTGCTGTATGCTTGAGGTCTCGTTATAAGTCCCTGAGCGCACCATCTCGAAGGGTATCTTTTCGAGGTGGTTAATGTCCGGCATAAAGCCTTTCGGAAAATCATAGTCAAGAGGCACTTCCTCCAAAGGATTGAAGGTAGCTGATGTGCCTTTCTCAGAAGCGGTCGGGTCGGTAAAATCCAATTTCAGGATTTTATGGCCGAGCGCCTTCTTACGATAACCGGCGCTCAGAGCAAAGTTCTCACCCTTTATGTCGAAGACAAACGCGCTCTGTTTCCATCCGTCGAGCAGTGTGGGAAGAACCAACGACACACCCTTACCGCTTCGTGTCGGCGCGTAGCAGAGGATGTGTTCCTTTCCGTTGTGCCTCATCATCTTGACATAGCTATGTTTGCCGGTACGTATCCCACCGACGACGACGCCTTCGGGGAACGGGTTTCCGTATGAATCAAGCAAACCCGCCTGTTTAATTTCGTTGATTGTCGCCCAATGTGCCGAGCCGTGTAAGGATTCAACGGCTTTCGCCCGCGATTTGAACAGGACAACACGGGTTATAAAGGCCGACATCAGCAAGCCGGAGGCGAAGACGAACGCACTCATCGCGGCAACGTTCGAGCGCGTCTTCTCGTATACTCTCATAAGCTCGAAGAGCCAGTACACAGCCCTGTAGAACGGGTATATCTGAAAGCCGTATATATCAACTCGCCAACCAAGAGCCGCGTTGTTCCCGTACTGATACGCTATGAACTGCGCCGTTATCTGCAACGTAACTATGATGCAGAGGCAAAACACGGCAAACGCCTTCGTCCTGTAGTTATTGCCGTCGTTCATGCCCTGAAAGGAATAGTCTCCCGTCCTGACCTCGCTCCTCGCCATTATAGTTCACGCTCCTCAGTGTTTTTCAATAGCTGACAGCTTCTTGCTCCTGCCCGCTTTCCTTCTGGGCAACGCTGCATTTGCCGATGTTGTCGTAGGTAACGCAAAGATTGTCCTTGCCATGCGCTCGTATCATCTCCAACAGCTCAGGGTTGTTATTCAGGTTGTGGATAATGCCCTGACTGTGGGATATTTTCTGCACGGCGTATTTTTCGCCGATTTCAAGAACATCGCCGCTGTAAATCCTGCTCTTTTGTGCGTCCATGACGAAAGAATTTCCTCCGAGTTTCCTCTTGGCGCTGTCAATCAGGTAATTCCTCTCGTCCGGCACACTTTTGGCGGCTACGGCCTCCGGCTGCTCTTCGCTCCTGATTTTCCCATCCATGTTCAGTGAAATATCGAGTTCTTGCAGGCGGGAGAGCTTAATGTTCAGCTCGTCCTCCTTCTGAAACGGCCTCAACACCTCTTCCTGCGCGTCCTTCACCTGTTTGCGCAGTGATTCGATTCGCTCCTTCTGCGCTTCGATCCGCTCCGGTATCTTGTCGAGCGCGTTGTTGAGGCGGGTTATGTTACCGGAGGGGCTGTCGCCTAAACTTACCGAGTGACTGAAAATCCCTTTCAACGTTACCTCCGGCATCTTGTATATATCCGAGAGCCTGACGCTCATATCAAAGCCTCTGTATTCGCCGAGGTCAGTCGGAATGAACGAGGCAATGCCCTTGCACAGCTTGTGCAGCGCTTCGGCGGCTGTATCTCGCTTGAAGTAGCGCTTGCCCATTATCTCCATGCCCGGAAACTCTTCCCCTTTGGTCTTTGCGGCGAGAACTTCATCTTGCCGTAACCTCTCCATGCTGCTCTCTACGAGCTTTATTGAAGTCGGGTAATGTTTGTTCAGCTTGTCCTGCAAGGAGTAGATGTTGTTCCGGTGGCTCGATTTGGCCATTTTGAGCTTCGCTACCTCCACATCGAGCGTCATCTTCTCCCGTATCTCAGGATTACCCGCCGCGAGAGCCTTTACCTCGGCATACGACAAGACGGACTCGTCAATGTCCTCACAGCTCCGCATTGGGCTTTTCGAGGTCATTATCCGGGATATGAATTTCTGCTTGTTCTCCAAGGTCTGGTAGAGATACGAATCAAAAGACGCTTGCTGTCAAGGTGATAATCCGTAGAAGTTTATTTTTCGGTGGATTTCACACATTTTTGCCACAAAAGTACAAGTGACATAGGCGGAATCATTACTGCGAGCAGCGTTAAAATTTCTGTGTTCCGGCGTTCACAAAAATTTTACAAATCCGCATAATAAAAACGCTTGCGTTCTATGCCCTTATATGTTATACTATAAATAAATTGATGTTTTGTCTGTTTCGCGAGGTGCTTG
This sequence comes from Synergistales bacterium, assembly GCA_026002695.1. Lineage (GTDB taxonomy): Bacteria > Synergistota > Synergistia > Synergistales > Synergistaceae > BOCB01. The sequence goes on from BOCB01000052.1 coordinate 2,277, forward strand.
TCGCAAAACGCAACATTGTTGTGGCTAAGTACACTAACGTCGCAAAAAACAGCCAAATTGCTTGCCAAAACGAGGAGATTATCGCGAAGCGCAAGTGGTTATTGCTTATTGCGAGAGCTTGTTCGAGGAACTCCGTTGATGTGAGACCAATAACTTTATAACATATACACAACGAGCGGCGCGAAGCGCGTAAGACCAGTTGAAAAACTGGCTTACTGTTTCGCGCCGTTTTTATGCGTAAAATTAGAGGAGGAACAACTATGCCACCTAAAGAAACAGCCCTGCCGCAGAATAAAATGGCAACCGCGCCGATACAGAGACTACTGCTCTCAATGGGCGTTCCGATGATTTTGTCAATGGTGTTGCAAGCGTTTTACAACATCGTTGACAGCTATTTCGTCGGGAATATGTCCGGCGGGGAAGGCGAACTCGCGCTGAACGCGCTGACGCTCGCGTTCCCGATACAAATGCTGATGATTGCAATCGGCGTTGGCACAGGCGTCGGCGTAAACTCGCTCCTTTCGCGCAGTCTCGGCGCGGGCGACCGCGAACGCGCCAGCAAAATCGCGGGCAACTCAATCTTTCTCGGAGCGTGTACTTACATTGTTTTTCTGCTTGTAGGATTGTTCGGCGTTCGAGCGTATTTTTTGACGCAAACGTCAGACGCTCGTATACTCGAAATGGGTACGCGGTATCTTACAATCTGCTGCACGCTGTCATTCGGCGCGATTCTCGCTATGATATATGAAAAGCTGCTGCAAGCGACCGGGCGCACGGTGCTGTCAACTGTCGCCCAATTTGCGGGTGCTGTGGCAAACATCATACTGGACCCGATTATGATTTTTGGGTTACTCGGCTGCCCCAAAATGGGCGTCGCGGGCGCGGCATACGCGACAGTAATCGGGCAGATTCTGTCGTTTGCGCTGTTGCTGATTTTTCACCACGCGTTCAACCGCGACGTGGACACTCACCCACGTTACTTCAAGCCGGAACGTGAGATTGTCGGCGAAATATACAAGATTGGAGTGCCCGCTATCATTATGCAGGCGCTTATGAGCGTTCAGACATATGCAATCAACATTATTTTCGGGCGCGTAGGCAACGAAGCGGTCACGGCCTACGGCGTGTATTACAAGGTTCAACAGTTCGTGTTTTTCGCCGCGTTCGGGATGAACAACGCGATGATTCCAATTATCGGTTTCAATTTCGGCGCGCGCAACGACAAGCGTATAAAAGACGGGATAAAATTTGGTATGATATATACACTTGCCATAATGCTTGCCGGTATGTTGCTGTTGCAGTTTTCGGCGGCGGCGTTTGTCGGGTTGTTCTCGTTGTCAGAAGCGACGACGAATCTGTTCGTTTTAGCGGTGCGGATAATAACGCTAAGTTACCTTTTCGCTGGCGCGAGCATAACCTATCAAGGTGTTTTTCAGGCGTTCGGGCGCGGCGTGTCGTCGCTAATTGTATCGCTGATGCGGCTTATCGTATTCGCGCTTCCCGCGGCGTTCCTTCTGGCGCTCACGGCAAATGCCGCCGACGTAATTTGGTGTGCGTTCCCGATTGCGGAAATTTTAACAGCTGCGATTGGCGCGGTAATGCTACGAAGAATATATCAGAGAGCGGTCGCGGAGATTGCCGGATGAAGCTCGCATAGCAGAAACTCCGACACAATGTGTCGGAGTTTCTGCTATGCTTCATTAGATTGCTATCCCCTGTGACTTTTGTTTTATCGGCGGGTTAATCGCCCTTTGCGCGTCCTCAGCGTACTTACGGATAACCTCAATCTCGCGGACTTTCTCTTTCAAAACGGTGTACTCGCGATTCAGCCCGCCACGCTCGGCTTTCAGTTTCTCCTGTTCGTCTTTCCACTTGATGTTCCAGTCCGAGGTGAACGATGAATACTCCACTGTTATCTGATTCCTATTGCCTCGCGGCGTTTCAAGGAGGTCGTACATAAAATCCTGCACATATCCCTTGTCAATCCACGTAGAGCCGAGCCGCACGTCAATCTCCCCCGCTTCGAGATATATGGGCTGCGATTTTTCAAGAGCTGTTACGTTTTCGGAGAATGTTTCGACGCAGCGTAGAACGTGGCGTAAAAGGCCGCTCTGTGATTGGTGATTTGCCACTGTTGATCGGTAAATTTCACGAAAGCTTTTGCTTGTTGACAACACATTAAATCTGTTATATTATCTTGTCGAAGATTCGGAGGTACGTGTAAGAGGGTAAGTATCTTGAGAATGGGCGGATATGATTTTCTATTTCGTGAGTAATAGTCGGAAAAGCTGAAGGCGAACATAGGAAGGAGCTGTTATGGTTATGGAACGAGATATCTTCGAAACAATGCAGGATGACCTCCACTCAGCAAAAATTCCGGAGGACGAAAAAAACAAGCTGATGAGGAATCTCTTAACGTTGAGGAAGAACGAAATAAATCTTCTTATAACGGGTGCGACTGGTTGTGGTAAAAGTTCGACAATCAATGCTCTGTTTGACACAGACAAAGCAAAAATCGGCACTGGTGCAGATCCCGAAACCATGAAGATTGATAAGTACAACTTAAAAAATCTGATTCTTTGGGATAGCCCTGGTTTAGGCGATGGGAAAGAAGCTGATGAAGAACACTCTAAAGGCATAATAGAGCTGTTGAACAAAACTGGCGGTAACGGTGAGGCACTCATCGACTTGGTTTTAGTTATTCTGGATGGGAGCACACGTGATTTGGGTACGTCGTACGGATTGATAAACGAGGTGATAATTCCTAATTTAGGCGGGAATAATAAGGAAGGCAGGATTTTAGTAGCTATAAATCAGGCTGACGCGGCTATGAAAGGCAGATACTGGGATAAAGAAAACAACAAGCCTGAACGACCTTTGATAGATTTCTTGGAAGAAAAAGTCCAATCTGTTAGAAATCGTATCAAAGAAGGTACTGGAGTAGACATTGAGCCTATTTACTACAGCGCGGGTTTTAAGGAAGATGGTGAGCTTCAGGAAAGACCATACAATCTTTCGAAACTCATGTATTTTATCATTAAAAATACGCCTACGAAGAAAAGGTTGGCGTATGTAGACACCATATCGAGAGACGATAATGTGTGGCGGTATAATGATACCCTGAAGGATTATAATAAAGAGATTAAATTGAGTTTCGCTGAAACTCTAAAGAAGGATATCGCTTCGGGTGCAGACATAGGAGGGGATATTGGGAAAATTTTCGGAAGTGCAGGCGAAACCATAGGCAGAACTGCTGGTGCAATAGTTGGTGGTGTTGTCGGTACTGCAAAAGCCTTTTGGAATAGCATTTTTTCGTGAGAGACAGGTGACAATAAGCCATATATGTACTCCGATTACGGATTTAATAAAATCACATCACATTTGAATGCTATGCAGATACGCCCTTTAGATGTGATGGTCACAGGAGTGACGGGTTCGGGGAAATCGAGTACATTGAATATGCTCTTTGAAAAAACCATCGCAAAAGTTGGAACTGGAGTAGACCCCGAAACAATGGATCTTAACGCATATCGTTTAAGTGATATTATGCGCTTCTGGGATACTCCTGGACTTGGCGACGGTGTTTACAACGACAGAATACATGGGAAGAAACTCATTGATTTGATGTACAAAACTTACACCATAGATAATGCGGAATATGGATTCATTGATATAATTTTAGTAATTATCGAAGGTTCGAATAGGGATATGGGAACAACGTATAAACTCTTAAATGATATTATCGTTCCAAATTTCCAAGGGGATCGGATTTTAGTTGCAATAAATCAAGCTGATGTTGCAATGAAAAGTAGGCACTGGGATAGCGAATCAAATATGCCTGACAGCGTACTGCTTGATTTTCTTGAAGAACAAGCATTTTCAATTCAAAAAAGAGTCAAAGAAGCCACAGGAATAAGCATAATAAAGCCGGTTTACTATTCCGCGTTGTACGGTTATAATGTGGAAAGTTTTTTAGACCTAATCATTAATAATATACCCAAACAAAAAAGGTCTCTCGTTTGAGTAGTCAAATGTCGCCGATAAGACCATTTTTGTAAATATCTATAATCTTCTCCAGTGCCTATTTTCTATCCTCGAAGGCTCAATAACATCCACTTCCTGTGGTTCTCCAGAAACATCAGCCTCATGTGTGCGTACTTCCCGCTCGGGAGCGTCTCCCGCTTCGGCGGGAGCAGAGCCGGTATCCAGTAATCTCCCGCCCTCATGTAGCCCATCCCCGTATCGTCCGTCCTCCACTCCGTGTTCGGGTCTTGCGCCATTTCCCTCAGCGTCGCTTCGTCCGTCAACGGTTCGAGTAATCCCAGCGCTCTCAGTTTCTCCGTGTCCTTCGGGTCGAATGGGTCGCTGTTCGCCCGGAGTTCCGCTATCTCTTGTTCGCTCAAATTCGTCGTTGCCATATGTGTCGCCCCTTTCCTCAGCAATGGATTTCTCCAGATTGTATGTCTTTACAGTCCGCTCTATCTGGCGCAGCACCTGATCCGCCAGCTCGGAAGCAACGCCGCCGAGTTCGGTTACAGCGGCGGGCTTCTCAAAGTACACGATGTCGGCAAACTGTTCACTCATCCCGCTTGTGTCAATACCGCAGCGGGATAAGACTATGCAAAGCGCCGTTGCCCCGATGAGATTAGAATATCCTTCGTCCATGTCATTCGCGGCTAAGTCGGATATTATGGCGGTCAGCTTTTCTTTGACGGTATTTCCTTTGTACTCCTCGCCGTAGACCGCGTTCAGCATATCCATGACCGGCGCTTCGTGTTCGGAGGTCATGCGCCACAACTCCACCGGGCGGTATTTCTCGCTCGGAACGTATCGGCTTTGCTGTGTGTCGCTTATATCAAAGACGTAGCGCAAGCGCGGTGTTCCGTCGCTGTAAGAGACGAGAGGAATACCGCTTGAACCTTTCCTTATCCACCGTCCAAAAGTCTTGTTCCACTGCGGCAGCTCCGCGCAGGCCATAGCGTCAGGACGGCAAGCGTGAAGCAAAACCTTGTCCTCAAACGGATATTTGTAGTGCGCCGATGTGTTTTGCAGGAACTCGAACCAATTTCCCGCGCTCCGCGCAACGTCCGATTGATGCCGTTTCGTAAGCTCTATGGCTTCTCCTAATTTGTTGGGCATTCCATATCACCTCCAAACAATAATGCGCTTGGGGCAAAATTGCCCCAAGACTGCAACCGGCTACTCTTCGTCGAGGTCTATATCCTCGATGTCATCAGCGGCTTCCGGCGCGCATAAAATTTCGCGTATACGCTCCACTATTTCCTCGATTTCAAGGTCAGATTCAATCAAGCTCTTCACCCCCTTTTCGTGTCGGCTTATCTATCAGCGGGAGAACTCCGTGTCCGGCACTTGGTCTTTGGACGGTATGCTCACTCTCCCTTTTCGCTCCTTGTCGTGGGAGATTGAGATTTTTTGCCCCATGAGTTCTGTAAATCCCTCCGGGTTGTCGATTTTGCCGAGGTTGTGGATTATTCCTCTGCCCGCTCCAATCCGCTGAACGGCGTGGGAGCTGTACGCATGGATAATTTCCCCGCTGTACGTCCTGTTCGCCTGAGCCGCCGTTACGAGAGACGTTTCGCCCATGATTGACTTTGCCGCTATAACGGGGTTTATTGTGTCCGGCGTTTGAATATCGCCTGCTTTACCCCTCGTCTTTTCGTATGCGAGCGTGTAGTCCGCTATTTTCGCGGCGTCCCTGACCGCCTTGTAAAACTCTTTGTAGTCGTTTTGGAGAGACGCCAACCAGTTTTGCGTATAGGCGGCGTGTCCTTCTATGTGCTTTTCCATATCCTCCGGCGACAGCGACATACCTATCTCCTGAAAGACGAAAGCGCTCGCCATCTCGGCGCGGAGTTCCTCCATCGCGTATTCAGGTGAACCGAAGGATTTGCCTAAACCGTCGCGGTTCATTCTGGAAGAATGTCCGGTCGAATGGGCTATCTCGTGCAAAGTGGTGGAGTAAAAATCTTCGGACGTCTTGAAATGTTCCCTGTTAGGAATTTGTATAACGTCTCGACTATAACTGTACCCTGCCGTCTTAAATCCGTACTGAATAGGTACTCCGCAGTTGTCTATGATTGCCTCGGCGCGTTCGTGATACCGAAACTCCGCCTGTTCGGGCGTTTCGATTGTGAGCGGCTCTATCCCGCTGATTTGCGAGGCGTTAAAGACCGAGTATGTCTTGGCGATAAAGACTGTCTGCCCCTCCAACATCTTCTCGATGTCCTCCTGGGAAGCGCCGCCCTCCGTCATCTCTTGAATTTTCCTCTCAAGAAATTCAGCTCCTTTCTTAGTGCCGGACGGGTCATACTCGGTATAGAACTCGATTTTGGTGCCGTGTTCGCCCTTGTTGACCGAATAGCCCTCTCCCTGCGCCTGTTTGAACGTCATCCGGCGCGGGTCCGCGTAGTTCTTCTCCATAGCCGCGACTGCGAGGTACGCGATATTGACGCCGTTGTAACGGCGTTCCGTCTTTGTGTTGTACGGCAGGCCGATATTCGGCGATGTCCACGGCCTTTGCCGGAAGGCTTCACCCCGCTCCATCGTGGCGATGATTTTCTTCGTGAACTCCTGACGGAATTCCTCTGCCTTGTTGTGCGGCTTCGGCCAGTTAAATTCGTCTAAAACAGATTTTTCAGCCATATTCCTTACCTCCCCTGTTCCTCTTGCGCTTCCTTAGCGCGTGTTTCAAGCTCGCGCAGTCTCTCCTCCTTGGAATCCCTGCCCTCGATTTTCATAAGCCGAGGGCGGTATTTCACGCTCTGTTCGTATTGCGATAACCCCCTAAGCCCAAAGACGAAATTTCCCGTCGTCTCTCGCGCGTATCGCCACCAATCCCTGCTCCCGTACTTCGAGTTGAAGTCAGGCTCGCTCATCGCCTCACGCCTCATAACCGGCGCGTTCTTCTCGATGGCGCTCTGTATCTGTCCCTGTGAATATCCCGTAACCCTTAACCGGACGCCTATCATGCCGTCTATGCGGGAAAAATCCGGTTTTTCTCCTTCGCTTTGGCGCGATATGATGTCCTTGTAGTGCGCTAAATACGCAGCCTTCGGGTTGTTCGTGCCGCTGATGTGATCCAATTCGTATTTTTCACTCGTATCATCTGGATATTGATTGAATACTGTTTGTTTATCCTGCTCATTCTTCACTGGTGTGTCCGCCTCTTGTTTATGCTGATTTATGGTGCGCGACTTGCCGTTCTCAATATCTTTTGCGAGCTCTGGATTGGAAATTTTCAGATTGTGCTTGATAGCAAGTGCGATACAAATCTTCTTGTACTCGTCCGTGCCGTTTACGATGGCGCTTCCCCATTTTTGATTGGCGAGTTGCAGCGCGGCGAGTATGGCCGCCTCGTCGAGTTTGCGTCCGAGGACTATCTTCTTGCCGTAGTCTATAAACTCGGCATGAGCGCCATCCCTCGAATACGCTACGCCACCCTTGTTGCCGAACGTTGGCGTGAAAGCGCGTAAATCCGCTTGTACATCTGAGCGCATACCGCTTCCGTGGATACTCCCCTGATGTGGGTACCTGAACGCGAGGAGCGTGTTCTGGTCTTTCTCACGCTCCAACCACTCCTTGAAACTTACGAAGCGATGAGGATATTGCAGTTTTAATCCATCCAGTTCCTGTTTTTGTATATCAGCAAGATTGAGTTTTTCCTTGGCGTGTTTCGCCGCTAAAACACTGCGCTTGTGATTAAGAAGCGCCCCGTGTCCTTTCCATGAGCCGGTAAATTCGGCATCGCGCTCGGATTTTTGTTGCCTACGCAATGAAGCTCGCTCATTTTTATGCTGTTCACAGACAGCGGAGCGAGATTCCTTTTTATCTTTGAAATATTCCTCTCTCGCCGCCTTGAAACGCTCCCATTCGCCCCTGACCTCTTTTTTAGCCGCTTGCTCGATGGGTTCCACCGTTCTTTCTGTGATACACAGTTCCGCCGGGCGGGGTGAATACTCCCCAAACCGCGAAGTGAGCTTTGACATACTCGCTTCGCGTGAAGCCTTCGACGCCTTTACGACGACTGATCCGATTTTAAGAACAGCGCCGCTCCCTTTAGCCTCAAACGCTATACCGCGTTCCGCGAGCTTTTCATGCAGCTCAGTCCAATTTTTCGCGTCGCGGATTATGGGAGCGGCGACCTCCTGAGCAATTCGCTCCGCACTTTTTATCGCCGTGTGCGCTTCGCTGTCGCGCGCGGAGGAGGATATTGCGGGCTCATCCTTTTGATTTTTCTCTATGAGCTTCCCATCCACGACAGAGTAAAAACCGCTCTGCTCAACTTCCCAGCCCTGAGCAAGTTCTATTTTTCGCGCCGCCCGTTCGAGCGCTTTGTGTGTCCATCTTCCGGCAGGTTGAATTGCTTTGTACGTTTCGGGGTCTATCTTGTTGACAACAATATGAACGTGGCGGTTTTGTGTATTCGCGTGAAGTGCCCTCAAACCACAGCCAATAAAAAACCAAGACCTCGCTGGCCTGTTGCGAGAACAGGTGGTAAGCTATGTTTGCCAAGAACAAAAGCTTCACCGGCGAGGTGCATCTATTATGTCGGAAAACTATAACAGAATCAAGATAGAATTTACGGATGGAATGAGTAATACAACACCTTATGCGAGCTTAATTTTTATGGCTAAATT
>BOCB01000053.1 GCA_026002695.1 Synergistales bacterium
CCCCGCGTACCGCGTCGTTCCTCTGCGACGCTGACCCGGCTCTCGGGGCGCGGGTGTAAATCAAATTTACACCCTTCTCCTTGAACGCGGGTAAAAATTTCAGGGCGGCGTCCTTGGTAAGCTCATCGTCGCTCGCGTCCCATACCGAGACCTCAAAATCAATGCTGTCCTGCCTCAGCAAACCGGGCAGGGCTATTTCGGCTATTGCCTCGGCTCTGTTTTTCGTCGCGATTATTACGGTTACATACGGCATGGGGTCAGCTCCCTCGGAGAGTTCCATCTTGTTCCTCTGTTCGGTGTTTACCGTTACTATTCTCCGCCTATATCCTTTACGATTTTGAATCCGTATTGTTTTGTAAGCTCGCGCATATCCTCGTCCATGCGCCTGTAAAATTCGTCTTTGCCCAGCCTCTGCATATCTTCGTACATTTGAACACGAACCAAGTCAATCCAATTATCACAGCCATTGATTCGGTTATCAGTCGAAATCATCGTAACTCACCTCCACGGGAGTGCAGATAAATGGCGCGGGGTAGTCGTTGAGTCTATTTATTGCTTCTACTGCGGCCTTTGTTGAAATTTTGTTGATATGTTTGAAGTTAAGGCTGACAATACAGTCAAGGGCGTATACTGCCGCTATTGCTATATGTATCCCATCCATCTTGTACCTCGTCGGTACGATTCCGGCCTTGACGTACAAATCTGCTAAACTTTCTGCCCTGTCGTCTTTTTCAAGAATAATCACTTCATAATCTCTTACAAGCTCCAGCATTTTCTCTTTCTTTGCCGTATCGGCAGTACTATTCAATTCTTCAAGAACATAAACCGACGTGAACGGTTTTAGATTCCCTGTTCTGAACTTATCAAACATGATACGCGTGTCACGGCAAAATTCACGCCCTTCTTCAATATATCTGTTAAACATCGTCGTTTCCAAGTATAAGCGTAAATTTCGTATCCTAAACAACCCCTTTCAGGCTACAGTATATCGCAAAACATCCATTTCGTCGCGATTATAACGGTTACATACGGCATGGGGTCAGCTCTATCAGCTCCGGCGCGGCAAAGCGGACACGTTCTATCAAAGCGTCAAGAGAACCTGATTCCAATATGAGTCCCGGTATGTCGCAATCCATACAGCGGCTTCACTATCCCATGACAGGCTGATGATATATTCCGGCATTCGAGCGCCTCCTCATAATGTTTTAATTATTAGTATACAACAAACAATTAGAGACGCAATAGATTCAAATTTTCCGCACAAGTTAACGGAACGTGCGAATGCGGGAAAACAGCGGCGGGGGAACACGGGCGGCATCCTGCCGCCCGTGTTCCAACTTGTTATAATCTGTCGGCTATTTTCGCGCACTCCCTCGATAGTTTCCTGAAAACCCTTCTCATGAATTTCACCGCGCAGCCGTCTTCCTTGTTTTGTATGATTCGTGTGAAAGGTTCCTCCTCATGACGAAAGGCAGCGCGTACAATATCATACTCGGCGGCGTGAGCCGCAATGCCGGCGATATTGTTCTCTGTTTTCGAGCGCGCCTCGTCGTTGCGCGTATCGACGTAATAACGATTTATGCCGTGCTTGTAGGAGAGCGTATACCCATTGCCGAGCAGAATATCTTCCCACCTGTCATGGCATGGTATCGATGTTCCGGGTATCGTCGCCTCCATGACGAAAATCCGCGGACGGAAGCGATTGAAGTCCAATCCCTCTAACACGCTTCTCTCGAAGCCCTCTACGTCTATCTTACAAAAATGTATGGGTTCGTCAGCTTTCACATTCTCGGACAAAATATCGGTAAGCCTCCGCACGAGCACACTCTCTTTTTTGAGCGTATCCTTGGATCCGTGAATCCAACTCCGAGGATCGCTCAATGTTTCCGGATCACATGTCGTGCCCATATCGGCTATGTAAAACTCCATCTCACTCTCTTCACCGCCGGCTCCGACGTTGAGGTTTATATCCCTTTTTCTGTACTGACAAAGCTCTGAAAACCTGTCCTTCAGGGGTTCTATGTTAATTCCTCTCCAACCGGCATCGTAAAAAGCCTTCGTTACTGAAAACTCACATGGAGAATTTGCGCCCACGTCCACGTAAAATCCGTTTTCCACATCGAGCAGCATTATGCTCAGTATCAGGTCCTCGTAATCCTGGGAGTACATCAGAAATTTACGCTTCATGGCATACTCCCGCGAGCATGAAGCGCAACGGTACGCTTAAAAAAATACTTTTGAAATACTGAGCGCAGTCTACCTTAGTGAGTGAGTGAGTGAGTGAGTGAGTGAGTGAGTGAGTGAGTGTACTCGCTCACCGCCGAGCTGTCAAGCGTTTTTTGCAATTTTGCCCCGTAGTTCACATTATTTATCCGCGTCATTTTTATTTTGCCCCTTCCCTCAAATATTTTGGCGTGCAAAGATATTATCATACGGTATATGTATTTTCAATATGAAAATCTTTTATGCGCGTGTCGGTCCGGAAATGATATACTTAGTAAGCTTAGTAAGCGCTTTCGCCTATGTACGAAGCGCCGAACTCATGGTTTTTTGTACTTATTAGGCTCCTAACAATAAATTAGCCTTTCCCTAAAAATAACAGCGAGAGGGGATATGTATGAGCTATCAGGGAGTCTTGACGCCGGATAAAGAACGCGAATTTCGAGAGTTGGAGCGGCAGGGGCGGCTGCCGAAAAAGATCAACCGCTTCGGAGACAGCTATCTCAAATTTCTGCTCGCCGCGCCGGAACGAAAGTGGCTGCTGCTCGATCTGCTGAACGCGATAATGAGCGTTCTCGGTTACGAGACGATGAGCGACATCAAACCGACGGACAGGGAACTGTCGCCTGATATCTCGGACGGCAAGGGCATAAGATTGGATTATCTCGGCACGACGCCGTCGGGGCGCAAGATTGATCTTGAGTTCCAAAAACGCCGTGACGAGGAATTTATAAAGCGGGCTCTGTTTTGCGGCAGCTCGATTATTCACAGACAATTGGAGAGCGGCAGCGACTATCATAATATCCGTCAGACTATTTTCATAGGGTTGTTGGATTTTACGCTCTTCGACGAAGAACCTTGGTACTGGGATTTCCTGTTGGCGAACCTCAAAAGCGGGAAGATTTTGACGAGCGATCTGCTTTTGATATTTATCGAGATGAAAAAGCTGACAGGATTATTGGACGACCTGCGCAAGCGAGTGAAGCGCGGTGAGTTTGACGGACAGGATCCGATCTCGCGTCTTATGGTGTGGGGCGGATATGTTACAAGCAAGGGGGTGGACATTGTGTCGGAGGTAATGACTCAGGACAAGGTCTTCACTGAGGTAATGAAGGCGGAGAATGACTATTGGGGCAACAGCCGAAACAGATATATCCAGTATCTGGAGGAAAAACACGAGCGCGACGCGCTGTCCGTGATAACGAGCGCCGAACGGCGCGGCGAAGCCAAAGGGTTAGCTAAGGGGTTAGCCAAGGGTGAAGCCAAAGGGTTAGCCAAGGGCGAAGCCAAAGGGTTAGCTAAGGGTGAAGCCAAAGGGTTAGCCAAGGGAAAGGCGGAAATCGCGAAAAACCTCCTCAGTTTGGGTGTAGACTACGAAACTATTATTAAGGCAACCGGTATGTCCGTCACAGAAATTGAGTCCTTGCGCGATAAATAAGTTTGACGGACAGGATCCGATCTCGCGTCTTATGATGTGGGGCGGATATGTTACAAGCAAGGGGGTGGACATTGTGTCGGAGGTAATGACTCAGGACAAGGTCTTCACTGAGGTAATGAAGGCGGAGAATGACTATATGGGGCAACAGCCGAAACAGATATATCCAGTATCTGGAGGAAAAACACGAGCGCGATACGCTGTCCGTGATAACGAGCGCCGAACGGCGCGGCGAAGCCAAAGGGTTAGCTAAGGGGTTAGCCAAGGGAAAGGCGGAAATCGCGAAAAACCTCCTCAGTTTGGGTGTAGACTACGAAACTATTATTAAGGCAACCGGTCTGTCTGTCACAGAAATTGAGTCCTTGCGCGATAAATAAGTTTGACGGACAGGATCCGATCTCGCGTCTTATGATGTGGGGCGGATATGTTACAAGCAAGGGGGTGGACATCGTGTCGGAGCTAATGACTCAGGACAAGGTATTCGCGGAGGTAATGAAGACGGAGAATGACTATTGGGGCAACAGCCGAAACAGATATATCCAGTATCTGGAGGAAAAACACGAGCGCGACGCGCTGTCCGCGATAACGAGCGCTGAACGGCGCGGCGAAGCCAAAGGGTTAGCTAAGGGGAAGGCTGAGGGGAAGGTTGAAATCGCGAAAAACCTCCTCAGTTTGGGTGTAGACTACGAAACTATTATTAAGGCAACCGGTCTTTCCGTCACAGAAATTGAGTCCTTGCGCGATAAATAAGTTTGACGGACAGGATCCGATCTCGCGTCTTATGATGTGGGGCGGATATGTTACAAGCAAGGGGGTGGACATTGTGTCGGAGGTAATGACTCAGGACAAGGTATTCACTGAGGTAATGAAGGCGGAGAATGACTATTGGGGCAACAGCCGAAACAGATATATCCAGTATCTGGAGGAAAAACACGAGCGCGACGCGCTGTCCGTGATAACGAGCGCTGAACGGCGCGGCGAAGCCAAAGGGTTAGCTAAGGGGCTAGCCAAGGGCGAAGCCAAAGGGTTAGCTAAGGGTGAAGCCAAAGGGTGAAGCCAAGGGAAAGGCGGAAATCGCGAAAAACCTCCTCAGTTTGGGTGTAGACTACGAAACTATTATTAAGGCAACAGGTCTGTCCGTTGCGGAAATCGAGTCCTTGCGCGATAAATAAGTTTGACGGACAGGATCCGATCTCGCGTCTTATGGTGTGGGGCGGATATGTTACAAGCAAGGGGGTGGACATTGTGTCGGAGGTAATGACTCAGGACAAGGTATTCACTGAGGTAATGAAGGCAGAGAATGACTATTGGGGCAACAGCCGAAACAGATATATCCAGTATCTGGAGGAAAAACACGAGCGCGACGCGCTGTCCGTGATAACGAGCGCTGAACGGCGCGGCGAAGCTAAGGGTGAAGCCAAAGGGTTAGCCAAGGGAAAGGCGGAAATCGCGAAAAACCTCCTCAGTTTGGGTGTAGACTACGAGACTATTGCCAAGGCAACCGGTCTGTCCGTTGCGGAAATCGAGTCCTTGCGCGATAAATAAACGGACGTGTTTTCGCCATAGTGATACTGGCGGCCAAGAGAATGCTCGACGCCGGCGATAATCCCCGGGACCGGGGTAAATATTCGCCGGAACTTCTCAACCTGACGAGAGAGCGCGGCTGCGGCGCCGGCGCGCGGTACCCGCATAATCTGTGACGCAACACAAACCTGACATACATCACCCCCTTGTAATTTCTCCGCATTTTCCCAAAACTGCTTGTTTTTTTTCGGTTAATGCCTAATAATAAGAAGAAGTAATATAATGTATTCAAAGGAAGCGTCGGTTAATCTGCAAGACGGATTTCATTGTTTTGGGACGCAAGTTGTGCGGGATTTTAATCTTTATCCTTCAGTCCTCTAACGATAATTAGTGTTTCAGAAAAGCTGACAGGCTTTTGTATCTTCAATAGACAGGGGGAGTAGTGTATGTTTGAGGACAAGCAACTTGAGGAAATAAAGGCAGGTAAGGAGAGGTTCAAGGCAAGCGTGGACAAGACGCTCGCTAAAAACCCGGAACGCAAGGAAAAATTCACGACCAGCGGAGGGATTCCACTGGAGCGTTTGTACACTCCGGACGACATCAACTGCCTCGACTACGCGAAGGATATTGGTTTCCCGGGAGAGTATCCATACGTCAGGGGCGTTCAGCCCACGATGTTCAGGGGGCGCTTCTGGACGATGCGTATGTATGCCGGTTTTGCCACGGCGAAGGCGTCCAACGAGCGCTACCGCCAGCTTCTGGCGAGCGGCGGCACCGGTCTTTCAGTCGCGTTTGACCTTCCGACGCAGATAGGCTATGACTCGGATCACCCGATGGCCAAGGGAGAAGTCGGCAAGGTGGGCGTCGCGATCGACAGCCTCGCCGATATGGAGATACTCTTCGGCGGCATTGATCTCAGCAAGGTTACGACTTCAATGACCATCAACGCACCGGCCGGCGTACTGCTCGCAATGTACATAGCGGTCGCCGAAAAGAACGGAATCAACCCCGAATCGCTCGGCGGCACAATCCAGAACGACATTCTCAAAGAATACATCGCGCGCGGTACCTACATCTTCCCGCCCAAGCCCTCAATGAGACTCATCACCGACATATTCGAGTTCTGCGGCACGAAGGTTCCCAAGTGGAACACCATCTCGATCTCCGGCTACCATATCCGCGAAGCCGGCTCGACAGCCATTCAGGAAGTCGCGTTCACGCTCGCGGACGGCATCGCCTATGTTGACGCGGCCATAAAGAAGGGTCAGGATCCCAACGTATTCGGCAAACGCCTCTCCTTCTTCTTCAACTCGCACAACGACTTCATCGAAGAGGTCGCTAAGTTCCGCGCCGCTCGCAAGGTATGGGCGAGGATAATGAAGGAGCGCTTCGGCGTAACCGAGAAGTCGGCGCAGATGCTCCGCTTCCACACGCAGACAGCGGGCTGCACGCTCACCGCGCAGCAGCCGATGAACAATATCGTCCGAGTCGCGATTCAGACGATGGCGGCGGTCTCCGGCGGCACTCAGTCGCTCCACACGAACAGCCTTGACGAGGCTCTCGCTCTTCCGAGCGACGAGTCCGTGCGCGTAGCCCTCTGCACGCAGCAGATAGTTGCCAACGAGTCCGGCATCACGAACTTTGTCGATCCTTTCGCGGGCAGCTACGCCGTAGAGTCCCTCACGAAGCAGATAGAGGACGGCGCGTGGGAGTACATCAAGAAGATAGACGACCTCGGCGGAATGCTCGCCGCCATCGAGCGCGGCTATCCGCAGCAGCACATTCAGGACTCGGCCTATGACTACCAGCGCTCCATCGAGAGCGGCGACAGGATAGTGGTCGGCGTCAACAAGTACCACATAGAAGAGGACGACTCCGCAAGGAAGCTACTCCGCGTCGACGAGACGGTCGGCAAGAACCAGGAGGCCGAGCTCCGCAAGATGAGGGAAGGCCGCGACAACGTCAAGGTTAAGGATACTCTCGAGGACATCCGCAAGGCGGCGCAGGGCGAGGAGAACCTCATGCCCAAGATACTGGACGCCGTTCGCGTTTACGCGACCGAGGGAGAGATCTGCGGCGTACTGCGCGAGGTTTTCGGCGAGTATAAAGAGAACGTGGTACTTTAAGCAAGGCATCGGAGGAGGTAAACGTTATGGCTGATAAAATTCGTGTAGTTGTCGCAAAGCCAGGGCTTGACGGTCACGACAGAGGCGCAAAGGTTATAGCGCGCGCGTTCCGCGACGCCGGCATGGAGGTCATATACACAGGTCTCAGGCAGACCCCGGAGCAGATAGTGGAAACCGCCATTCAGGAGGACGCCGACGCGATCGGAATATCGATACTCTCAGGCGCTCATGAGCACTATTTCAAGGCGATAGAGGATCTCCTGAAGGAGAAGAACGCGGCTGACATCATTCTGTTCGGCGGCGGAGTCATCCCGGAGAGCGACATTCCGAGGCTCGTGGAGATAGGGGCAGGCGCGATCTTCGGCCCGGGCACCACGACGACAACCTGTATCGACTGGCTCAAGGCGGAAGTAGCAAAGAAAAAGAAGTAACACAGCAATAGCTTTTATAACGGGCGGGGGAAGTTACTTCCCCCTACTCGCTTCTAACTTTAGGTCTCTAATGTTAAATCTATAAATTAAGGGGGATTTCCAAATGTCATTGAACCTGACGGTAGTTGATCACATCGCAATAGCTGTGCCGAACATCGACGAGGCGCTGAAATTCTGGGAGAACACGCTTGGCGTGAAGTGCACGGGCAAGGAGACGGTGGAGGATCAGAAGGTTACGACGGCGTTTCTGCCGATTAAGGATACCGAGATCGAGCTGCTGGAGCCGACCTCTCCCGACAGTACGGTAGCCAAGGCCTTGGAGAAGAACGGCGGCAAGAGCCACCTTCACCACATTGCAATCCGAGTTGACAATCTCCATGCGGCGCTTGCCGAGCTGGAGGAGAAGGGCGTTCAGCTGATTGACAAGAAGCCTCGCAAGGGCGCGGGCGGCGCGCTTATAGCGTTTGTCCACCCGAAGGCAAGCGGCATTTTGCTCGAACTGAGCCAGCGTTAAAGTAAACCACTGGTTATAAGAGTATTTTTATTAAGGAGGTTTTAGAGGTATGGCGGATCGTACTATCGATCAACTCTGCGAGAAGCTGATTGCGAAGAGGGAAAAGGCAGAGCAGGGCGGCGGCGAAAAGGCCATAGCGAAACAGCATGAAAAGGGCAAACTGACCGCGCGCGAGAGGATCAACAAGATACTCGACCCGGGCAGCTTTGTCGAGCTCGACGAAACGGTCGAGCACCGCTGTTCGAACTTTGGCATGGAAAAAACGGTCTTCCCGGGCGACGGCGTCGTTACCGGCTACGGTACGGTTGACGGACGCATAGTATACGTCTTCAGCCAGGACTTCACGGTAATCGGCGGCTCCCTCGGCGAGGCTCACGCGAATAAGATATGCAAGGTTCTCGAACTTTCAACCCAGAACGGCGCTCCCTGCGTCGGCATCAACGATTCCGGCGGCGCTCGCATTCAGGAAGCCGTTGACGCGCTCTCCGGCTACGGCAAGATATTCTTCCGCAACGTCAAGGCGTCCGGCGTCGTCCCGCAGCTCTCGGTAATAGCGGGTCCCTGCGCGGGCGGCGCGGTTTACAGCCCGGCTCTCACCGACCTCATATACATGGTCGACAAGGTGGGCATCATGCACATCACAGGGCCGCAGGTAATCAAGGCCGTTACGGGCGAGGACGTTACGTCCGAGCAGATAGGCGGCGCGAAGGCTCACAACCAGAAGTCCGGCGTGGCTCACTTTTTTGCCAGCACCGAGGACGAGTGCTACGATCAGGTAAGAAAGACCCTCTCCTTCCTCCCCTCGAACAACTTGGAGGATCCTCCCTTTAAGGAGACAGGCGACGATCCGAAGCGCGCCGACCTTGAGCTGCGCAGCATAGTCCCGCCCGATCCGAACAAGGGCTACGACGTGCGCGACGTCATAAAGAAGGTCGTCGACAACACCGACTTCTTTGAAGTGCAGGGTCTGCACGCGCAGAACATCGTGACCGGTTTCGCCCGCGTCGGCGGCAAGGTAATAGGTATCATCGCCAACCAGGCCAAAGTAATGGCCGGATGCCTCGACATAGACGCTTCGTGCAAGGCAGCGCGCCACATCCGCCTGTGCGATTCGTTCAACGTCCCGATCGTAACCTTCGTCGACGTGCCCGGCTATCTCCCAGGCCTCACGCAGGAGATGGGCGGCATCATCAAGCACGGCGCGAAGCTCCTCTACGCGTACAGCGAGGCTACGGCCCCCAAGATAACGATAGTTCTTCGCAAGGCCTACGGCGGCTCGTACCTCGGCATGTGCAGCAAGGACCTCGGCGCCGACGTCGTCCTCGCGTGGCCTCAGGCTGAGATAGCCGTTATGGGCGCCGAAGGCGCGGCCAACATAATCTTCCGCAAGGAGATCGACGCGGCCGAGGACAAGGCAGCCACCCGCGCCGCGAAGATAGAAGAGTACCGCGAAGCTTTCGCCACGCCGTATCCCGCGGCGGCGAGAGGGTTTGTGGATAGGGTTATACTCCCCGAGGAGACGCGCCCGGCTCTCTACGAGGCGCTTGTGATGACAGAGAACAAGAAGGAACTGAGGCCGAAACGCAAGCATGGCGTAATGCCGGGCTAGGCGGTGATATAAATGACTTTGGAAGTTTTCATCAATCTGATATTCGCTATACTCGGGGTCAGCCTGGCGTTTTTGGTCATAATAGGCCTGAGCGTGATGGTGCTGCTCTTCAGATCCAACAATCAGCCGCAGATTATACAGGCTCCCGCGCCCGGTCCCGCTCCTGTTGCCGCCGCGGCGGCTCCGGCTTCCGTATCGGCGGGCGCTCCTTACGCCGCGCCGTCAGGTGACGAGGACGAGGTAGTCGCCGTCATAACGGCCGCGATAGCCGCGATCTGCGGCGGCGGAGCTCGGATACTGAGCGTTTCGTCCGCGGGCGGCGCAGGCACGGCGGGCAGCTCGGCGTGGCGCATCGAGGGCAGGTTCCAGAACTTCGAGGGCGTTGAGTAGGGGGGTATCTTTACCCTTCGGTCTCCTGACGATAAATCGGTCTTCTAAATATATAAGAGGAGGTTATAAAAGAAATGGCTCGTAATTTCAGAGTAACGGTCAATGGTAAAGCATATGATGTCGCAGTGGACG
>BOCB01000054.1 GCA_026002695.1 Synergistales bacterium
TGTCGGCTGTCCAGTCTATGCCCGCAATGTCAACTTCTGCCCGGAGTTCGTTCTTCCAACTCTCAAATAAAAACGCCTTGGCAACCTCGTTCATAATCGCGGGCGGCAGGTCGGCCAAAGCTGGCGCAGACTCGGCTATATACTTCGCCATATTCGTTACCGCCAAAGCCCCCGCCGCTGTCGCTGTCGTAATTTGCATGAAATTAGAGCCAGCCAGCCCCGTTTTTTGTGTTATTCATACTTGTAACACCTTGCTATCACTTGAATTTCAGCCGTTTTACAAGTCAATTTGTCTTAGCTGATAAGATAATGTTATCAGCTAACAATCATCTTGTCAAGCCTATCTTTTGCCCGTCCTTATGGCCTCGGCAATATGCCGCCTCAAATACCGTCAGCAGCGCCTCAGCGTCAATATTCTTTGGAGCGGTATTGATTATTTTCTGCTGCGCGTTCGCCGCGTCTGCCCATCTTGTGAAGCGCGCGCCGCCCTCAATCCTCAGCCGGAAGTAATGAGCCAATAAGTCAAAAAGCCGCTCGATTGCCTTGTCATCCTCCGGTGTCGGTATGCTCATCAGAATGGCACCGAATTGAGAACATCCTGCCCATATAATACAACGCCCTGCTCGGCAGCTATTTTTTGCGCTTCGTCCGCTAATTTCTGCTCCGCAAGCCTATCATTTGCCTTGTCGCGTGGCACGAGCTTCTTTACCTTGGCCGTCAACTGGCCGTTGTAAGGTTCTCGCTCTATCTTGGCCACGCCCACCGCGCCGCGCCACAGATACGGATTGTCATTATCGCCCGGTATCCCGAAAGCGTCATAAAAATCTTTGAGCGCATGGCCGTAAAACTTCGTACCTTCGACGATATAGTGATATACATGCTTCTTGTATGCAACGCCGCCGCCCTTCGAGACGGCAAGGCGAATCTTCAACATATCGTTGCCGCTCTTGCTCTTCGTCTTCTCGGCCTTCTCAATCCGCACCGAACGGAAGCCGGGCATCGGAATACCGGTATTATAATCAGCCATCGAGCCGCCCCCCCGCTCTGTCTATGTAGTAGCGCTTGACTTCCTCGAAAGGCACAACCTCACACGCCTCCTGCGTAAACGTCTTAGCGGCCACTTCATTCATGCTCTTCTCTATCGCGTCGCTCTGCACCGCGTCAAGACATGGGCACGTCCATAAGTTATCACTGGAGGCTTGGCAGATTTCAATCAAGCTCGTAAAACTTTCCTTTGCCATCAAATCACCCAGTAAAATGCCCTTCATAAACGAGCCGCGCCGCACAATATCTGTCAAACCGTCCAGCAAGTCAATAATTTTTTCTGTCTCGCTCTCCGGCATCCCGACATCAAAAAGGAACTTAAAAATCTTTCCCGCTGCCGCCGCCTCCGCCGCTTTTTCCTCCGGCCACGCTGTCAACAATGCGTCAAGCTCTGCGTCGTTAATTTCTGTCCTGCCCTCGTCAATCATCTGCCGCACCTCTTTCTCTTTATCTTCTCGATCTTTGCCAGCCGCTGATACACTTCCTCAGCCGAAACGTGAAGCATAACAGCTGCGTCCTCCGGCGGCATACCTACAAACTCGACAAGCAGCGCCGTTTTGTGCAGAGCCGTCGGCAATGCGTTCAATGCCTCGCGTGATAGCCTATCGCCTTGCTGCTCTGTCATCGTGCTGTACATCCCCTCCTTTCGACTTACTCAGCCCAAAATTGGGCTCAGTGTTACC
Organism: Synergistales bacterium; assembly: GCA_026002695.1. Classification (GTDB taxonomy): domain Bacteria; phylum Synergistota; class Synergistia; order Synergistales; family Synergistaceae; genus BOCB01. Next base: position 1,728 of record BOCB01000054.1, read on the forward strand.
CCGCCATCCTCCCCGCTAATAGCTATCAGCTCCTCGGTAGAGCGAGTCGAGAAATCGATGCCCGTAATAATGCCGCCGTCCTTGCCCGTTATCTCCGTGCGTGTTATAAAGTCGCCTTCGCTCTTGCCTAACAACTCGGACGCTCTGAGCCGATCCTTCACCTCGGCGGCTTCGTCTCTCATTATCGCCGTCCAAAATATCTGGCGCTGTTCCCTCGTGCCTATCAGCTCATCCCAGCGCTCCTGCTCGCGCTCGCGTATGGCCGTTGAAATGTCTGCTTTTGTCAGTAAACTTTGTCCAATCGCACGCGCCGCCTTTTCACTGTACCCGGCCGCAATCGCCCAAAGCGGCCGCGCATGGCTCTTGCAATTCCCGCTCTGCCTCCATTAATGCAACCGCTATAGTCGGAGGAAGATCATCAAATTGCTCGATCATCGGTATTGATACTATTTTCCGCGCCACTGTTTCGGGGTTCGTCGTACCCGTGTCGAACGCCACAAGCATGGCGTAAAACTTTGGCAGAGCCGATAATCCGCTCTGTATTTTCACAGCAGCCGGAACATCCGAATCTTCGAAAGCCGTTTTTACTCCTTCCTCGATTGTCTCTATAAGCGATATAAGCCCGGCGAATTTCACATCTCGAACCTCAGCCCGGCGCTCGTTCAATCGCGCCATAAAAATAGGATTACGATGTAACCATCTCGACAATGTTTCCCGCGTTATCCCCACCGAAGCCGCCGCGTCTGTTATGGAAGCGCCGCCAATGATTGAATCAATCGCGGCCTCGGCAACAGCCCCCACCCCCGTTTTTTCGTGAATTTCCGTGATTTGCGTACCCTTTCTGCTCATCTTCAACACCTCCGTCAGTGTTCTGTTTTTCCGGCTCTCGTGAGCTATGCCGTCAACTCTTCAATCCGGTCAAGAATCGGCTTGTACCTTTCCCACTGTTCGAGCTTGTATTCCTCCATCTCAGCGATATTGGCCTCCCGAATCCCGTCATCGAAGTATTCGCCTATTGCCTCGCTCACCATCCGCTGAAGAACATCCGGCTCTAAAGCGTCGCACTCCCAGCACGTATTGATGTTATGCTTCAGCCGATAGCTCGCGGCTCTCGAATCTGAATCTTTCACCATTTGCGGAGGCAAGTCATAGGCTTGAGCTTGCTCCAACGTCAGCGCCACTTTGCGGACATTCACGGAATCAGCCCCGAAACGTTCGAGCTTTCCGCGGATATTGTCAACCATGTTTTCACCGCTCGGATCGCTGTCGCCGACATAAAGGAGAACGCATTTTTTACCTTGGCCGAATTTCTTTTTGAATCGACAAGCGGCCTCGTAAAGCGTTTGGTTTGAGCTGTACCCTCGACAAGACAGATACGGCCTATTCCATTTATTGGCCGCTTCTCCGATTATTGACACAAGCGCGCTCTTTTCTGTGTATACTTCGATGTAATAAGGCTGCCCCGCCCACATGCCGGAAGAAAAGCATGTTTCAATATCACGCTTCACAGCTTCTCTTATGTCAATATCAAAAGCTCCGTGATACGGCTCTTCGGTATCGCCCTTCACTGTCCGCTGTAAATCCTCAAACGCCCCCCAGTCGAGAAGCCCCGCTTGCTTGCCGTTGTCGATAACCCCACAAACGGCCTTATATGCCTTCTCCGTATTCTGGACGATGTTCATGCCCACGAGCCGATAAAACGCGTGTCTGGACGTGAGACGGCGCCCTCTGCTGAGGTATTCCGTGGCAAGCCCATCCAGTACCTCAATCCATTTTGCTGCCTTGGTGTTGAATCTATGCTCGATAAACCGAATCTTCATCTAACGCCTCCTTTGGGTTATGTTCTCTACTTAATCCCGAACGCTCTGAAACTGCTCCCCCGCTCCTTTCTCTCATCGGCTTCTTTTGCTCGTTCCTCTCTCCACGCCGACCAGTCGAACGGAATCAGCGGCTCGGCGTGCGCCTCAATGTATCTTTTCAAACATCCCTCAGCTTTTTCGGCTGCGTCTCGCGTCTTTTCGCTCCATATGCCGCCCTCGGCCTCTATGATTGCCCGGCGTTCGTCAAGGGCAAAGTCATATATACTCTCAATGCTGTTACAGTGCGGTTCTATGGGCAATAGCTCTCTCAGGCTCATTGATTTATCCCCCCTACTCAAAACCTCGCAAACCTCGCTTAACCTCGCATATATACTCGCGCGTTTTCAGCTTGCAATACCTTTATTTATAGCGTTTGCGAGGTTTGCGAGGTTTAACATAGTATGTTTTTATATATAAATAATATATATATATTTTTTTCTTATATATACTTCGTATATACTCTCATTAAAAAAAATATATATATCTTTTTCAGATAACTAAAAACATAAAATATAACCTCGCAAACCTCGCAAAACTTATAACATATTGTATTTACTGCATTTATCACGCGAGTATGTTTGCGAGGTTTGCGAGGTTATAATCGTTTATCCTTGATACTACTGGATTTCAAAACCTCGCAAACCGCTAATACCTTGCTATTTCTCTATTGTCTCCCACCGTAAACCTTTAAGGTTTCGGTGCTTGTCTACCATCTCAAAAAACACATCAATGCCGTGAATGTCTCGTATCAGTCCTTTCCACAGCTTTTCAAACTTCGTCAGCTCATGCCCAAGTTGTTTTGTGTTGCTCACACCGTACTTCCGCGTCTCGGCGGTATCCTTCAAGAACGGCTGAAGCTCCGCCGCAGTCAGTGAATTGTTGACGGTGTCGTATGTGTCCCCCGACATCCCGGAAACTGCCCGGAAATCACCGTCGAGAATCCGATTTAGAATGATCCGGTGGATCTGCGACATGGAATCAAGCCGCGCTTGTTTCTGTACCTCTGTCGATGGGGCGGCCTTTATGAGGTTGAAATCAACAACGACATCCATTAGATAGCGGTAGAGCGTTTCTATAAATTCCGTTTCCTGTAACTCCGCACGGATTTTTTTAGTGTCCGCCGCCCTCAGCTCTTCAATGTAATCCTCGCATATGTTGAACAGAGCAAAACGCCGCCCGCCGCTCTTGTCGGAAAAGACACGAGAGCGGTTTGTCGTGAGGATCAGATTTAGGTAACTGGTAACTGTGTAAGCGTCCATGTTTTTGCCGTGTACGGGGATCGTCTCATCGGTAATGAGAGCCTTGATTGATTCTGTACCGTCCACTCGTCCGGTCAACGTGGATTCGGGAAGGTAGCAAAGCAGTTTTTGAGCATATGCGCTATTGAAAGGTGAGCTCCAAACAGCAGCCGAAACACTGACGAACGCAGAGCCGAATAAAGCCTTCAGTGGCGTGATAAACATCAAATCCTTACCAGAGCCGCCCATATCAGAGCGCAGCAGTATAGCCGTCCCTGCCTTCTCGGCGGGGCATTGGAGGATATACGCGATCCGCTGAATATACCAATTAAGAGAGGGCTTATCACCTCCAAAGAGTTTCAACAGCCAAGCGAGATACCAATCAAGATCATCGGCCTTGCTGTCATGCCGTATCGGCTTAAATGGAAAACCGCGCCATGTATTAAACTCCTGCGTCTCTGAGTTGAACCCATACGGCTTTTCGTACTCACAAACCTCTTTGAGTATCAAGCGGACTTTGCCCGTGTCGATATGTTCTATGGGATCGATTATTGTACCGTCCCACTGATTGAGGATAGCCGAGAGCCTTTTTTGCCCGTCTCGGAATGTGAAATATTCCATTCCGCTTGGCTTTTCCATTGCGTAGTAATAGCCTTTGCGTGTCGCGTGAGTGCTGAGGTATATGCCCTTATCCCAGAGCATTTTTAACACCATTTCAACATCCTCTGAAGCAGTCGGACACTCCGCCGCGCTGTGTGCTATCGCGTGAAGCTCTGCCTCCCCATCCGGCTCGCTCGCAAGCGGAGGATCGCACCTCTCCAAGTCAATCCTGCATATCTCTTCGTAGATAGCTGCTTCATCAAGTCCTTGCTTGCGGAGCTTAAAGCCGATTTTATTTAGACTATCGTTCCGCTTGCCGCGTGGGATTTTCTTCTTGCGCGCGTCCTGCTTTTTGGCCGCCGCCTTGGCCGTCTTTAGCTTCTCAATCAGCCATTCCGGCGTATCTGCAATAGGTACATCAAGCCCCACTGTCCACGCATAAGGCTTCTTCGTGTCCGGGTGAATAGATGGACTGCCCACAATAAAGCCGCCATCGCCGCGTGTGTCGAGGTCAACCCCGGCCACTCCTGCGCTGTTCTTGCATCCTTCATATGAACGGAAGAAGTAATGAAGGCCGCCGCTCCCCGTGGTCTGCATTGGAGTTATCGGAAGTGAACCGTGTTCCTTTTCGATTGTGGCCAAGGACAAAGCGCCCTGTTTGCCGTCTTTGGTGTCCACGTCCAGCACGAACAGCCCGGAGGCCGCGCCCGTAAGTATGCCCCACCCGCCGACATATTGACGCTTATCAGAGCCTGGCGAACCGTCCTTTTTGGTGTAACCTTTGTTGCTGTAACCGTCTTTCAGCCATCCTCGCACAACGCTAATATCCTTTGCAGCTCTGTCCGGCCACATCAGCATACTGGGGCTTTTCCTTCCCGCTGGTAAGGGGAATATGGCAAAACCTTTTGATATGTAAAGCTCTGCAAAACTTAACAGCTCTGCCGGTGTAACCTTGGCCGCCTGTTTCTGTCCCTCATCCGGCTCTGTCAAGCCGATCATCCAATCTTCATTATCTGCTGAAATAGCAGTTTTGCTCTTGATTCCTTGCTCGTTTGCCATTATACTTTACCTCACAATCGTTTATCTCGCTGTTTCGCCGCCCTCGACAACTCGCTGTTCGAGGGTATTTTTTTCCGCTTGTTTCGTCAAATATACAAATGCACAAAAGCCTCCCCGTATTTAGAATACGAGAAGGCTCTATCAAATTCGATTTTGTAATACCGACAGCCTGTAAGGCTATGTTAGATTATATTAGACTATGGTAGACTACTTGACAATTAAAACACTTTAATCGACAATAACCAAACACAATGAGACACAACCAGACACAGATAGTCTCAAATAAGGCAAAAACATCGGTAAAACAATTCGTTTTGATGGGTGAGTCGCTCTTTCAGTTCTTGTGCTTCCAACACAAGATTGAGCGTCTCACCTTCTCGCTATTGAAGGATATATTTTTAAGGCCTCAATGTCAAGTAGCATTATACCCCCTGATTTACAACCATTTTCAAACAAGGTCAAAAAAAGTTATCAACATTTTTCAACAATCGGCCAAGGCGATTGAGCCATCCCCCCTCGCCTTGGCCGTTGCGCCATTATCTTGCCCTTACAAACCCTTTGCGAATATCGTAAACTATCCTGTACAGCTCTTCAATCTTGCTGTGTGCCATCCTTAGAATGTGATCTGCGTCGCGCCTCGCGCATTCGTCGCCGCTGACGATGTCCGCGTGTTCGTCAATGGGGATGATATAGTGATATACGCTGAAAATAAGCGTTTGTACCTTCGTTATCTCATCCCTCAGTTCGTCGCAGTAATACTCCAACGGAAAATCGGTGTTTTGTTCGTACAGTCTCATCGTATTGCCTCCTCTGGTACCCCCAAAGGCAAGCCCGTGTGATAAAATAACCTCACAAGGGTTATGCCTTGCCTGCCCCGTGTGAGCGCTCTCCGGTCAAGATAGCCGCTCTTGCGGGGTTCTCTGTTACTTCGCGTCTTGTTTCAAAAAATCCTCCACGGCCTTCTTCAGCACGTCTTGCGCCTTCAAGTCCTTCTCCAATAGCTTGAATCGAAAAGCCTTGGCCTCCTCTGGAGAGAGGCGGAGAGTAAAGCTAATCCTTGGTGGAATATCCTCTTTTTTATCTGACATCGACAATGCTCCTTTCTTTCTTTTGTTAATTTATAATATCACCTTTAATTTTATAGTCAAGTATCAAATAATCTTTCAGTCAAGCAACGCAAAAACGGACTATAAAATGGACTAACAAATTTTATTCATAGCTATAAATCAGCTAATAGCAAGAGTTAAAATATATATTCAATTCCTGCTATGGCCACCATATAAGAAAACGGAATAAAAGCCCCCTGTGAGAACAGCAATAGAGCAAGGCCGAACTCACAGGGGGGGAGGATTCGGGCGATAAAGAAATACCTATCAATGCAAAGTAGTGGCTTAAAATCGATTGTGGCGTTGAATAAACGGCCAAAATCGGACTGTCCAATCTTGTGCCTCCAGGCGTTGTACAGCGGAGGCGTGAAGTCGTCTTGATAGTTAGCAACAGATTTATACTTTTGGTTCTCTAATACCAAAGGTATAAAATTATCAATTTTTTCGGATATTGCTTTCTGCGTTATTCCGGCAGTTTTGGCAATTTCCTCCTGCGTATGACACGAGAGCCAAGCGTCGAATATTCGCAGCTCCTTCTCCTCTTTCGCCGTCTATACAAGAAATTCCTCGCGCTCATGCCGGTTGAACGAAAACCCTGCAGGTTTTGCTCCAACAATCAGCCACCACACTCGGCGCTGTCACTTCTCATGTTCCCCCGCCCATAAAGAAAAGACGAACAGCCTCAACCATTCGTCCCGTATTAATACCGCTATATTCTTGATCGCGCCTCGTTAAATTTTTCTCTCATCGTTTTGCAGATTTCCATTGCCACTCTTATTTTCCCGCTATAATAGCAACGTTCGTCATACACACAAAAATCAACTGGGCATATTCCCTGGCACATTGGACAGGATAGGCACGCCCTACCGACTTCTTGTTCTAATTTTTTGAGATTCTTCTCCCATGGATCTATGATGTTGAAATGTTCTGTAGGTATAGACATTTTTCTCACCTCCTTAGCGCTCCTACAGCATATCAGATTTCACCTCAAAAATAAAGCGGCCTTTGTTTTAGGCCGCTTAGCGTTCGCACATCAATTTTTTTTGCCGCCGCCCCACTCAATGCGCCCCCACTTCTTTGGAGCTTCGCCCTCCGGCGGTACATCGCCCTTTGGAAGTGATAGAAGTTCGAGCCTTTCAATTCGCGCCCTATACCACAATTCGCGCTCGTTCGCCTCTCGTTCTCTCTCTATCGCGGCTCGTTCTCTCTCGTTCGCCATATCGAGTTCCCGCCGCAATGCCGCAATAATAACCGCCGCGCCCTGCGGTATTGCCGCACTCTCCTGTTGCTGTGGCGTTGCGGCATTTGTTTTAAGCTCACCGAATACCCGCATCAGCTCTGACGTGTCCACTGCCGCACGTCCTGCGGCATCCGTGGACGCGCTCAATTTGCCGCTTTTGATGTATCTTTGTATCGTTGAACGATCGCGCCCTGCCGCTCTTGCCGCTGCTGTAATATTAAGCAATACCACGGCATACTACACCCCCATATGCTGTATTCTTTTGCTGTATTGTTGCTGTTGCACGCTGTTGTATTGTGCTGTTATGCACCGCTGTATGTTTCTCTCCGATATGCGTGTGTAGTTTACCACGCTCTTTGAACAAAAAATACGGCCAAGGTCAACTTCCCCTTAACCATATTCTCAGCCCCGCCACAATGCGATTTAAGGCCGTACTTTTACAAGGTCGATAAACTTATGCCCCCGCTTCAATGCCAAGTGAACGGAGATAAGTCTGTGTAACTTGTATGCCGGAATGATTCAGCAGTTTTGAGAGCTTGAAAATATCTTTACTTTTGGTGTACTCAGTCGCGGCGAAATAATGCCGGAAGTCGTGAGCTGAAAAAGCGGCCTTGATTCTCCCTTCTTTGTGGAGCTTGCCGCAAAGATAGCGGATTCTCTTCTCAATCGAGTTTGCGGACATCTTATAAAACGGCTTGCGGCTGTCCAATCCCGCCACCTCTATCGCCTCTATCACCTTGGCCGGGAATGTTACGCCGTCAACCTCATTTTCTTTCAGCGTCTTCCCCTTGCTCGAACCTTTGAAGCGGTCGCCCTTGCGCTCGATCGTCGGCAGCGCCCCCGCCCTCAATCCTCTGAACGCCATGACTGAAATGAGAGCCTTGTCTATCGGGTTCGCCTCTGCGAGTATTATTTTAAGCTCATCGGTTGACGGAATGATTGTCTCTTTCTTAGCGGCTCGCTCAGGCCTCATCTTCGTGCCCCGTATCGGGTTCTCGATGTTTTTATGCGGTCTCTTCATCCACGTATAGAACGCGCTCACAGCGGCAATGTCGCGGCGCACGGATTCAGCCGCCCGCCCATCCGCTTTAAGGTCTCGGATAAAGTCATCGGCTTGCGCTGGTGTGAGCGTCAAGGGGTTCAATCCTTCGCGCTCTGTCCACGCTTCAAGCCTATCGAGCGCCGCCCCGTATGCCTTGGCCGTGTGCTGTGATTTACAGTCAGATAAAAACTTTGCTCTGTCGGCTGTCCAGTCTATGCCCGCAATGTCAACTTCTGCCCGGAGTTCGTTCTTCCAACTCTCAAATAAAAACGCCTTGGCAACCTCGTTCATAATCGCGGGCGGCAGGTCGGCCAAAGCTGGCGC
>BOCB01000055.1 GCA_026002695.1 Synergistales bacterium
AATTATAGCAGTAACTTTGAACTTGTCGAAAAAAATGATGTATAATCTTATAAAACTTAATGAAGGGGGATTTTGCGTTGAGAGAAATATCGGCGTCATCCGTCACGGATAAGGTGCGTGAAATGTGTATCGAGGCGAATATAATTCTTCCGAAGGACATATCCAACCGTATCCATGAGTGCTACAAAAACGAGCCGTGGGCTCCGGCCAAGGACACTCTCGGCAAGCTGATCGAGAACATGGACATAGCGCGCGACGCGAGCCTCCCCATCTGTCAGGACACCGGCATGGCGTGGATATATATCGAGATCGGGCAGGAGGTTCACATTACCGGAGGCGACCTCTGCGAAGCGATACATGAGGGCGTCCGCAGAGGATACGCAGACGGCTTCCTGCGCAAGTCCGTGGTTGCCGACCCGCTTCGCCGCAAAAATACGGGCGACAATACTCCCGCCGTCATCACAACCGACATAGTACCCGGCGACAAACTCACCGTCACCGTCGGCCCCAAGGGCTTCGGCTCGGAGAACATGAGCCGTCTCGTCATGTTCCCGCCGGCCAAGGGCGAGAAGGGCGTAAAGGACTTCGTGGTCGAGACCGCTCAGATAGCGGGGCCTAACCCGTGCCCGCCGATCGTGATAGGCGTGGGCATAGGCGGCACGTTCGACAGGGTGGCGCTCCTCGCGAAAAAGGCGCTCATGCGCTCGACCGACGCGCGTAATCCCGACAAATATTACAGCGACATGGAGGCTGAACTCCTTGAGCGCGTGAACGCGATAGGCGTGGGGCCGCAGGGCTTCGGCGGCAAGACGACGGCGCTCGCCGTGAACATCGAGACCTATCCGACTCATATTGCGGGTCTGCCGGTGGCGGTGAACATCAACTGTCACGTAACCCGACATATAAAAGCCACGCTGTAGGGGGTGTCTGTAAAATGTCTGTGTCTGTAAAGAACATAAGCGCTCCGATCACAAGGGAAGACGCAAGGTCACTCCGCGCGGGCGACGCCGTCCTCCTTAACGGATATATTTACACCGCGCGCGACGCGGCTCACGCGAGGTTGGTCGAACTCATCGACAAGGGCGAGAAGCTCCCGATAGATATACATGACGCGGTTATATACTACGTAGGGCCGACGCCCGCGAAGCCCGGTTATGTCATAGGCTCCGCCGGACCGACGACGAGCTATCGCATGGACGCCTATGCCCCGCGCCTGATCGAACTCGGCCTGACCGGCATGATAGGCAAAGGCAAGCGCTCGCCCGAAGTCATCGACAGCATGAAGAAACACGGCGCGGTCTACTTCGGAGCCATAGGAGGCGCGGCCGCCCTGATAGCCAAGCGCATAGTCGGCTGCGAGATGGTCTGCTACGAGGATTTGGGCTCTGAGGCGATACGCAAGCTCACCGTAAAGGATTTCCCCGTGACCGTAATAATCGATTCGCTGGGCAATAATCTTTACGAAACCGGTGTGAAGGAATATCTTGATTCAGTAAAGTAAAGAAAAAGTACCTCGGCCCTTAACAAGGGTCTAAGGGTGATAACCCTTGCGAAGGGGGCGAGGAGCCTCCGCGGTTTTGATTTTTTATTTTATTTATGGAAAGGACGGACGAAGGATGATCGACATCAGGGAATTAGTAGGCAACAAGAAACTTCACGGCAAGATAGTTTCGGCGGAGGAAGCGTCCCATCTGATCAAAGCCGGTATGACCGTTGGGACGAGCGGCTTTACGCCGTCCGGCTATCCGAAGGTCGTTACGACGGCCCTTGCCGAGCGCGCGAAGAAGGAAGGGCCGATACCGATCAATCTCTGGACGGGAGCTTCCTCCGGACCTGAGCTTGACGGAGCGCTCGCCGAGACCGGGTGTGTCGCCAAGCGCTGGCCTTATCAGACCAACAAAACACTGAACAAGGGCATAAATTCGGGCGCGATAAAGTACGCCGACCAGCATCTCTCGCACTGCGCGCAGATGGTCAGGTACGGCTACTTCGGCAAGATGGACGTCGCCATAATCGAAGTTCTGCGCATAACCGAGGACGGGGGGCTCGTCCTGACCTCCTCAGTCGGCAACTCGAACGCGTTCGTCGAGATGGCCGAGAAGGTTATCATCGAGGTGAACACGGTGCAGCCGAGGGGCCTTGAGGGGATTCACGACATCTATTCGCCTCTCTCCCCGCCCAACAGGAAGCCCATACCGATTGAGAAGGTCAGCGATCGCATAGGCACCGCCACACTCCCCTGCCCGATAGAAAAGATAGCCGCGATTGTAGCGTCCGACGTGCCGGACTCACAGCGTCCGCTCGCTCCCGTCGACGATGTCAGCGCGAAGATGGCGTCAAACCTGCTTGACTTCCTCAGCGTGGAGGTAAAGGCCGGGCGTCTGCCCAAGCAGCTTCTCCCGCTCCAGTCGGGCGTCGGCAACGTGGCTAACGCCGTTCTCGTCGGGCTCGCCCGGTGGCCGACGGACGGATTGACCGTCTACACCGAGGTTCTCCAGGACTCCGCGTTCGACCTGATAGACACGGGCAAGGTTGCCTTCGCGTCGAGCACCTCCCTTACCCCAAGTCCTGACGGCGCGGCCAAGTATTACCCGCGCATAGCCGAGTTCCGCGACAGGGTAGTCCTCCGCCCGCAGGAGATAAGCAACAATCCCGAGGTAATCAGGCGGCTTGGCCTCATCGCCATGAACACGGCCGTTGAAGTCGACATTTACGGACACGTAAACTCGACGATGGCCGGCGGCACGAGAATGCTCAACGGTATCGGCGGTTCAGGCGACTTCGCCCGCAACGCCTATCTGACGGTTTTCCTCTGCCCCTCAGTCTCCGGCGACGGCAACAAAATATCGAAGGTCGTACCCTTCTGCTCTCACGTCGACCACACTGAGCACGACGTCGACATAATAGTAACGGAGTACGGCGTCGCCGACCTTCGCGCGCTCTCTCCGAGGGAGCGCTCCGTAGAGATAATTAATAAGTGCTCGAACCCGGAATACAGAGAGGCGCTGGCGGACTACAGGACGCGCGCCGAAGCCGGCGGCGGGCACGAACCGCACGTAATGGCCGAGGCTCTCTCTTGGCACGAGCGTTTGCGCGCGACCGGCACGATGAAGAAGTAGCGTAAAAAAACAAACCGTGGGGGCGCTCCTCGCCCCCATATTAATTATCTCTCATGAGGCCTGCTGAATGAATTACGACGACGATAGACGGATTGACGGCGAAGAGGACGAGATTCGCCCTCGCTCACGGGTTACGGCTTTTTTGAAGGGCTGTCTGCTCGCCCTTGTTTTCCTTTTTATAGCGACCGCCGCGTTTGTGTCCGTGGTCGGCGTCATGCTGCTTCAGGACATAACCCGCGACATACCGCCTATTGAGCAGATGAGACAGTACCAGCCAAGCCTCACGTCGATCGTTTATGACAGGAAGGAGCGCGTCATAGCGCGCCTCTTCGAGGAAAACAGAACGTGGGTCGAGATCGGGCAAGTCTCCCCCTGGGTTACGAAGGCCGTCTTGGCGGCCGAGGACAGTGAGTTCTACGAGCATCAGGGCATCAGGATAAAGGCCATCATACGCGCCATCATACGCGACTTGCAGACGGGCGCGGCCAAACAGGGAGCGAGCACCATCACACAGCAGCTGGCCCGCATGGTGTTCCTTAGCCGCGAACGCACACTCCAGCGCAAGGCGAGTGAGGCGATAATCGCTATGCGCATGGAGAAGCTGTACACCAAGGATCAGATACTCGAAATGTACCTCAATATGGTTTACTTCGGACACGGGGCTTACGGCATAGCCGCCGCCGCTCAGGTCTACTACGGCAAACCCGCGTCGCAGCTCGACCTCGCCGAAGCGTCGATGCTTATAGGCGTGCTCCCCGCTCCGAACGCCTACACGCCTATAAGACACCCGGACCGCGCATCGGCGAGGCAGAATTACGTGCTGGCGCGCATGGTCGAGATCTCAACGATAACTCCGGAGGAAAAGAACCGCGCGCAATCTGAGAAGCTCAAATACACCATGACCGCGCAGTCGATCAAAGCGAGCTTCGTCCTGGATGACGCGCCCTATTTCGTGTCGCACATACTGTTCAAGCAACTGCTGCCGCAATACGGCCGTGACAGGATTTACAGGGGAGGCCTGAGGATACACACCACGATAGACCTCGACCTGCAGCGTCACGCTGAAAAAGTCATATCGAAGATGAAGTTCGAGGGAGCGCTCGTCGCGCTCGACCCCAACACAGGCGAGATACTCGCCCTCGTCGGCGGCAGGAATTTCGACAAGAGCAAGTTCAACAGAGCGACTCAAGCGTATCGTCAGCCGGGCTCCGCGTTCAAGCCGATAGTCTACGCGACGGCCTTTGAGAGCGGCTACAGGCCGGTGGATCACGCCATCGACGCGCCGCTCAATTTCCCCAACGGCTGGTCGCCCAAGAACAGCGACGGCAAATTCAGCGGCGAGGTCGTCTTGCTCAGCGCCCTCGCCAAATCAATAAACACCGTCGCGGTGAGATTGGCGCAGGTAGTCGGCGTTGAGCCGGTAAGGGCTCAGGCGCGCGCGATGGGGATAACCACTCCGTATCTGCCGGAGAACCTCTCCATAGCGCTCGGTTCGAGCAGCGTTACGCCTATAGAGATGTGCGCGGCCTTCAGCGCGTTCGCCAACAACGGCTACAGAGTCGAGCCGTTCGGCATAAAGCGCATACTCGACAGCAACGGAGACTCGGTCGAGAACAACGGCCCCGTCCTCTCCAACGCGCTCTCCCCGGAGGTCGCCGTTACAATGCGTTCGCTCCTCATGCAGGCCGTACTGTGGGGGACGGGCACGAGGGGAAAGGTCGAGGGCTATCAGGTGTACGGAAAGACAGGCACCACGAACGACTGGACGGACGTCTGGTTCGCCGGCGGCGTACCTGATTTGACCGTGGTTGTCTACATAGGCAACGACAATCATAAGAGCCTCGGCAGGGCTTTCGGCGGCACGGTCGCGGCTCCCGTCTGGCAGGAATTTGTGGCTGAGGCGGTCAGGATACTCGGCACGCCGAAGGAATTCAATGTCCCGTCCGGCATCGGCGTAGAGTCCGTAACGGTGTGCAGGAACACAGGCTTCATAGCGGCATCCGGCTGTCCTCAGAAGGCGACGATCATGATGCCCATCGGTCAAGCTCCGGCGTCATCGTGCCCCTGGCACGGCGGCTCCGTCGCCGCCGCCAGATCCGATCCGGACGCCCCGCAGCTCATTCTCGCGCCGCAGGACGGAGCGATAAGAGGGAAGTATCAGCTTGCCGGCCTGCCGAACTCTGAGGAAGAGACGGAACCGGCGGAGTTATTTCACCCGGTGGAGCCGGTCGTGACCGAACCGCCGCTCCCCTCTCCCGGCACAGGCGATACATGGAAAGACCCCGCCCCGGTGAACGATGTCGAGCGGCGCTATCAGGAGCTGCTGGATCAATACGGAATAAAATAACAGGCGTTACATATAAAACCAAACGACAGGAGAGACGCTGCGCGCAGCGTCTCTCCTGTCGTTTGGTTAAATTTTACGCCGCCCTGTTTATTCGTCCGGAGCGGAGGCATCTCGTGCATATTTTCATCTTCCTCGCCTCGCCGCCGCCGACATCCACCCTGACGCTCCTAATGTTTATGAGCCAGCGCCTGCGCGTGTGGCGGTTCGAGTGGCTCACCGCGTTGCCGGTAGTCGGGCCGCGCCCGCAGCAATCGCAAAACTTCGACATAGCTATTCCCCCCTATACGACAAGATATAATTAACCAAATTAAAAAACGCGCCGCGCGCAAAAGCGTAGCTTATTTATATTATCACAATGAGATTATTTTGAAAACAGGGAATTTTTTTCCTCAAACCACAGGTTCAAATTTTCCGCGCAAGCTCATAACGGGCAAATGTGATTGAACGGGCGGGGTTAACGGAACGGGCGAATGTTGGAACACTGGCTTGAGGTTTGTAGTGGAATTTCCGGGAAACTTTATTAACGGACGTATTGACTTTTCAGCGTACCTTTTGTAGAATTTCAACATCTCAAACATCCAAATTATTCATGCAAGATATCTAAAATGTTCATGTAGATTTCCCTTTGGGAGGTGATTTATGGTAATGGTTTATTATGGTTTATGCGGGCTTCACCGGGATTTCGTGCCACAAAGCGGCGTTAAGATAAGTATCGTAAGGGGTTGTTATTGATGAAGAAGTTCTTGTTCGTATCCGCCGCGCTCGTGTGTTTGTGTTTTGCCTTTTTGCTTTCCGCTCCTATTCCGGAGTTTTCCGCGGCGGTTGAGACCACGCTCAGGTTCGCCGGGCAGCTTCCGCCGGAGCACGCCGCGACCGGCTATATGAACGATATAGCCAAGACGATTAAGGAGAAGTCGGGCGGGCGCATTGAGGTCAAAGTTTACCCGGCCAACCAGCTCGGCGACTATGGGCTCGTTCACCAGGAGCTTATCAAGGGTACCATAGATATGGCGCTCATCTCGACCCCCGGAGATATAGATCCCCGCATGAATTTCCCGTACATCAACGGCTTCGCCTCGGACTACACGCAGCTTGAGAACGCTTTCAAAACCGGCGGCTGGGCTTTCAAGAAGATGGACGAGCTCAATAAGCCTCTCGGCGTCAAGTTCCTCGGCTTCAATGTAGAGGGCTTTATCGGCATCGCCAGCACGAAGGCGCTTGTGGAGCCCCTCAATCCGAAGGTTGACAAGGGCGTCCTCTGCCGCGTTCCCAACATGGCGGTCTATCAGCTCGGAGCCAAGGCAATGGGCTTCCGCACGATGACCATACCTTATTCCGACCTCTACACCTCCCTCCAGACCGGAGTCGTCGACGCCGTTGACGGACTGCCCCCGGCGGCCGCCTACGCGATACTGAAGGACGTTACGAAGTTTTGGTACCAGACCAACTACTCCATCGAAGCCGAGTCATATCTCATGAGCTCCAAGACGTGGGACAAGCTGAAACCCGCTGACAGGGATATGATAGCTGACGTCGTGGCTAAGGTCGCGGCGAAGAGCGTGCCGCTCGCGAAAGCGGAGGACGAGAAGTACTCGAAGCTCATGGCCGATGCCGGCATAAAGGTATTCAAGTATACCGCCAAGGAGCTGCTCCCCATACAGCAGGCCGTCGCGGCTACGTGGCCTAAGTTGGCGGATACTATGACAAAACCCTTCATGGACGAGTTCAACAGGGAGCTTGCTCCTAAATAACCACGCATACGAATAAACGACAGCGAGACATATTAAAGATAAAGAGCGGGAACGTATTTACCGTTCCCGCTCTTTATAATTTCGGAGGTGAAGACTAATGCCTGAAAATCCTGCTATGAACAAGTTTGACAAAGTAATGGTAGGTTTCTTTTCAATAGTGATAGCCGTCGGCTCACTCGTGATTACGCTGATTATAATGGGCGCCGCGGCCGCGCGGTACATACTCCATGTCAATTTCGTCGGATATGACGAGATCGTCGTATTGGTAGCTTTCTGGTTTTACTTCATGGGAGCGGCCTATGGAGCATATAACAACTCGCACGTTACAGCCGACATAATCGACGCGTACGTTCCGCTTGGCGTCACGAGAAACGTACTGGCCGCCATCAGGTGGGCGGCAGCCTGCTTCGCGTGCGGGCTCTTTGTTTATTACGGGTTCAACTACCTCAAATTCAGCTTCATGGGGCCGCTGGGCAACTTCCGGTTCCTGCCGAAGAGCATGACATGGCGCATACCTCTGTGGATATCTCAGTCGGCCATATTCATAGGGCTGTCACTTATGGAGCTGTATTTCCTGAGAAACTTTTTGCTCAGCATAAAGGCTCTCGCCGGGGGGAACAAGGCGTGATTTACATAGCGCTGTTAATACTGATAATAACGCTGCTGCTCGGCGTTCCGGTTCCCGTCAGCTTCATGGCGTCCTCCGCGTGGCTGATATACTTCGGCGGCCCGGACGGAATGGGTTACGACCCCGCGCAGCTCCTCCCGCACGGATTCCTTCAGATATCGTCCATCTCACTGATAGCGATAGCGCTGTTTATAATGGCCGGCGGACTTATGGAGAAGGGAAGGATAGGCGAGAAGCTGATAGACCTCGTCGATGTCTTCTGCGGGAACGTCAAGGGCGGCCTCGGCGTCGTCGGAACCGTCTCCTGCGCCATCTTCGGATCCATCACCGGCGCGGCCTGCGCGACGCTTTCCTGCATCGGCGCCATCATGTTCCCGCGCTTCGACAAAGCGGGCTATCCAAAAGGGCACACCGCGGCGCTCATGGCTAACGCGTCCCTGCTGGGGCTTTTGATCCCGCCGAACGCCACGCTCATAATTTTCGCTTGGATCAGCGGACAGTCCGTCCTCGCGTGCTTCCTCTCCACCGTCTCAGCCGGAATACTCGTTACGATTCTGATATCGCTCACCAACATCTGGCTTCTCCGGAACAACCCCACCGTGCTCGTGTCGGGAAAGCGCACAAGAGCGGAGAAGGCGGAGCTTTTCAAAACGAGGGGCGTCCTCGCGATCCCGGCCCTGTTCCTCCCGGTCATAGTTCTCGGCTCGATATACGGCGGCATAATGACCCCGACGGAGGCGTCGGCCGCCGCCGTCCTGTACGCCATACCGGTCGGCATGTTCGTCTACAAGGGACTCACGGCGAGAGGGCTGTGGGACTGTCTGATCGAATCCGGCATCACCACGGGCGTCATCATGGTGATGCTCTACTCCGTGTCGATGCTGAGCAGGCTCTACATCCTGGAGGATCTTCCGGGGAAGGTTCTTCACCTCTTCTACTCCGTGTCGACAAACAAGTGGGTCATCATGGGCATGATAAACATCTTCCTGGTGATCATGGGAATGCTGATGGACGACATCAGCGTCGTCACGCTGACGACCCCGATACTGATGCCGATAATAACGGAGCTCGGCTTCAGCCCGATTCATTACGCGGCGATCGTGGGAGTCAACACCGGCCTCGGCTGCATAACGCCGCCGGCAGCCCCTGTGCTCTATCTGTCGGGCAGGCTCTCCAACACGCCCATAAACGAGATGATGAAGCCGGCTCTCTGGTTCATACTGCTCTGCTGGGTGCCGGCTCTGATCTTCACGGCGTATTTCCCGAGACTCGTTCTGCTCTTACCGCACATCATTCTCGGGACTCCGTGGTAGAGCGGGTTAACAGAGATGTTTTGGAGCAGTGATGTCCGCGCGTCGGAGAATTTTTACAGAAACGTCTTTGCGCTTGCGGCATTCGCGGCGTTCGCCTGCGCGTTTATCTTAGACTCGCCCCTGCTGTACTGCGCGGTTCTCATGTTCGGAGCTCTGTCGAGGACAGCGGTGCGGAAAAACTGGAAGAACCCGGCTTTCGCCGAGAGGACGCCTTGGCTCGTCTCCGCTCCGAAAGCCGGAAAGGATTGAACCGCCAAAAGCCGGGCATCTTTTACAAGGATGCCCGGCTTGGTTTTACGCTGGCGGGAAAGATCACGGCGTTTCCTGCCGGTTCATTCCTCCAGTAAAATCGGTTTAATGAGCAATTCTATCATATGTGGATCAAACACAGGAATACCTAACTGTTTCTGTATCACGGCCGTTTCATAAAATTTTCAGTCTTAACAAAAACACATAAAACCTTGATAATATACAGAAAGCAAAAAAATATTATTGAGGTGAAAAAGTTGAATATAAAAGAAAGATTTGCAAATATTGAAGACCCGCGCCACCAGAGTTATGTTGAACATAAATTGTGTGACGTGCTCACGATAGTTATGTGCGCTGTGATGAGCGGGTTAGACCGGTTGTCAGACATTGTGATGTACGCTGAAAACAGAGTATCGCTGTTTTCTGAAAAATTCGGTATAACAGCTATCCCATCTAAACCTACATTCAGCCGCATTTTGAATATGATAGACGGCGAGAAAGCAGGTGTAGTTATTCTTGAAATCATGCGAGAAAACTTCGAGCTTTTAGGAGATATTATCGCCGTTGACGGGAAGGCAATTCGAAGTACGTCCGAAAAAGGAAAAGCTCATTCGGCCCTGCAAATTCTCACTGCGTATTTAACCGAAAGCGGAATGACGCTTGCTCAAAAGTCAATTCACGAGAAGACAAACGAAATACCCGTCTTTCAAGAAATACTTGAAACTCTTGATGTCAAAGAGAAGACGATAACCGCTGACGCTATGCATTGCCAAAAAGAAACTT
>BOCB01000056.1 GCA_026002695.1 Synergistales bacterium
CCCAGAGGACTATGAAGATAATAAGCCCGATACTGCGGGAAAACAGGTCTCCGGCGTTGCAGCGGAATTTATTTTTCATAGATAGGCGCCGTAACTGTAAATCTGACTGACCTCAGCCTGTAACATGCCCCAAAGGTTTTTACGGATTCGCGCGAATTCCTCGGAGTTGCGGATGTCCTCGGTTCGCGGGCGCGGCAGGTCGATATTTATTATCTCCTTTACATGCCCAGGCTGGGAGGTCATAAAGGCCACTCTGTCGGAGAGGAGTATCGCCTCGTCGATGCTGTGCGTGATGAAGACTATGGTCTTTTTGTCGGCCTCCCATATCCGCAGCAGCTCGATCTGCAAATTTTCACGGGTCTGCGCGTCGAGCGCCGCGAAGGGCTCGTCCATCAAGAGGAGATCCGGCTGATAGGCCAGAACACGCGCGATGGCGACCCGCTGCTTCATGCCGCCCGAAAGCTGATGAGGGTACTGGTTTTCAAAAGCGAGAAGGCCGACGAGTTCGAGATAGCGCCTCGCGATCTCGCGCCTTTCTTTTTTGGGGATACGGCGTATCTCGAGGCCTATCTCGAGGTTTTTAACCACGGTGCGCCACGGAAGCAGGGCATAGCTTTGGAACACTATGCCCCGATTGAAGCTCTGCTTCTTTAACGGCTCGTTGTCGACAAGTATCTCGCCGCCGTCATAGTCATCCAGGCCCGCAAGGATATTGAGGAACGTCGTTTTCCCGCAGCCCGAAGGCCCAAGGATCGACATGAACTCCCCCTCGTTTATATCCAGATCGAAATTCTCCAGAACGGCAAATTTCTCCTTTTTGCCAAGCGCGTTTCTGATCTGAAATTCCCGGCGTACCTGCCGAGCCTGAATCTTTGCCATATCCCCGCTACATTACCCCTTCTTCAGTTTGACTTCGCGGGATTGATGTCGTTCGTGTATATCTGGCTGAGCTTTATCTGGCCGGGGGTTATCTTTTTCTCCGCCTCGAGCCGGTCAACCCAGTACCGGATGTTCTTCTCAGGGATGAACTGGTTCTCGTAGAACTCGAACATCTCGGTCTCGCTGAGCTTGAAGCCGAAGCGCTTCGCCATGAGTTTCCTCGCCTCTTCGCGGTGGGTATTGTTCCATTGCGCGGCCTTGGAAAGTATGACCGTGAGCTCCTTCACCGCTTCGGGGTGCTCCTTGAGGAACTTGCCGTTTACCGAATAGGGGCACATTCCGCTGATGCCGCCGTCAATGTCCCAGTCGCTGAACAGGAGGCGGAAATCCTTCGTATTGGCGCTGGCTCGCCCGGACGAAAGGGGGTGAATGATCGCCACGTCGGTGTCCCCGCGAAGCAGCGGCACTTCCTGCTCCGAGTCGGGCGCCGTGATCATGCGGATCGTGGCGGGATCGACGCCGTTGTCCAAGCAGTACTTCTTGGTGACAAATTCCGAACAGGCGCCGAAGCTGTTGATCCCAAGGGTCTTGCCCTTAAAATCCTTTATCGACTTGATCGGCGAGTTCGCCTTGACAAAGTACTTCATGTGAGGGTTCTTCTGTGTGGACTTGCTCCCTGCGGCAAAGACCTTTATATCCGCGCCGGACGCGACCGCCGCGATGACGAGCGGGGTGTGCCTGTTCGCCACGTCGAGATCGCCTGTGCTGAGGGCGGGGATCATCTGTCCCGCCGCAACCTGCCCCACGTA
The DNA here is from genome assembly GCA_026002695.1 of Synergistales bacterium. Taxonomy (GTDB): domain Bacteria; phylum Synergistota; class Synergistia; order Synergistales; family Synergistaceae; genus BOCB01. Next base: position 1,689 of record BOCB01000056.1, read on the forward strand.
CTTGGGCTTTACCTTTGCGTCCTTGAAATAACCGAGGTCGTCGGCAAGATAAACGAGGTCATAATAAACCCACTCGGGATACTTGAACTCCACGACCTCGGCGGCGCCGGCAAAACTGACCGGAGCCAGGAGAAAGACCAACATGCACAACATAAGAAGCCGTACTGCTTTTTTCATTACGCAACCCCCTAGTTTAGTTATATGATAAATAAAACCTATCAGGCAGATATGATATAGTATTTTAAGAAAATGTCAAGCGAAATAAATTTTTGGGGAAACCGGCAAGTTGTAAAATGAATGGACGCAGTGGATAAAAGAGGTTCCATTCCGGAACGAAACTGGTTAAGCTTTAAGTGAACAGCTTTAATTGGGTGTGAAAAACTCTACGTACCCGTTGTTGAGAGGCGGGAATATTTCCGCAAGAAACAAAGATGAGCCGGAGGATGCGTCCAAGAAGCCGGTCAAGGTTTTGAACTCCCCGCCCTCGGCTGTTCGCCGGGGGCTTTTCTTTTCCTGTTACGATTATATAGCAACTAAATATAGAGCAACTAAAATTTGGAAGGAGTGACCGCCTATGGCACGTTTCGCATACGTCCGCGTGAGTACCCTCGACCAAAACGAGGACAGGCAGCTTGACGCTATGAACGCCCTCGGCATACCCGCCGACCGCGTATTTACGGAGAAGTTAAGCGGGAAGAACACGGAACGTCCGCAACTTCAAGCCATGCTCGCCGCCGTGCAGCCTGGCGATAGCGTGACCGTGGAGAGCATAAGCCGCCTTGCCCGGAACACCAAGGATTTATTGGAACTCGTGGAGCAACTCACCGCCAAGAACGTTGAGTTTATAAGCATAAAGGAGCTTATCGACACCAAGACGCCGACCGGGAAATTTATGCTGACGGTGTTCGGGGCTATCGGAGAACTGGAGCGCGGTTATATTCTTGAACGCCAAGCAGAGGGAATTGCCGCCGCAAAACGGCGCGGGAAGCACCTCGGCAGACCGTCAAAAAAACATCCAAAAGACTTCGCGAACCTCGTAAAGCGCTGGGAACACGGGGAAATCCGGCTCCAAAAAGTTCTCGGCGAGTGCGGCGGCGTTTGCCCGGCCACGTACATCGTTTCAATCCACGCTCCCCGTGTGGGGAGCGACCCGCCCGATCGGAGATCGAGGCGGTTATGTCGAGTTTCAATCCACGCTCCCCGTGTGGGGAGCGACCGGCGGCGTTTGGAACGGTCAACGTCAGGAGCAGGTTTCAATCCACGCTCCCCGTGTGGGGAGCGACGTTTGTAACCCGCTACCGCCGCCGTGATAACGACGTTTCAATCCACGCTCCCCGTGTGGGGAGCGACCGGCGGCGTTTGGAACGGTCAACGTCAGGAGCAGGTTTCAATCCACGCTCCCCGTGTGGGGAGCGACGAAGCCGGTGCCGGAGCCCTTGCCGCCGGAGGCAAGTTTCAATCCACGCTCCCCGTGTGGGGAGCGACCCTGTGAAATCAGATTTGCGAGAGGATCTGTCGCGTTTCAATCCACGCTCCCCGTGTGGGGAGCGACCCGTACCCTGAACTACCGCCGTCGCCTCCCACTCCGGTTTCAATCCACGCTCCCCGTGTGGGGAGCGACTAGCGGCGGGAGCGCCGCGAGAGGAGAGCGAGATGTTTCAATCCACGCTCCCCGTGTGGGGAGCGACATACCGGCGATATGCACGTATCGTTGAGCTGCACGGTTTCAATCCACGCTCCCCGTGTGGGGAGCGACCATAAGCGTTTGATAATAGGCCGCGTCGTTGAAAGTTTCAATCCACGCTCCCCGTGTGGGGAGCGACTGATAACGTCCGAGACGATAGTCATGACGCGCGAGTTTCAATCCACGCTCCCCGTGTGGGGAGCGACAGCGGCGTGTCCAAACCTTCACTTGATACCCTTAGTTTCAATCCACGCTCCCCGTGTGGGGAGCAACGAAAAGCGGCGGGAGCGCCGCGAGAAGGAGAGCGAGTTTCAATCCACGCTCCCCGTGTGGGGAGCGACTTCCTTACTGCAAGACGGTTGCCGAACTCAAAAGCGTTTCAATCCACGCTCCCCGTGTGGGGAGCGACCTAATTCGTCGTCGTTGTTTAATTCCCTCTCAAGTTTCAATCCACGCTCCCCGTGTGGGGAGCGACGGACTTCGGGTAATATAAGCGCGTTGGCACGTCGGTTTCAATCCACGCTCCCCGTGTGGGGAGCGACTTCGATATAGCCGCGCTTCTTCCCCTTGCATTTCAGTTTCAATCCACGCTCCCCGTGTGGGGAGCGACGCCTACGGTTCTAACCGCGCCGAGCACCGCGTTTCTGTTTCAATCCACGCTCCCCGTGTGGGGAGCGACTAGAGAGTTGGTGATGGGGCTATGACCGAGCGAGGTTTCAATCCACGCTCCCCGTGTGGGGAGCGACTAGAGAGTTGGTGATGGGGCTATGACCGAGCGAGGTTTCAATCCACGCTCCCCGTGTGGGGAGCGACCAAATAAGGGCGTGACGTGGAACTCTGACGATACGTTTCAATCCACGCTCCCCGTGTGGGGAGCGACGCGCCGCAGGAGTGCGGCGAGAAGGAGACGAGACGTTTCAATCCACGCTCCCCGTGTGGGGAGCGACTCCAACACTAACGGCGCGCATTACCGCGCTGAACAGTTTCAATCCACGCTCCCCGTGTGGGGAGCGACGTCCAGCGGAGATCTTCTTTAGCTATGGCTAATGTTTCAATCCACGCTCCCCGTGTGGGGAGCGACCCGCACGCGTTTCGAGGCGTGCGCTTCCGGGAACGTTTCAATCCACGCTCCCCGTGTGGGGAGCGACAGGACTACGTTTCGCTCCGTTTCAAATACTGGAGTTTCAATCCACGCTCCCCGTGTGGGGAGCGACATTGATGCTATCTGCGGTCGAGTTATCGACGACGTTTCAATCCACGCTCCCCGTGTGGGGAGCGACGGGCAAAGGAGCTGCACAAGCGTGCAGCCAATTATGTTTCAATCCACGCTCCCCGTGTGGGGAGCGACGCTCCCGACAACATCCACAAAATTTGTTCAGACTGGTTTCAATCCACGCTCCCCGTGTGGGGAGCGACGGCAAAGGAGCTGCACAAGCGTGTGGCCAACTGCGTTTCAATCCACGCTCCCCGTGTGGGGAGCGACGCAGCAAAGTCAATCATCCGCCGTAAAAATGCACGTTTCAATCCACGCTCCCCGTGTGGGGAGCGACAAGAGCGTAAATTTGCGGACTGGCGGAGTACTGCGTTTCAATCCACGCTCCCCGTGTGGGGAGCGACCGGCGGGAGCGCCGCAAGAAAGGGAGCGAGAAAATGTTTCAATCCACGCTCCCCGTGTGGGGAGCGACCCGGCGAGCACAGGAGCTGCACGCGCGTGTAGCGTTTCAATCCACGCTCCCCGTGTGGGGAGCGACATTTACGCTCTACGTGCGGCAAAGGGATAGGGGGTTTCAATCCACGCTCCCCGTGTGGGGAGCGACGCGGATGGATTCCCTCGTTACCGATGACGGCGGGGGTTTCAATCCACGCTCCCCGTGTGGGGAGCGACTGGGTATAGAGTAGGGTCTTGGGTTAGCTCAAAAGTTTCAATCCACGCTCCCCGTGTGGGGAGCGACGAAAATGTAAAGTCCATATTGCGCGGTATAGACTTGTTTCAATCCACGCTCCCCGTGTGGGGAGCGACTCACGTATCATCAGAAGGTAGACCGCCCGATGATAGTTTCAATCCACGCTCCCCGTGTGGGGAGCGACATCCCGGCAAACGAGAAGATAATTATATGGGCTGTTTCAATCCACGCTCCCCGTGTGGGGAGCGACGCAGTCCTTGCTCGCTCGCTCGACGCTCGGAATGTTTCAATCCACGCTCCCCGTGTGGGGAGCGACAATCATAAGAGAGCGCCCCAAGGGCTGGATCGGGGTTTCAATCCACGCTCCCCGTGTGGGGAGCGACTGCCGTCCTGTTCAGCCAAGACAATGATTTTTCTGTTTCAATCCACGCTCCCCGTGTGGGGAGCGACGGCGTTCAACTCACCGACTGGTTTCCAATAACTAGTTTCAATCCACGCTCCCCGTGTGGGGAGCGACAAATCGGCAAGCTAATAGTCCCCGTTTCAATGATGTTTCAATCCACGCTCCCCGTGTGGGGAGCGACTTGACGACGATAGAAAGCAGGCAAAGACAGGATTGTTTCAATCCACGCTCCCCGTGTGGGGAGCGACAACGGCGACGAGTTAGAACTGGAAATGAACATCCGTTTCAATCCACGCTCCCCGTGTGGGGAGCGACCAGACGCCGAAATCATTTACGACGAGAACGGCGATGTTTCAATCCACGCTCCCCGTGTGGGGAGCGACCAATCTGTACCACTTCAACCGCTTCGGGCGATATGTTTCAATCCACGCTCCCCGTGTGGGGAGCGACCTCGGCGTCGGCATTAGATAACAAAATCCTCGGTGTTTCAATCCACGCTCCCCGTGTGGGGAGCGACGCTGATGAGACTAACAGATATCTTCGGCTGGAGTGTTTCAATCCACGCTCCCCGTGTGGGGAGCGACGCGGGAATAACTTTAACCTGGTTGCGGCGCGTTATGTTTCAATCCACGCTCCCCGTGTGGGGAGCGACAGCACCGCGAAGCCAATGTCTTCATTTCCAATAACGTTTCAATCCACGCTCCCCGTGTGGGGAGCGACACTATATAAACATCAAACGGGCAGGCGATGACGCGTTTCAATCCACGCTCCCCGTGTGGGGAGCGACCATTTCAACGGCTCGTTCCGCCGGCGTCTTCAGGGTTTCAATCCACGCTCCCCGTGTGGGGAGCGACGTGAAGGTAGCGGATATACGCCTGTACGGTTGGGCCGTTTCAATCCACGCTCCCCGTGTGGGGAGCGACAGAAGTCGGTAACCAATACGTTGGTACCGACATAGTTTCAATCCACGCTCCCCGTGTGGGGAGCGACCGCTACGGCGAAAGCTATCTTTAACACGATTCCGTTTCAATCCACGCTCCCCGTGTGGGGAGCGACTCGGGTAGCTTTCGCGCTACGGCGAAAGCTATTTTGTTTCAATCCACGCTCCCCGTGTGGGGAGCGACGTCTACGCAATCACGCTCAAACACCGTCTGGGTTGTTTCAATCCACGCTCCCCGTGTGGGGAGCGACCGCTCTCCCCGTGAAGAGCGGCGTGCCATACGTGTTTCAATCCACGCTCCCCGTGTGGGGAGCGACTCACGGTAGCACGGAAGCTACCAGACAATGAAAGTTTCAATCCACGCTCCCCGTGTGGGGAGCGACATTATCACTTTCAACGCAATCGTGCTCGCAAACGTTTCAATCCACGCTCCCCGTGTGGGGAGCGACTTTCGAGTATCTGAAATTAGACGGCGAGATGAAGCGTTTCAATCCACGCTCCCCGTGTGGGGAGCGACTCGCAAACGAGCACAACTTTAACTTCCCCGATCTGTTTCAATCCACGCTCCCCGTGTGGGGAGCGACACGAGACCGCTCGTAAAAGTGTGGCGCGTACCCTGTTTCAATCCACGCTCCCCGTGTGGGGAGCGACCGCCACCATAGGATATGGGGTACAGAGCCTTAATGTTTCAATCCACGCTCCCCGTGTGGGGAGCGACCTAAGTTATCCAGTGCCGCCGCAAGATTATCAGCGTTTCAATCCACGCTCCCCGTGTGGGGAGCGACGTATCTGCGTGGTCGGGCTCCGCTTTTTAACATAAGGTTTCAATCCACGCTCCCCGTGTGGGGAGCGACATCTCAGCGCGTTTGAAAGAATGTTAAATGGCATGTTTCAATCCACGCTCCCCGTGTGGGGAGCGACGTCAGCGGGGATTTACGGCAATTTCAGCGTCGGGCGTTTCAATCCACGCTCCCCGTGTGGGGAGCGACTTTCTCCATGTCCTTTATCGCCCCTACGCCTCTAGTTTCAATCCACGCTCCCCGTGTGGGGAGCGACCCGCGCCGTTAAGGATAACCGCCCGCATGGCGCGAAGTTTCAATCCACGCTCCCCGTGTGGGGAGCGACTCGGACGGCTCGACGCGGGCGAAACGGAAGAGGAGTTTCAATCCACGCTCCCCGTGTGGGGAGCGACTCTCTCGGCGCTCCCGCGGCGTTCTTTCATCACGTGTTTCAATCCACGCTCCCCGTGTGGGGAGCGACGTTTATGTCGCCGCCCTCGGCCACAACGCAAATCGTTTCAATCCACGCTCCCCGTGTGGGGAGCGACTGCCTCCGCTCTCGGTTTGGATAACGGCGCGAACGTTTCAATCCACGCTCCCCGTGTGGGGAGCGACTCCGCGGGATTTTATTATCGGCGACGTGAACATAGTTTCAATCCACGCTCCCCGTGTGGGGAGCGACGTGATTGGAGATGATTAAACAAAATGCCTAACATGTTTCAATCCACGCTCCCCGTGTGGGGAGCGACGGAGATGGAGGGGCGGGGAAGTGAGCATACAAACTGTTTCAATCCACGCTCCCCGTGTGGGGAGCGACCAGAGCATTAAACATGTTGTTTTTCTCCGCAGTGCGTTTCAATCCACGCTCCCCGTGTGGGGAGCGACATCATCTCGGCTTGTTCGTCAATCCAGCCGATTGTTTCAATCCACGCTCCCCGTGTGGGGAGCGACGCGATGTATTACGGCGTTCCTCAGTCAAGGCAAAGTTTCAATCCACGCTCCCCGTGTGGGGAGCGACGTTGAAGCGCCATGCTCGACGCGCTCCCGAATGTCGTTTCAATCCACGCTCCCCGTGTGGGGAGCGACGACAAGGGCGGCGACAAGGACTGCGACGTGAGCCACGTTTCAATCCACGCTCCCCGTGTGGGGAGCGACGACGACAGGAATAACTACGTGTTTTCGATAAAGGTGTTTCAATCCACGCTCCCCGTGTGGGGAGCGACGCGGACGAGCTATGGGTATTCGGCAGCTGGAAGGTTTCAATCCACGCTCCCCGTGTGGGGAGCGACATCGGAGAAATTAAACCGCTTTGGGTCGTTGCTGTTTCAATCCACGCTCCCCGTGTGGGGAGCGACACTGATTATCAGGTCATTTTGCGAGTCATTCTTGTTTCAATCCACGCTCCCCGTGTGGGGAGCGACTAAACGCAATGCGATTATAGCTGATTATAGCTTAGGTTTCAATCCACGCTCCCCGTCCTCAAACCACAGGTTCCCTTCCTTAACCGCTAAACCCATTAGTGGATCACTCAGAAATGAACCATCAAAGCCGGCATATATCATTTTATGGCTTATATCGCCATCTATCGCCAATATAAGCAAGGCTTCGCCGCATTCAGGAACTTTTTCTTCTCCTGATGCCGCTTCAGACCTATTGCCATCGCCTCCTCTAATGTCATACTACACACGGCAAAAGCCTGTCGAGTCTCGATAATGCGTAAATCAGCAGTTTAGCGCCGTTGTCCTGTGAACATACTTTCAGCACTGTTTGTCTCGCGTGATGGGCTACCTTGCCAACCAGTGTATAAAAATTATTTCTCAGCGCCTTCATTCGGCAGCTTGCAAAACCTTCAGGAAGGAAAAAACGTTTCAGAATATTATTCACGTTCATCGAAAGCACCGCTATATTCCACCACGCTGCATTCACTCCGAACAGATGAGACGGAACATGGCTCCCGCCAAAGTCGTTTTTCAGAATGTCGTGCGCTTGCTCGGACTTGCCGCTCCTGCCGTGGTGCCAAAGTATGATTTCGTCCCCGGGTTTATCTGTGATATTGCTTGCTATGCCGAAAACCTTGTATATCTTTCCGGACATTGTCGTCAGGTGAAGGCTTTTAATACCTTCGCTCATGGATTCAAGTTCATTTATAACCTCTTCGGGGAATAATTCACTTTGCTTCGTATCTTTGTTGCATCGCGCGTTACGGTGAAAAACTTCACGTGTCGCAAAAAAACGTATCTCGGGGTCCTTCTTTGATTTGTTAAGCGACTCAGGAGCATATGCCACCTCAGCCCATTCTTGGGTGTACGTGAGTTCACCTTTACGGCGGAGAGGACGCCATTCGCTCTCCGGAACACGCCTTGCCGCATCCTTGAACTCTTTGCCTACATTGCACGATATACCAAAGTCTATAACACCGAAGCGTTCATCTTCCCCTGACGCGCAATATTTCATAAGTTCTGCCTGATAACCGGCGCTGTCGCTGCGAAGACGAACTTTCTGTACGCCTTCGGGCAACAGCGTCAAAACCCTTTTCAGTTCCTCACACTGCTTGAATCCGGGGGTGACATTACCGTCACTGTAGCGTGTGCCCACCATCATGTCATACTCCGGACAGTATGTGTTGAACGCTTCGTAACTCCTTTCA
>BOCB01000057.1 GCA_026002695.1 Synergistales bacterium
CCCCGCCCTTGACGGTAGGGCGGGGGTGTCCTAAAGTAACTTTGCAATCTATACTCCTTAACGCGCTTTACAGATGTTTGTCGCGCTCTTTGTTATATTGACGGCTATGCCTCCGGTATCCGCCAATGAGCTTGACGGGTTTCGGGGGATGTATTGGGGCGAAAGTCTGCGGGCGTTCAAATACATGAAGTTCGTAGCGCAGCTCGACGGGATAAAGTATTACAGGAAACTCAACGACGAATTGTTCGTCGGCGGAGCGGGTCTTACTGATATAAACTACGCCTTCTTCAAGGATAGATTAGTCGGAGTTGTCATGCTGGCTAACGGCAAGGAGAACGCCCGTTTGATGCTGGAGGCGCTCAAATACTCCTTCGGCACTCCGTCGGTATTGGACGAGGGCGTTTATTCATGGGATTTCGTAAAGATAAAAATACTCTACAGGTACGACCCGTACAGCAAGAACCTCCGCGTGTCCTACCTCTCGGGCGAAACGCTCGTAAAAATGAGGCGCGACAAACATCTGTAAAGCGCGTTAAGGAGTATAGATTGCAAAGTTACTTTAGGACACCCCCGCCCTACCGTCAAGGGCGGGGGTGTTTTTTGTGCTTGCTACTTGGTTCCGAAGAGGGAGAGCAGTATGCCCGCGGCGACGGCTGAGCCGATGACGCCGGCTACGTTCGGTCCCATGGCGTGCATGAGAAGGAAGTTGGTCTTGTTGTACCGCTGGCCAACCATCTGCGAGACGCGGGCGGCCATCGGGACTGCCGAAACTCCGGCCGAGCCGATGAGCGGGTTTACCTTGCCGCCTGTCAGGACGCACATTATCTTGCCGATCCCGAGACCTCCGAGAGTACCGAAAGAGAAAGCTACCAGGCCGAGGATGATTATGAATATGGTCTTCTGCTGGAGGAAGAGCGCGCCGTTCGCCGTGGCTCCCACGGTCGTGCCGAGGAATATCGTAACTATGTTGATGAGCGCGTTCTGCGAGACCTCGGAGAGGCGCTCGACCACGCCGGATTCCTTGAAGAGGTTGCCGAGCATGAGCATACCGATCAGAGGCGCGGTAGGCGGCAGAAGCAGTATGCAGAGTATGGCGACCATTATCGGGAAGCAGACCTTCTCCGTCTTGGATACGGTGCGGAGAACTCCCATCTTGATGACGCGCTCTTTTTCGGTGGTCATGAGTTTCATCAGAGGGGGCTGAATCAGCGGGATGAGCGCCATGTAAGAGTACGCCGCTATGGCTATCGGAGCGAGGAGGTGCGGCGCGAGGCGCGTGGTGAGGAATATGGCAGTCGGTCCGTCCGCTCCGCCGATGATGGCGATGGAGGCCGCTTCCTGCGGAGTGAAGCCGAGCGCGGCGGCGATGATGAGCGCTACCGAGATACCGAACTGAGCGCCCGCGCCCATCATAAGGCTCGACGGGCTGGCGATCAGAGGAGCGAAGTCCGTCATACATCCTATACCGAGAAATATGAGGGACGGATATAAGCCGTGGTGAACGCCTTGATACAGATACCACAAGAGCCCTCCGACCTTGTCATGGAGCTGCCCCGCGTCGTCGTTCCAGAACATGGGCGGATCCATAAGCCCGCCGAGCGGCAGGTTCGCCAGCAGAACTCCGAAGGCGATGGGGAGGAGGAGAAGAGGCTCGAACCCCTTAACGATCGCGAGATAGATGAGGACGAGCGAAACTGCAATCATAACGGCCTGCTGCCAAGTTAAATTGGCGAAGCCTGAATCCGCGAGCATTTTGAAAAATGCGCTTACATAATAACCCATTATAAAACCGACTCCTTCCGGCTGAACATTGATAAAAAGCGCCTGAGGCGCACACTGACTGAATCACTCAAACGAGATTTTGCCGTTTTGAGGCGCAGAACTACTCAGGTTTTTATCGTTACCCTTATAGGTTCCTAACAATAAATCAGTCTTCCTAAGGCGCGCTGGTCTTACCCCTTTGGCTCAACGGCCTTTATCACCTTCGTGGCCAAGACTATCATGCCCCACAGCGCGAACAGCCCCACGAACACGACGGCAAAGGTAAAACACGCGGAACCTATAGCCTGTCCCACCGGAAATCCTTCCGCCGCTACATCTGCCACTGCGACTTCAACTTGCATTTCTCATTCACCTCGATTCAATTTAATTTTTTCAGGCATATCCGTATATATTGAAGCTATTATTAAATTTTAACAGTAAAAACGCTAACGTCAATAATTAATAATTTATGGCGCTAAATGTATGATACAATAAAGCCCTGACCGACTCCGCAAATCGCAAATCGGTTTTTCCGCAATTTTTACGTCAGGTGGGATGTATGAGATGGCGAAGCACAGTGATGTCGAGGAGATGACCCGGGAGGGTTATGAAAAATTGAAGGAGGAACTCACCCTCCTTCGCACCGAGAAGCGAATGGAAATATCCAGAAAATTGGAGGAGGCCCGAGGCTTCGGGGATTTGAGCGAGAACGCGGAGTACCACGCAGCCAAAGAAGAGCAGGAAAAATTAGAGGGCCGCATAAGTAAGCTCGAGTTCAAGATAAGCCACGCCAAGGTTATCGAAGTCGAGGACATCGATACCAACCACGCCGCCGTCGGCGCTACGATAACATTTAAGGATATCGACAAGAAAAGCACTCACTCTTACACGCTCGTGAGTTCTATGGAGTCCGACGTAAAGGGGAGCAAAATCTCCGCCGAGAGCCCGGTTGGCAAGGCGATAATGGGGCACAGCATCGGCGACGAGGTGACGGTCAGAGTTCCTAAGGGCATCCGCAGGATAAAAATAACCGACATAACGGTTATGCGGCCGTAGGGGCGGTATTCTGTCGCCCGTCACTTGATTGTTTTTTTCGGCAGGAGGTGTTAAATATGCGCGCGCTCTTCGCTCTCGTAATTATAATGGCCGTATTCGTATTCATGATGCCGTTCGTGTTGGGTTTAGCGGCGGCGGTCATAGTCTTCTCGCTGGTTCTGACGCTCACCGCGAGGTACCTGCCTGGGGCGCGCAAGACGTACCGTTCGCGCGGCGTATACTTCGACGTCAGCAGCGGCAATAAAAAACGCTCCGCCGGCAGTCACCCTGAGGAGGATGAAAAGGGGTGGTATCAGGACATTCAGGAGGACGACACAATATCGCTGCCGGAGGACTGCCTGAAGAAGCGGCCTTAATCAATGACAGGCGCGAGGAGGCTCATATCGAGGATACTCGGCGTGAAGAGTTCGCGCGGGGTATCTTTTACTTTGTCCTTCCTATCCGTACTGAGCAAGCCGTTCGGCTACCTGCGTATACTCATAATCGCGTGGCTGTTCGGGGCGTCGGCGATAATGGACGCGTTCCAGCTTGCGCTCGGAGTCATTTCGCTCTTCGCGGGAAGCATAGGCGGTTCGATGCAGAGCGCTGTGCTGCCCGAACTCGAACGTGTGAGGAAGGAGACGGGGAGCGCCGGGAAGTGCCGCTCGCTGCTCGCTTTTTCCGCCTGGTGCGCCATTCTTATGACCGCGATACTCTGCGCCGCGCTGTTCATAGCGCCCGGCGTTATGATAAGGGCGTTCGCGGGGGGGTTCGACGCCGAGCGCATACGATACGGCGCTTACATGATATGGTGGCTGTCGCCTTACGCGGTTGTTACAATGATAGCTCCGATCGTCGCGGTGTGGGCGCTCTTCACCGAGAGATATGTAGCGTCGGCCGTCAGCTCGCTCCCTTATAACTTCATCCTCATCCCGCTCCTCCTGCTGTCCGCGCCGCTTATAGGCGAGTACGCGATGGGCCTGAGCCAGAGCGCAGCCTCGGTCATACTGCTCGTTATAACCGTTATAGTCATCAGGGGATTTCCGATGAGGTTCAAGTTCTCCGGCCTTCCGCTCGCGAGCCTGCGAAGGATAGGGGCGAACACTCTGCTCGTGCTCGCCATGACGGCGACAAGCATGGTATATGTCGTGGTCGACAGGTATTTCGCGTCGCTGCTGCCGGTGGGCGCGGTGTCGTCCATCAGCTACGGTAATATGCTCACGACGGCGTTCACGTCGCTCGCCGCCGCTCCGTTCGGTTTTTTCTTCGCGCGGATAAGCCGCCTCGTCAACGAGGACCGGGAGGAGGCCGTTTCAGCCGTAAAGCAGACTCTCGCCATAGTGTCGGCCTACATACTGCCCGCCGGAATCCTGAGCTCGGCGGCGGCGCGCCCATTAGTCTCCCTCTTCCTCGGCTGGGGCAACTTCGGGGAGGAGGCGGTCACGATGACCTCGATGAGCCTCACCGGCTACAATATCAGCATGGCGTTCAGTTTCTTCGGCATGGCGCTGGGCAATTACGCGCAGGCGACGCAGCGCCTCGTCAGGCTGCTCCCGCTCTCCTACGTTATGATAGGCACGAACGCGCTGCTCGACTGGCTCATGGTAAGGCCGCTCGGCGTATTCGGCCTCGCCTTGGCGACGAGCCTCACGACGGCGCTGAGTTTCACCGCCACATACCTGATATTGATCGACCGCTCGATAATAAGGTTCCTCGCGCAAATAAGATTCTTCGCGCAGCTCGCTGTTCTCGCTCCCTGCGGCCTCGCCGTATATTTCAGCGAACCGCTCGGGACGGCCGCGCAGCTTGTCCTGCTCGCCGCGATAAGCGTGATATACTTCATTGCCGGAGAGCGGCTCGGCCTGATGGCAAGCGTGCCGGAGCACTGGCGTCCCGGCGCGCTGTTCAATTATGTCAGGAACGCGGGCGGAGGTTTGTTGAAGAAACGAGGATAAAAGAATCAGGGGGTAGGGGTAGTAACGGGCGGCCGAGGGCGGCCGCCCCTACAAGGGTCAAGGGTGATAACCCTTGCGGGGGCGCGGGGCGAGCAGCCCCGCGGTTTGGAGGTTTTGATTATGTCAGATAGTATTTATTCGAATATGAGCTCGTTTTTGTGGATGTGCGGCGCGTTCGGCGGCTGTTCGTTCATCAAGACGCCCAGTTTTGCCGCGATGACCTCGGGCACGATGGCGGCATACGAGAATTACGCCCTGCCGCGCGAACGGGCGGAGGGGGCGGAAATTGACCGCGCCATAGGGCAGGGACTCAATTTCTTCGGAAAGACGCCTCACTTCTGGATGCTATTCGGCGAGAACGGGAACGCCGTGCCGCGTTTCGAGCGGGCCGGATTCTCCGAGGATGAGCCGTTCCGCGACATGCGCGTCGATACGAGCGCGTGGCGCGGCATCGCCGAGAGCTCGTACAAGGCCGATGAGATATGGTCGCTTGACGGGACGGAGGGCTTTGCCGAAAAATGGGGGTACGCGGCGTGGAACGGCTTTGACTCGTTCTACTTGGACGAGCCGGTTCCTCCGGCTTTCACGGACTTCGCGCGCGGCCTCGCGGGATCGGCGGACGGCGGGGCGCTTTTGCTTGCCCTGCGCGGCGGCAAAGAGGGCGAGTTTGTGTCGACGGGTATGTTATATATAAAGGACGGCCTCGCCGGAATACACTACGTCTCGGTAATGCCGGACAGCCGCGGACGCGGCCTCGGCAGCCGCGTGATAAGGGCGCTTCTGCGCCGCGGCGCCGAGATGGGTATCAAAAAAGCCGCGCTCATCGCCACCCCGGACGGCGGCAAACTGTACAAAAAACTCGGCTTCAGCGATACGGGAGAGGTTCGGGTGGTAATAAAGGAGTGATATTTTCGTATTTGTTGGCCGTCATATATCTCGCCTTTATCGGCCTCGGACTGCCCGACGCAATATTGGGCGCGGCGTGGCCGGCAATGCGGTTTGACATAGGGGCGCCGCTGTCCGCCGCCGGAACCGTGTCGCTCACCATATGCTTCGGGACGATACTGTCGAGCCTCATAAGCGGACGCGTCATATATCGCTTCAATACCGGGCCGGTAACGGCGGTCAGCGTCGCGACGACCGCTTTCGCGCTGCTCGGCATGACATATTCAACATCTTTGCTTCATCTGCATCTGTTCGCCGTCCCGCTCGGCGTCGGGGCCGGCGGTGTGGACATCGCGCTGAATAATTTCGTGGCCCTGCACTACAAAGCGAGGCATATGAACTGGCTGCACAGTTTTTGGGGCGTCGGCGCCATGATTGGGCCGGTGTTCATGTCCGCGTTCATGCGGGATGACTCCGAATGGAGGCTCGGCTATCTTTCGATAACGGTCCTCCTGTTCGCTCTGACCGTTATCCTTTTCGCGTCCCTCCCGCTTTGGGGGAAAGCGAAGGCAAAGCCGGAAACGGCGGACGCGCGGCATGGCGCCGCCGCGCCGCCAGTTACGAACGTTCAGCTTCTTCGCGTGCCCGGAATCAAATACGCGATGATTGCGTTTTTCTGTTACTGCGGGTGCGAGTTGTCAGCTGGGTTATGGGCCGCGAGCTATCTCGCGGAGATCGGCGGTTTGTCCGGCGCGGCGGCCGCGGCCTGTACGTCCGCGTACTACGGCGGCATTACGCTGGGGAGGTTCCTCTGCGGTTTCGCGTCCGTCAAACTGAGGGAAGCGCGGCTCGTGCGCATAGGCTGTTGCGTATGCGTATTCAGCATCGTTATGTTTATTCTGCCGCTTCCGGCGGCGTACTCAGCGGCGGGGCTGATTTTGCTCGGCTTGGGATGCGCTCCCTTTTTCCCCGCGATGATTCACGAAACCCCCTCACGTTTCGGCGAGAAAAACTCTCAGTCCGCGATGGGCCTGCAAATGGCGAGCGCCTATGCGGGTTTGGCTTTGATCCCTCCTCTGCTCGGCGAGCTGTCGAAATATTTCACCCTGTCGATATTTCCGTGGTTCCTCTTGGCTCTTACCGCCGCGATGTTTTTCTTCAGCGAGCGGATAACGCGAACCGTCCGCCGATAAGGGAAGCGGGCGAACGAGGGGAAAGGGCGAACGCCCCCCGGCCGCCCGTTCCCAAGATTTACATTTGAGCCCGCTTGTGATATGGTTCGTAGCATGTATGTGAGTATGTGTAATCTATCAAGAGAGATACCCGATACGTTAAGTATGATGAAGTTTACGCGCCGCGCCGTCATGTTGTTATGCCTGTTGCCGCTTGCCTTGCTGCTTGACGGGTACCTCTGCGGACGATCGGGGTACGCGAAGGAGCCGGAAGGCGGCTATGTCCTTGCCGGTTACGGGCAAACTCCCGGCATAACCCCTGAGGAGACGGCGGCCATTGAGCTGTTGCGCGCTCAGCGAACTTCTTTTGTTTTAGGTATGAACAGAGGTACCACCGAATGTTTTATTCGGCCGGACGGTTCCTTCGGGGGCAGCGCGGCTTTGCTTGCCGAGTGGCTTACCGAGTTCTTCGGCATCCCCTTTGAATTGAAGCCTGTTGACTGGGATGGTCTGCTCATTGGGCTGGAGTCACGGGAAATAGATTTCACCGCCGAGATCACTCCCACGGAAGAGCGGTTTTTAACCTATCATATGACCGCGCCTTTCGCCAACCGGACGATTATGTACATGAAGAAAGCGGGCAAGGGAGATATCTCCGAGCTGCCCGAGGATCGCGATCCACATTACGGTTTTGTCGAAGGGGATATCACATTGGCGACGGTCGCCCCCTTTCTCCCGACGGGCTTTGATATCGTCCTCATTCGGAATTTGGACGAAGCCTACCGGTATTTGCAAAGCGGCCGCATCGACGCTTTTTTTGCGGAGGACAACTCCAGGGCGCATTTTGATAACGCGGGTGATGTAAGCGCCCGTACTTTTTTACCGCTTTTATACACTTCGCTTTCTTTGTCCACGCAAAATTCCTCATTGAAGCCGATTATTTCCGTGTTGGACAAGTTCTTGAAAAACGGCGGCGTCGCCGGAATGGCCGACATTTACGCCAAAGGCTATTTGGAGTATGAGCGGAATTTGCTCTTCAGCCGATTGACTGACAGGGAGCGCGCGTATCTCTTGGACTTCAGGTCGAGGGACGAGAGCGTGAAGGTAGCGTTTGAGTATGACACCTACCCGGTGAGCTTCTACAATGACGAGGAGAAGGAATGGCAGGGCGTTGCCTTGGATGTACTCAGTGAGATCGGAGTTCTGACCGGTCTGCGCTTTGCCCCGGCCAACGCGCCGAAGGTCGAGTGGTCCCGCCTTTTGGAGATGCTGGAATCCGGCGAAGCCCAAATGACCGGGGAGCTGCTCCGAACAGCGGAGCGCGAAGGGCGTTTCCTTTGGACTGACACCCCGTACATGACCGACTACTTCGCCCTCATCTCCACCAGTGACTATAAGGACGTCAGCGTGAACCAGCTGAACGGGATGCGGGTGGGGCTCGTCACCGACACAGGCGCTCTCGAAATGTTCCGTCAATGGTTCCCTAACCATGACAACACCTCGGAGTATGACGATGTCATTCAGGGCTATGACGCGTTGGAACGTGGGGACATCGACCTTCTGATGAACACCCGCAACCAGCTGGCCATGGTTACCAACTATCTTGAAAGGCCCGTATTCAGAGCCAATCTGATTTTTCCTCAGCCCTCACATTCGTTTTTCGGCCTGCATCGTGACCAAGTCACCTTGCGCGGCATCATAGACAAAGCCCAGCTCTTAGTGGACACCGACCTCATTTCCGATCATTGGCAGCGCCGGGTGTTCGACTACCGGGGGAAACTCGCCAGGGAACAGGTGGCGTATTTAATAGGCATTTCCGCCTTGATGGTTGTGATACTTATTTTACTGGGGGGTATGTTGCTGCGCCACCGTCAGATTGGCCGTGAGCTGAAAGACATGGTGCGGAAACGCACGCGGGAGCTCGAGGTACAGACGGCGGCCGCGCAGGAGGCCTCGCGGGCCAAAAGCGATTTCCTTGCCAATATGAGCCACGAGATACGCACCCCCATGAACGCCATTCTGGGGCTGACTCATCTGACATTGCAGACCAAATTGAGCGAGCGGCAATCTCTGTATATCAACCGCGCGGAGTTCGCCGCAAAGAACCTTCTCCGGATTATCAACGACATACTGGATTTTTCCAAAATAGAGGCAGGCAAGCTGGAAATGGAGGAAACCGACTTCTATCTGAGCGAATTGGCGAGCTCAACCATGGATATGCTGGCCGCCGGTGCCCGCCAGAAAGGCCTGAAGCTCAGCCTTGACCTTCCGGAGGACACTCCCGATCATCTTGTGGGCGACTCGGTGCGTCTTGGCCAGATACTGAACAACCTTCTCGGCAACGCCGTAAAATTCACGGCTCGCGGCGAAGTGCTCGTCAGTATACGTACAGCGGAGCACACTGCGGGCTCCGTCATGCTGCGCTTCACGGTGAAGGACAGCGGCATCGGTATGACGCGGGAGCAAATGAGCCGTCTGTTCACCGCCTTCACGCAGGCGGACGCCTCAACCACGCGGAAATACGGAGGTACGGGATTGGGGCTGGCCATCTCCAAGCTGCTGGCGGAGATGATGGGCGGAGAAATTTGGTGCGAGAGCGAACCGGGACAGGGCAGCACCTTCGGGTTTACCGCCCGCTTCAAGCCGGGCGACCACAGCAGCCGATCCGGCACCGCCGCCGCCGCTCCGTTAAGCGAGGCTGATCTGGTCAAAACCATCAAAGGAGCGGCTATCCTGCTGGCTGAAGACAATGAAATCAATCAATTGGTCGCGAGTGAAATACTCGAAGGAGTCGGTTTTAAGGTTACCGTGGCGAATAACGGCCTCGAAGCCTTAGAAATAATTCAAAAAGACGAATTCGACCTGGTGTTTATGGATATCCAGATGCCTGAGATGGACGGGCTGACCGCGACGCGGGAAATACGGAAAATTGACCGGCTCAAACAAGTTCCCATTATCGCCATGACAGCCAACGCCATGAGCGGCGACAGGGAGGAAAGCCTCGCGGCCGGCATGAACGATCATGTGAGCAAGCCCATTGATATAGAGAGCTGT
>BOCB01000058.1 GCA_026002695.1 Synergistales bacterium
CCCATTCGACCGGACATTCTTCCAGAATGAACCGCGACGGTTTAGGCAAATCCTTCGGTTCGCCTGAATACGCGATGGAGGAACTCCGCGCCGAGATGGCGAGCGCTTTCGTCTTTCAGGAGATAGGCATACATCTTTCGCCGGAGGATATGGAAAAGCACATCGAGGGGCACGCCGCCTATACGCAAAACTGGTTGGCGTCTCTCCAAAATGACTACAAAGAGTTTTACAAGGCGGTCAGGGACGCCACGAAAATCGCGGATTACACGCTCGCATACGAAAAGACGAGGAGTAAAGCAGGCGATATTCAAACGCCGGACACAATAAACCCCGTTATAGCGGCAAAGTCAATCATGGGCGACACGTCTCTCGTAACGGCGGCTCAGGCGAACAGGACGTACAGCGGGGAGATTATCCATGCGGACAGCTCCCACGCCGTACAGCGGATTGGAGTGGGCAGAAGGATAATCCACAACCTCGGCAAAATCGACAGCCCGGAGGGATTCACAGAACTCATGGGGCGGAAAATTTCTATTTCCTACGACAAAGGGCGAAGGGGAAGCGTGAGCATACTGTCCAAAGACCAAGTGCCGGACACGGAGCTTTCCCGCTGATAGATAAGCCGACACGAAAAGGGGGTGAAGAGCTTGATTGAATCTGACCTTGAAATCGAGGAAATAGTGGAGCGTATACGAGAAATTTTATGCGCGCCGGAAGCCGCTGACGACATCGAGGATATAGACCTCGACGAAGAGTAGCCGGTTGCGGTCTTGGGGCAATTTTGCCCCAAGCGCATTATTGTTTGGAGGTGATACGACATGGCCAATAAATTAGGAGAAGCTATAGAGCTCACGAAACGGCATCAATCGGACGTTGCGCGGAGCGCGGGAAATTGGTTCGAGTTCCTGCAAAACACATCGGCGCACTACAAATATCCGTTTGAGGACAAGGTTTTGCTTCACGCTTGCCGTCCTGACGCTACGGCTTGCGCGGAGCTGCCGCAGTGGAACAAGACGTTCGGGCGGTGGATAAGGAGAGGCTCAAGCGGTATTCCTCTCGTCTCTTACAGCGACGGAACGCCGCGCCTGCGCTACGTCTTTGACATAAGCGACACGCAGCAGGGCAAGTACGTACCGAGCGAGAAATACCGCTCGGCGGAGTTGTGGTGCATGACATCCGAACACGAAGCGCCGGTCATGGATATGCTGAACGCGGTCTACGGTGAGGGGTACAAAGGAAATACCGTCAAAGAAAAGCTGACCGCCATAATATCCGACTTAGCCGCGAATGACATGGACGAAGGATATTCTAATCTCATCGGGGTAACGGCGCTTTGCATAGTCTTATCCCGCTGCGGGATTGACACGAAGGAGATGAGCGGTCAATTTGCCGACATCGTTTACTTTGAGAAACCCTCCGCCATAACTGAACTCGGCGGCGTTGCTTCCGAGCTGGCGGATCAGGTGCTGCGCCAGATAGAGCGGACTGTAAAGACATACAATCTGGAGAAATCCATAGCTGAGGAAAGAGGCGACACATATGGCAACGACGAATTTGAACGAACAAGAGATAGCGGAACTCTGGGCGAACAGCGACCCGTTCGACCCGAAGGACGCGGAGAAACTGAGAGCGCTGGGATTACTCGAACCGTTGACGGACGAAGCGACGCTGAGGGAAATGGCGCAAGACCCGAACACGGAGTGGAGGACGGACGATACAGGGATGGACTACATGAGGGCGGGAGATTACTGGATACCGGCTCTGCTGCCACCGAAGCGGAAGACGCTCCCGAGCGGGAAGTACGCCCAAATGAGGCTGACGTTTCTGGAGAACCACAGGAAGTGGTTATTGGCGAGCCTCCGAGCGGAGGGGACATTAGTAGCACACTTGACGGACATCGAGGAGAGGGCGAACCGGAGGTTGGAGATGATAATGACGGAACTTCTCAGGAAAAGCCCGCCGCCGGACAAGGCAGCCAACCAGATGAGCTGGGTGGGGCATATGAATATGACGAAAGCCCAAGCGGAGGAGATGATACTGGAGTTGATATACGAGTAAGCCCCATTGAGGAGCCCGTGCCGAAAGAACCGCCGTATCAAGTCGGCGACAGCGTATATCTTGACGATGACAGGCGATATGTCATCGAGGAAATTCACAGCTTCTCAAAGAGCGTCTCTCTTCTCGACACGTCTTTTATATACCCTATTTCACGCGGCTTATCCAAAGCGGAGTTTGAAAGGTTTTACAACGCGAATCCCAAGAATTTCCCCGATCGGCAGACCGACATAGACGATACTCCGTTTGTGCTGGCGCCGACGCCGGTTATCGAGCGCATAAAGCCACGACAAATAAGCATTTTTGCAAGCGAGGAGGAACAGATAGGCTCTATACAAGTTCAGCCCTTGACTTATGACGATATAGGTTTCGCGCTTGCCCTCGGAAGCGGTGCAACGGGCGGGAAAGAGCGTATAGCGCGTATATGCGCGGAGTACGCGAAAACCAAGGATATTGCCGATGCGCTTAAACAGGAATACGGAATCGGCGGCAGGTCGCTCATATACCCGGACGGCGTGAAGGGGTGGCTCAATTACGACTGGAAAAAGCTCACTCTGTCAAAGGGAGAGAATGAATTTGTCTCCCTGTCGTGGGTACAAGCTGCCAACAGAATAACCAACCTCGTGTTATCGGGCGAATATGGCGCGGAGTTTATGCCGCCGAGTATTTTTACGCCATCTCCCGGCATAGTTCAACCTGTTATAGAGACAACGCTCTCCGAAATGCCGGGCATCGTTAAGCCAAAGATAAACGAATCGCCGGTAACGCCGACAACTCCGAGGCATGAAGAAGCTGGCGACGCTCCCGAATCGGTGAGCGTTGAAATCGAGCTAACGGAACCTGTTGTCGAAATTCCCAAACTCGACTACCGCATACCGGACGAGCCAAGGGATTACGGCGGCTCGAAAACAAGATACAGAAACAACGTAGAGGCAATAAAGACACTGAAAGCAATAGAGGCCGAGGAGCGCGCGGCGACAGCCGAGGAACAGCAAACCCTCTCTCTGTACATCGGATGGGGCGCTCTGCCGCAGGCGTTCGACAGGAACAACGACAAATGGACGAACGAGTACGCAGCGCTACAGAATTTGCTCACGGACGAGGAGTACCGGTCGGCTATGGCGTCAACATTGAACGCGCACTATACAAGCCCGATTGTCATCGACGCCATGTACAAAGCTCTTGGAAATATGGGGTTGAAGGGCGGCAAGGTACTCGAACCGGCGGTCGGCGTCGGTAATTTCTTCGGACGCATACCGGAAGATATGAGTTTAACACTCCACGGAATAGAGCTCGACCCCATCACAGGACGCATAGCGCAGCAGCTGTATCAGACGGCGCAGATACAAGTTTCCGGTTTCGAGAAAGTGTATCTGCCGGACAACTCCTACGACGTGGCTATAGGCAATGTTCCGTTCGGCAGCTATAAGCTCGCAGACCCAAGATACGACAGCAGGAATTTTCTCATACATGACTATTTCTTCGCAAAGTCCTTAGACCTCGTGCGGCCCGGCGGAATAGTTGCGTTTGTCACGAGCAAAGGCACTCTGGACAAGGAAAACCCTGCGGTACGCAAATACCTCTCGCAGAGGGCTGAACTTCTCGGCGCGGTTCGCTTGCCGAACAACGCGTTCAAGGATAACGCCGGGACAGAGGTTACAACGGACATCGTTTTCCTGCAAAAGCGCGGCAGGCCGATAGAGCTTTCGCCGGAGGACGAGCCGGAGTGGGTTCACTTAAACAAGACGACGGACGGCGTACCGGTAAACCAATACTTCGCCGACCACCCCGATATGCTGCTCGGTACCATGAGCTACGACAGGTCAATGTACGGCAATGACAACGAGACGGCCTGTACGCCGTTCGAGGACAGAGATTTATCCGAGCTTTTAGAGCGAGCCATAGGGCGGATACAGGGGCAAATCACGAAGCGGGACATTGAGGCAGAGGAAGAACCGGACTGGCTTCCGGCAGACCCCGACGTAAGGAATTGGAGCTATACGCGAGTAGAAGGCAAAATCTACTACCGGCAAGAATATCGCATGTATCCCGAAAATCTCTCGGCGCAGGAGGAAAGACGGCTGCACGCCATTCTCGACCTCGAAGACTGCGTGAAGAGGCTCATAACCTTTCAGCAGTACGACTACGACGACGAGAGCATAAGGAAAGAACAAAGCAATCTGCACGGACTCTACGACAGCTTCACCGAGAAGTATGGTCTCATCAACGAACGAGCCAACGCGAAGGCGTTCAATAAGGACAACGCGTATTATTTGCTCTGCTCTCTGGAGATATTGGACGAAAACGGCAAGTTCGAGCGCAAGGCCGATATTTTCGACAAGCGAACCATCCGCAGACATACGGTGCCGGATAGCGTTGACACTCCCTCCGAGGCGCTCACAATATCTCTCGCCGAAAAAGCGCGCGTGGATATTCCGTATATTTCAGCTCTCACAGGCATGGAGAGAGAAAAGGTAATCGAAAATTTACGCGGTATCATATTTCCGAACCCGCAAAAGAAGGACGGGGAGGACTATGTTTACGAGACTGCCGACGAGTATCTTTCCGGCGCTGTGCGTGAGAAGTTGGAGATTGCGAGGATTTTCGCGGAGCGTGAACCAAAAACATTCTCCGAGAACGTAACGGCTCTCGAAAAATCGCAGCCCATATATCTCGAAGCGGGAGAGATTGACGTGCGGCTCGGCTCTACGTGGATTGACAAGGGATATGTGCAGGATTTTATGTACGACCTCCTTGAAACGCCGCGAGGCAATAGGAATCAGATAACAGTGGAGTATTCGTCGTTCACCTCGGACTGGAACATCACGAACAAGACGTATGACTGGCAGAACGTCAGAGCCAATTCTACCTACGGCACTAACCGCATGAGCGCCTATAAAATCATCGAGAACACGCTGAATCTCAAGGACGTGCGTGTATACGACACTGTAACCGATGAGAACGGGAGCGAGCGCTCTGTCCTTAACCGCAGGGAGACTGCTATGGCGCAGCTGAAGCAGGAGACGGTAAAAGAGGCGTTCAAGGATTGGATCTTCCGTGACCCCGAAAGACGTGAAACTCTTGTCAGCAAGTACAATCTGCTGTTCAACTCGACACGCCCAAGGGAATATGACGGAAGCCATATCTCCTTCCCCGGCATGAGCCCTGAGATAGAGCTTCGGGAACATCAGAGCAACGCCATCGCCCATATCTTATATGGGGGTAATACCTTACTCGCGCATGAAGTTGGGGCCGGAAAGACCTACGAAATGGTCGCTGCCGCTATGGAGAGTAAGAGATTGGGGCTTTGTAATAAAAGCCTTTTCGTAGTACCAAATCACCTTACTGAACAGATGGCGTCTGAGTTTCTGAGGCTATATCCTGCCGCTAATATTCTCGTCGCCACTAAAAAGGACTTCGAGACGGCGAATCGGAAGAAGTTCTGCGCGCGCGTGGCAACGGGAGACTATGACGCCGTTATCATAGGGCATTCGCAGTTCGAGAGGATACCCGTATCGGCCAAACGGCAGGAGGAGTTCATACAAAAGCAGATATGGGACATCGCGGATGCAATAGAGGACTTTGAGGCGCAGGGAGGCTCGCGATTTACCACCAAGCAGATGGAAAAGACAAAAAAAAGCCTTGAGGCGAAGCTCGAAAAATTAACCTCTCAGGAGCGAAAGGACGACGTTGTAACCTTCGAGGAATTGGGAGTTGACAGGCTTTTCGTGGACGAAAGCCAAAACTTCAAGAACCTCTTCCTGTACACAAAGATGCGTAATATAGCGGGAATACCGCAAACGGACTCGCAGAAATCCTCAGATATGTTCATGAAGTGCCGCTACATGGACAAGCTGACCGGAGGTAAGGGCGTCATATTCGCAACGGGAACGCCAATATCCAACTCCATGACGGAGTTATATACGATAATGCGGTATCTCCAGTACGACAGGCTCACGGATATGTCGTTACAGCACTTCGATGCTTGGGCAAGCACGTTTGGGGAGACTTCGACCAGTATTGAGCTCGCGCCCGAAGGAAGTGGGTACAGAGCTCGCACCCGCTTCTCGAAATTCTACAATCTGCCGGAACTAATGAACGTTTTCAAAGACGTTGCCGACATAAAGACAGCCGACACTTTGCACCTCCCGCGCCCCGAAGCGGAGTTCCACAATATCTCCGTAAAGCCCACCGAGGTACAGCAGGCTCTTGTCAAGGAGTTATCCGACAGGGCGGCGGCTGTCAGCGCCAAAGCGGTCGAGCCGAACGTGGACAACATGCTTTTAATTACCACCGATGGCAGGAAGATAGGGCTCGACCAGAGGCTTATGAATTCGTCATATCCCGACGAACCGCAGAGCAAGGTCAACGCATGTATGGAGAACATCCACAGGATATGGGAGGAAACGCGGGGCGAAAGGAGTGCGCAGCTCGTGTTCTGTGATTTTTCCACGCCGGGCAAGGACAAGTTCAACGTCTACGACGACATACGCCATAAGCTGCTTCAAAAGGGCATACCGGAGGGCGAAATCGCCTACATTCACGACGCCGACAACGAGCAGAAGAAAAAGGAACTGTTCGCCAAAGTACGAAAAGGGTCAGTTCGTATCCTCATGGGCTCAACGCAGAAAATGGGCTCGGGGACGAACGTGCAGGATAAGCTCATAGCGCTCCACGACCTGGATTGCCCGTGGAGACCGAGCGATTTGGAGCAACGGGCGGGAAGAATCATCCGGCAGGGCAACGAGAACAAACTGGTTCACGTTTACCGTTACGTCACGGAGGGTACTTTCGATTCGTATCTCTACCAGACATTGGAGAACAAACAGAAATTCATATCCCAGATAATGACCTCGAAAAGCCCAATGCGGAGCTGTGAGGACATCGACGAGTCCGTCCTCTCCTATGCAGAAGTAAAGGCGCTCGCGGCGGGTAATCCTGAGATACGGGAGAAGATGACGCTTGATGTGGAGGTTGCAAAGCTTAAAATGGCTAAATCGAGCCACCAGAATAACATCTACACCTTGCAGGACAAGCTGAACAAGCACTATCCGACTTCAATAAAGCTCGTCGAAAGCTCTATTGAGAGATTACAACAGGACGAAACGCTCGCCGCAAAGACCAAAGGGGAAGAGTTTCCGGGCATGGAGATAATGGGCAAACGCTACTCAAAGCGAGATACAGCCGCCGAAGCGCTGCATAAGCTGTGCAAGGGTATTGCCTCGTTCATTCCGACTGACCTCGGCGAATACAGAGGCTTTGATATGAGCGTCAGGCTCTCGGATATATACAAGATGCCGGAGGTAACGTTGAAAGGAACCTTCAGCCACTCGGTAAGTTTAGGCGACAGCCCCTCCGGCAACATAACCCGCCTCAACAACGCGCTTGACAAGATACCTGAGCGTATCGCAACACAACAGGAGCGAATCGAATCACTGCGCAAACAGGTGAAGGACGCGCAGGAGGAGATAGTTAGGCCATTTCAGAAGGAGGACGAGCTGAATATTAAGCTCTCCCGCCTGCAAGAACTCGATATTTCACTGAATATGGACGGGAAAATCAGGAGCGAAGAGCAGCCGGAGGCCGTGGCTGCCAAGAGCGTGCCTGACGAGAGGAATTACCTGATCGACAGTGCCAAGAGGAAACTCGGAGGAAACTCCTTTGTCATGGACGCGCAGAAGTGCAGGGTTTACAGCGGCGATGTTCTTGAAATCGGCGAAAAATACGCCGTGCAGAAAATATCCCACAGTCAGGGCATTATCCACAACCTGAATAACAACCCTGAGCTGTTGGCGATGATACGAGCGCATGGTAAGGACAATCTTTGCGTTACCTACGACAACATCGGCAAATGCAGCGTTGCCCAGAAGGAAAGCGGGCAGGAGCGGGAAGCTGTCAGCTATTGAAAAACACCGAGGAGCGTGAATTATAATGGCGAGAAGCGAGGTCAGGACGGGCGACTATTCCTTTCAGGGCATGAACGACGGCAACAACTACAGGACGAAGGCATTTGCCGTGTTCTGCCTATGTATCATAGTTACGTTGCAGATAACGGCGCAGTTCATAGCGTATCAGTACGGGAACAACGCGGCGCTTGGGTGGCGAGTTGATATATACGGCTTTCAGATATACCCGTTCTACAGGGCTGTGTACTGGCTCTTCGAGCTTATGAGGGTGTACGAGAAGACACGCTCGAACGTCGCCGCGATGAGCGCGTTCGTGTTCGCCTCCGGTTTGCTGACGTCGGCCTTTATAACCCGTGTTGTCCTGTTCAAATCACGGGCGAAAGCCGTTGAATCCTTACACGGCTCGGCACATTGGGCGACAATCAACGAAATTAAACAAGCCGGTTTGCTTGACTCATACGGTAACTCGTTCCCCGAAGGCGTAGTAGTCGGAGGGATACGTACAAGCAAAAAGGGTTATGTCAAAATGATGAGGCACAACGGGAAGGAGCACGTCCTCTGCTACGCGCCGACACGAAGCGGCAAGGGTGTGTCGTTGGTTCTTCCCACACTGCTCGACGGATGGAAACAGAGCGCGTTTGTCTTCGACATAAAGGGCGAGAACTTTGCTTTGAGCGCCGGTTATCGCAAGAAGGCGCTCGGTCATAAAATCCTGAAGCTGGACTTCACAGACCCGACCGCTTCTGCGAAAGGCACATCAGCTACGTTCAACCCCTTGGAGGAAGTGCCGCTCGACTATGATTTTCCGAAAGGCTTTATGCCGGACATTAACCACCTCGAAAAGATACCCTTCGAGATGGTGCGCTCAGGGACTTATAACGAGACCTCAAGCATACAGCAGATTGTGGCGATAATCATAGATCCGCAGGGCAGGGGTTTGGAAGACCATTGGGCTAAAACGGCCTCCGCTTTGCTCTTGGGCGCTGTAACTCATCTGTTGTACAAGTGCAGGATGGGGGGCAGGGGCTGTCCGGGCATAGCGGATGTACTGTCGGAGCTGTCCACTCCGGGGCAGAAGTGGCAGGAGGTCGTTCAAAACTGGCAGAATTACCCTCACCTCGGAGTGCGCGAGGAATTGGTGGACGGAGCGGCAGTCATGGTATCCGTAACTCATCCGGTCGTGCTCGAAGAGGCGCAGACGATTCTGAATAAACCCGAAAAGGAGGCAGGAAGCGTCTTATCTACCGTCGTCTCGAACCTTGCGCTATTCCGCGACCCTATTGTCGCTCATAACACGAGCAGAAGCAGTTTCAAAATACGCGACCTGATGCACAACATCGACCCGGTCGATTTGTACCTTGTAGTCAGCCCCGCAGACCAACTCAGACTAACGCCTCTGACAAGGCTCGTCATAACGCAGATTATCTTTACGCTCGCCGGTCATATGGAGTTCGCGGGCGGAAGAAGTGTCGAGGGGTACAAACACAGGCTGCTTCTGTTACTGGACGAGTTCCCCTCTCTGGGGAAGCTCGACCTGTTCGAGA
>BOCB01000059.1 GCA_026002695.1 Synergistales bacterium
TCGGTCAGATCGGCCATCGGCGCTCGCCGATCCGCTATTATGATTATCGGAGTGTCCTTCAGAACGGCGACGGCCGCCACGTTTACATGCGTCTGTATCGTAACCCACGCCGCGCCGTCGGCGTCGCTACCCATGACAAAACTCAGGAGATCTCCCGCCGTCGCGTTTTCAACGGCACGGGAGGAATTTCCCTCTACGTGAACCTCGGCACTCAGAGCTTCGCAGATTTCCTTCACTGTGGGCATTTATCGCGCCTCCTTGTAAATATAATCAAAAAATTACACGAACCTTTGCTTTGCCACTTCGGCTTCTCCGGTCGCCGCGCGCCGCAAATTTTCCAAGGCAATCCGCGAAGCCATGTTACTTTATTCCCCGCCGAACGGCGAGAGTTCCTCAAAGATTTGGGTGAGCGGTATTTCGAGTTCCGCAAATGTATCGAATTTCAGAACGTCCGAGGCGCTGTAAACTGTTTTTTTTGAGAAGCGCGATCCGCTGTTTTCACCGAAGGCTGTTACAGATTCATCGTAAGGGTTGACGACGAAATACTCACGCACGCCGGCGCGCTCGTAGAGTCCGAGCTTGACGCTCAGGTCGCGCTTTGATGTCGACGGCGACAATATCTCGAATACGACGTCGGGAGCGCCGATTATTCCGCGAAAGTGTATTTTTGATCTGTCACATACTATCATTATGTCCGGCTGAACAACATTGACTATATCGTCCTCGTCCTCATCGCCGTTCGGCAGCAGGACGTCAAAGGGAGCGGCGTAAACTTTGCATTTCTTGCCCTTGAAACGAAGAGCCAATTCCATATGCAGAGCGCCAAACAACAACTGATGATAGTTGCTCGCCCCCGGACTCATACAAAACGCCTCGCCGTCGATCAGTTCCCATCTCGTATCGTCGTCCCATGTTTTGTAATCTCCGTAAGTGTAACGCTCGTCGAGTTTCTTTGCCGCGCTGTCCATCAGTTATCACCCGCCCTTAATTTTATTTTAACACTTCCTCCCCGTCCTCGAACTGCGTATGGTACAGTTGGCGTAGCAACCCTTTTGCTTTATCAGCTCGGCGTGAGTGATTTGATGCCTTCAAAGCGCCAATGCGCGTTGCTCGCAGGCTGTGTGTCTTGGAGATGTCTTGTTAGTATTCCCTGTTGTTGTGTAGTTTGTCAAAAGAGCCTCCATCATCGCATTTCTGTTTTCTTCTTTTGCTCCCACAAAATAAAAATGCTCTTTGGTAATTTTGTGGCAGGAATTCCAAATGAGACTGATGTACTGATTCCCTCTGTATTGATTATGATCCCATGTTGAAAGCATGAATCTCGTTTTTACTTTATACAGGCATCTATACAGCCTGGCCTCCTGTACTTCATCCCAGCTGTCAAAGTAGTCGACGTGTCTGCCGATATAAGGAGGATCACAATATACAAATGAGTTTCCGTCAGCCAATTCTATTGTATCTTCAAAAGACTGACAAATAAATGTCCAATCATTTCCTCTAAGCACATCCTCGAAATGACGAACCTGATTTACAATCTTTGTGATATATGCTTGAGCAAAACGTCGCGGCTTATGTCCATAGGGTACATTAAAATCATTGCTCTTGTTAAAACGAATCATGCCATTAAAACATGAGCGATTCAGGAAAAGAAAGTCCAGCGGATCATGATTTTGATTAAACCGCTCACGAATATAGTAGTAATGTTCATCATCTTTTTCGGCCAACAATGCGCCTTGTTCCCTAAGATATTCAGCCACAATGAAAGAATTCAGCTCTTTGCTTTTCAGCATATTGTAAAAATTGATAATGTGCGGGTTTAAGTCGGCAAAGATTGCCCTCTTAGGCGCAACATTCAATCCAACCACAGCAGAACCCATAAATGGCTCTATCCATACTGTTGAGTCATCAATGTAGACATGTTCTTTTATCAGAGGAACTAATTTTGTTTTTATACCTTGCGTCTTAAATGGCGGGACATAAATCTTAAGGCCGCTCACGTTATCTCACCTTTCTCCATGATGCGCGAGGATTCATTATGTCTTTGGACAAACCGCGATATGTTACATACTCTTCAAAGGACGAAAGCCCCTTCCGTTTTCCGTCTTTTGATTCTACTTGCATTTTGCCGAAGTTAGCCCAATAGTCATCAAAGATTCCCTCTCCGGCTTTTGCAAATACACCATTCCCGGAAAGAATGTCATCAATAAACCGGATGCTGCCAATATTCGCCGTATTTCCGCTTCCCCCTTTGTCGCTTGCGATTCGCCATTTTTCAACAGCAAAGAACGTGAAGTGTTTGATGACGGAAGGTATTTCATCAAGCTCATCTATAGAGTACGCGCGAGTTTCACTATTCTCTGATAACTTTGTCCGCGAGTAAATTATACCCAAGCAGAAATGGCCGCTATATTGATTATATGGGTACTGTATGTTCTTATGACTATCGCGGTTTATGAAATACTCTCCGTGAGAACCAAGTGTAAATCCATTGCAAAACCCGGGACGGTCATCAAGGAGATATGTTGTTTTCAAATCAACGGCAAACTTCACCGCCTCATCATCTTTTTTAACAAAAGTAAGATCGGGATACCAGTTTTGATACGTAGCCAACTCTATCCTGTACCCTATTTTCTCAGCGAACCCTAAAAATTGCGGAAACAAATGCAACTCAAGTATTTTAGAGACTACCTTAGTGTCAGCAGAAATTATATAAATGTTTCTGAAAACATCTATAAATCCTTTGATGGTCCATTCGTCATTTTGAGAAATGTGCGACCCCAAGGATTTCGCAAAGTCATTTAGCTGAACAGCGAATTCTTTTTTCATTGCCTTATTTTTCACAATCAGCACTCCCATCATGAGCCCCCTTAATAGAAGTTTTGCCGAGCAGCGTGGTTTGTATGTATGACTCGCCGTTATCTGTCCGTAAATCCCCCCTATTCCCCGCCGAACGGCGAGAGTTCCTCAAAGATTGGAGCGAGGGGTATTTCGAGTTCCGCGAATGTGCCGAATTTAAGAACGTCCGAGGCGCTGTAAACTGTTTCCTTCGAGAAGCGCCCGCCGTTGTTTTCGCCGAAGGCCGTTACCGATTCCCCGTAAGGGTCGACGACGAAATACTCACGCACACCGGAACGCTCGTAGAGCTTGAGCTTGACGCTCATGTCGCGCTTTGATGTCGACGGCGACAATATCTCAAATATGACGTCGGGAGCGCCGATTATTCCGCGAAAGTGTATTTTTGATCTGTCACATACTATCATTATGTCCGGCTGAACGACATTGACTATATCGTCATCGTCTTCATCGCCGTTCGGCAGCAGAACGTCAAAGGGAGCGACGTAAACTTTGCACTTCTTACCGTCGAAGTGATTAGCCAACTTCTTGTACAATGCGCCGAGGAGTAATTGATGGTAGTTGCTCGCCCCCGGACTCATGCAAAAGGCCTCGCCGTCGATCAGCTCCCATCTCGTGTCGTCGTCCCATGTTTTGTAGTCCCCGTATGTGTAACGCTCGTCGAGTTTTCTTGCCGCGCTGTCCATCAGTTATCACCCGCCCTGATATATATTTTATCATTAAACAGCGCTCAGTTTTTATCTTTACCCTTTAGGCTTCTGATATTAAATATTCTTTTGCGTCGGTTTAGGCTGATGTTCAGCTAACCGGACTATCTGCCCGGCCAGCGACGCTATACCTTCCCTCAGCTTGAATATGCAGTCCGACATATCCCCCTGCTCCCTCACTACATCCTCCGCGAGAGCTCTGCACGACGGACGCCCGCACGCGCCGCAGTCTATGTGCGGCATATCTCCGTATATGGCCTCCATGCGCTTCATCTTCGCCACCGCGATTGACAGATCGTCCGAAAGCGGCAGCCTCTGCTTCGCCGGTATCGGCGAACTCCTCTTCCATATCTTCGTGTCATTGTATATCGGCTCAAGGCGCTCCTCGATACCCTCCGGCAGCTTCCAGCCGGATACTATATTCCTGTTCTTCACGTGCGACAGGAAGCGCGACTCCAACACGGCAACCCCGCCGAAGCATCCGAAATCGCACGTTCTGCATTCTACGAAGTCAACTCCCTGTAGCAAGCCCAGCTCTATCTGCCGCAGCAGATCCATAGTGTTGCGCAGACCCGACACCGACAGCGTCGTAAAGTGCCTTCGCCCGAAGCGCGATATATGCCTCGATTCCCCGCCTATCATCGCCCACCCGGCGAAACGCCGCTTTATTGCCTCGTCCGCGCTGTCGTCCGTTGGCGCTTTTATTCCGGCGGCTCTCAGCGCGTGAACTACTTTCTGTATAGATACGATATGCTGGATGGTGGACGGCCTCTTCTCTGTCGGGTCGCGTACCAAGGTTACCTTCGACGGGCATGGTGTGAACAGCGTCAGCGGCGCGTATGACTGCGTCTTCTTGCGCCACATGTCCGCGCATATGTCAATGGGGTTCTCCGTCGGCAGAAGGCGGCTGATCAGCTCCGGGTATTCGAGCTGTATGAGGCTCACGACGGACGGGCAGTACACCGATATGAGCGGAAGATGTTCCCGGGGCGTGTCTTCTATGACACGGGCCGTGGCATACGCGCTCAAGTCGAAGGCGTTCTCCATATCATCGATGATGATGTTTATGCCGTGATGGACAAGCAGCTCGCGCGCGTTATCGGGGTAAAAAAAAGATCCGAACTGAGCGAAAAACGTCGGATCCGGCAACGCGTTCACCGAGCCATGAACGTGTATTGTCTCCCAATCGTCGTCGTCCAGGCAGAGGGCGCTGCGCCCGCAGACCCTCAAACACTCCCCGCAGTCGATGCAGAGCTCGTTCAGTATGGTTATCGAACCGTTTATGACCCTTATGGCCTCAGTCGGGCATGACTTGAGGCAGTTTGTACAGCCTCGGCAGGCTGTATGGGAAATCACTATGCTGTGAGGCATTTGTTCAACTCCTTAGCTGATTTATTGTTAGAAGCCTAAAGGGTAACGATAAAAAACCTGACCGGCTCTGCGTCTCAAAACGGCGAAATTTCGTTTTGGCGATTTAATCAGCGCTTACTCGGGAGCCTAATCATTTCGTTATGTCGATTGCCGCCTTCAAAGTCGTGCCTTTACCGACCTCAGAGTCTATATTGAACACATCGGAGTTGCGCTTTATGTTCGGCAGCCCCATCCCGGCGCCGAAGCCCATTGAGCGCGCGTTGTCATTTGCCGTCGTATAGCCCTCCTGAAGCGCGAGAGCTACGTCCGGTATGCCGGGGCCGTGGTCTGTGGTGACTATCTCTATTTGCTTGTCATCGATGTTTGCGGCTATATTCCCGCCGCCTCCGTGTATGACGAGGTTCATCTCGGCCTCGTAGGCTATTATCGCGGCGCGTCTCGTTATGTTGGGCGGTATGCCGATCATCTTGAGCGTCTCCTTTATGTCGTTGGACGCTCCACCCGCCTTGAGGTAGTCACCCGCCGCAATGCTGTGCTCGATGCGGATTTTGTTCTTTTCCTCGCCGTCACTCATTTGGATTGCCGCCGTCGAAGGAGGATAGCACGCCCTTGGCGTAAAGCTCACCGCACGTCCCGAACATTGCCGTGCCCAAAAGCACGAGCGGGATGCCGGAGTCGCGCGCGAGGTTCACGGTCTCGTCGAGGGGAACTTTGCCGCGCACGAATAAAACTGCCGGGATATCCAGCATCTGAACCGTCCGCACAATTTGCACGTTGGTGAGGCCGGTTATGAGAAGAGCGCCGGGCTTGCAGAAGGCGAGGACGTCGCTCATAAGATCGCTCGCGAACGCCTTCTCTACCGTGATGGACGACAGTTTTTCCTCACAGCAGAGAATTTTCCCGTTCAAAGATTTTGCTATATCATCAAGGGTCAATCAATTCACCTTCCGGAATGTCCAAAATATAATGCGTTCATTCGATTATCTCCTCGGAATAGACGTTGACGGTTCCCACCATCACGTATTTTCTGCCCTGCACTTTCAGGACGGCGTACTTGCGAGCCTCCGGCCTGTGCGTCTTTGGGTTTATCGAGAGTATTTCACTCGATAAGGGTATCTCCTTTGCGACTGACAGCGCGCGCGATATCGACAGCGCGTCCGCTGACTGAGAGTTTTCGTAGGCGAAGACGACCCACTTGGCAAGGGCGTAAGCTCTTGCCGCCATCACGTTGTCCTTGACGTTTTTATTGAGCGCGTCGCTGATGCTGAGTTTCAAGAGTTTATGTCCCGCCTCGTCTAAATTAAGGACGTCGTCCTTATCCACGAGCATAAGCCCCTCGGCGTCCAGCAGGAAATTGTTCTTGCCGCCGGAGTAGTATACTTTCATTCCCCTGTTCGGCATGTTCTCAGCCGCGCGCCAGACGGACACAGCGCTCATGCCGTCGAGCCAGCAGGTCAGAACGCCGGCGTCACTGCCCGCCGCGGTTTGCACCTGTATGTCGAGCGGCAGCGTCCTCATCGCCGACACGTACATCGGAAGCACCTCAAGCCCGTGTTTGCGGAGCATCGCTACGTTCTTGGCCGCGCCTTTCGCGAGTTTGTCAGACGTCCTGTCCGTTATGACAGCTATCGATCTCAGTTGGTTCTCGTTTGTCGCCAGCGCGGCAAGCGCGTTTGCCCGCGCGAAGTACGTAAAGTCTAAAGCGAACAGATAAGGATAAGGGGAACCGCTCGCGTCCTTTATGGCTAAGTCCTCACCGTAAGCGTATATCACCGAGGGACCGGATACCGCGCACAGACGCGCGAGTTCGGCGTTCACCGCACCGTCCCCGAAGCTGACTATAGCGCCGCACTTCATGCCGCGCCACTCCTTCACCTTCGCGGGCAGATCTTTCGCGCCCCTGATGTTCGCGAACATAAAAGTAACCTCGAATCCTCTTACGGCGTCCCTCCGAGTGGACAGCGCCTTTTCGGCAAGTCTCATGGCGTATTTTACGGACTCGCCGGCGTCGGTGTCCCATCCGCCTTGAGGCGGTATGACAACGACAGGCCACGCCCATCCTTCCCTCACGCCAAGAAGCGGCTTCTTAGCGTCAGCGGACTGTCCGGCGAAAAGCGGAGCTGCGCAAATAACCGTGAGAACCGCAATGAGCAGCGCGAAACAAAAAGAACGTGCCGATAGTATTGATCGCCTACATAATAGAAGGTATTTGATTGACGGCAGCCTCCCTGAGAAAAACTGATTTATTTGTTAAAACCCTTATAAGTGTAACTGAAAAACGCCCCAAAATCCATTAAGGTTTATGATAACACCAATAGCGTGATTTGGGTTGTTTGGTGCGCGTAAAACGCTATAATTAATTTAGTAGGGGCGGCCGCCTCAGCCGCCCGTTCAATAAATTAGCATTAAGGAGAGTGTCCAATGCCTGAGATAATAAACCGCGCGCACGCGCCCCATGCGAGCAACGACGGCGTGTATCATCTTCAGCTCAAGGTCGGCGATGTCGCGGAGTACGTACTCCTTCCCGGCGCGCCCGAGCGTGTGCCGATAATCGCGCAAAATTGGGATAACGCGCGCGAGATGGCTTCATACCGCGAATTCAGGACGTTCACCGGAGAGTACGCCGGTATGCGCATATCTGCCACGTCAACAGGCATAGGCGCGCCGAGCTCAGAGATATGTATACACGAACTCTCCGTGCTCGGCGTACACACCTGCATAAGAGTCGGCAGCACGGGCAGCATAACGCCCGACTTCGACCTCGGCGATCTTATAATCCCCGTAGCCTGCGTCCGCAGGGATGGTTCGTCGGCGTTATATGTGGAGCCTGAGTTTCCCTCCTTCGCCGATACGCGCGTCGTCATGGCGCTGACGGAAGCCTGCGAAAATTTGGGCTTCCGTTACGGGCTCGGCCTCGCCTGTACAGTCGGCTCGTTCTACATCGGACAGGGGCGCCCTCTTTCTGAGGGCGGCTATTGGCCCAGCTTCGCCGACAAGATAATCCCCGACCTCCGGCAGGCGCGCGTCACCAATATAGAGATGGAGACAGCCGCTCAATATGTCATAGGATATCTGCACGGTATGCGCATGGGCGCTGTCCTGTCGGTGATAGCCAATCGCGTGCTTGACAAATGGGGAGACAACGGGGGCGAGGAAAAGGCCTGCCTTGCCGCTTGCGAGGCGATGAGAATCCTCGCCGCCAAGGATAAAAAATAACGGACCGAACAGCCGAACAGAATATATTGCTGTATAATTACGACAGTCTGCAAATTCGGAGGTGTGTTTCAATTATGAACAAGACGATAAAAATATCAGGTATGTCATGCTCGCACTGCGTCGCGGCGGTAGAGGGAGCGCTTAAAGGCATCAGCGGCGTGGAGAGCGCGAAAGCTGATCTCGCGTCGGAAAGCGCGGTTGTCTCCATCAGCGGGTCAGTGTCCGACGAGGCTTTGAAAAAAGCGATTGAGGAAGAGGACTTCGAGGTAGTATCAATAACAGCGGGGTAGGGTTGTTATACTCTGTAATACGCGTATGCCGGAGAGCTCGTATTGTCGTTAGGACCTGAACTGATAAGCGCGCAGGCCGACGAGATAAACCTGCGCCGGTTGCATCGGCGCGTTCGCTCCATTGAGTCCGGCGACAAGTGGCTCACCCTCTTTATTGGGCACGATGAAGCGTTCTTCTTTTCGTGGGACGCGGAGTTTTACGGCTGCTGTTTGGCCAATGCCGGCGAGATACGAGTTCTGCGCGATATGGCGTCTTCGCGCCCGCCTATTCAAAACGCCATCAAATCCCATCTCTCGGGCGCGGAGCTTCTTGGCGCGCGAGCCGTTGGCCGCGACAGAGTATTGGAAATAACCTTCCGCCGCGCCGTCGGGGGAGGGGCGTTTCACTCAAAGAGCCTGATACTCGAAGCGTCCGGCAGGTACAGCAACCTTATCCTTCTCGACAGCGACGACAGGAAAACAATAATAGAGGCCGCGTCTCACATATATCCCGACGTCAACAGATACCGCACGATAATACCCGGGCGTCCCTACGCGCCGCCGCCGCCGATAGACGGTGTGCTCCTTGAAAATTTCCGGATCGGCGGAGAGGGCGGGAATACTGATTCTCTCAACAATTCGCTCGACAAAATTGTCGGCCTCGGCAAACCCCTGATAGCCGCCATCAAAAAAACTTGCGCTCAAAATAAACAAAGCATAAGCAGCGCCATTGCGCCGCTTATCAATTATGGCGGCGCGGCGGGCGAGAGTGTCTGCCAGCGGATTGGTTCGTATGTAACCATATTTCCTGAGCTGCTGAGTGAGGCCGCGCGTATTGATACCGCTTCGCCGCTCGAAGCGGCGAGGCATTGCGCGATTATCCCCGTAATGGATAGACACGCGGACAGAATTAAAAGAAAAATCTCGTCACGTCTTGCGGCGCTGACCAAGACCAAC
>BOCB01000060.1 GCA_026002695.1 Synergistales bacterium
GCAGATTGTCAAAGGCGATCACCCTGTCAAAGAGCATCAGCCGAAAGTCGTGGAACCCGACCTTGTCCAGCTCCGTGAGTCTGATCGTCGGCTCGGTGTGCCGAATGTACTCGTAGGCGAAGTATCCGACGAACCCGCCCGTGAAAGGCGGCATATCGTGGATTCGCGGACTTTTGTAAGCGCCGGCGATCTCTTTGAGTATTTTGTGCGGCTCGCCTTCGCGCGTTCGGATGCCGCCCGCGTCCCTGATCGTTACGCTGTTTCCGGTACCCGACACCTGCATGACCGGCTCGTAGCCGATGAAGGTATAACGCCCCCAATTATCCCCGCCCGGCGCGCTTTCGAGCAGATAGACCTCCCGCCCTCCCGCCGCCAAAGTCCGCAGCACGCCGACCGGCGTTTTAAGGTCGGCAAGACATTCCATCGCGAGCGGGATGAGCGCGCCGCCCTTTTTTGCGAGATTTCTCGCTTCTTCCAAATCCGGTCTGATCATAATTATTGATTGCATCCCCTCTCCGTCCTCAAACTGCGTATGGTAAAGTTTGGCGTAGTATCCCTTTTGCTTTATCAGCTCCGCGCGTGTGGCGCGCTCAATTATTTTGCCGTCTCGCACAGCCGGAATCAGGCCGGCCGTTTACGGCGGACAGCCTTCTTTATTCCCCGCTGAACGGGGAGAGTTCTTCAAAGATCGGGGCAAGCGGTATTTCGAGTTCCGCGAACGTGTCGAATTTCAAGACATCCGAGGCTCTGTAAACTGTTTTCTTCGAGAAGTGCCCGCCGCTGCTTTCGCCGAAGGCAGTTATCGATTCTCCGTAAGGATCGGCTAAGAAATACTCACGCACACCGGAACGCTCGTAGAGTTCAAATTTGACGCTCATGTCGCGTTTCGACGCCGACGGCGACAGTATCTCGAATATGACGTCGGGAGCGCCGATTATTCCGCGAAAGTGTATTTTCGATCTGTCGCATACTATCATTATGTCCGGCTGAACGACATTGACTATATCATCCTCGCCCTCATCGCCGCTTGGCAGCAGAACATCAAGGGGAGCGGCAAAAACCTTGCACGCCTTGCCCTTGAAATGATTACGCAACTCGCCGCCCAGCGCGATGAGGAGTAATTGATGGCAGCTGTTTGGAGCCGGGCTCATGCAGAAGGCCTCGCCGTCGATCAGCTCCCATCTCGTGTCGTCGTCCCATGTCCGGTAATCTCCGTAGGTGTAGCGCTCGTCGAGTTTTCTTGCCGTGCTGTCCATTAAAATCAGCCTCCCTTATTCCCCGCTGAACGGGGAGAGTTCTTCAAAGATCGGGGCGAGCGGTATTTCGAGTTCAGCGAACGTGTCGAATTTCAAGACATCCGAGGCGCTGTAAACTGTTTTCTTCAAGAAGCGCGATCCGTTGTTTTCGCCGAAGGCCGTTACCGATTCTCTGTAAGGATCGACTACGAAATACTCACGCACGCCGGAACGCTCGTAGAGTTCAAACTTGACGCTCATGTCGCGTTTCGACGTCGACGGCGACAGTATCTCGAATATGACGTCGGGAGCGCCGATTATATTGCGGGAGCGTATCTTTGATCTGTCACATACTATCATTATATCCGGCTGAACGACATTGACTATATCGTCCTCACCCTCATCGCCGCTTGACAGCAGAACGTCAACGGGAGCGAAAAAAACCTTGCACTTTTTGCCCTCGAAATGATTACCCAACTTTCTGCTCAGTGCGGCGAGGAGCAACTGATGCACCGGGCGAGGCGCCGGACTCATGCAGAAGGCCTCGCCGTCGATCAGCTCCCATCTCGTGCCGTCGTCCCATGTCCGGTAATCTCCGTATGTGTAGCGCTCGTCGAGTTTTCTTGCCGTGCTGTCCACGCGTCATCACCGCCCTTAAATTTATTCTAACACATTCTCACGAGCGTTTTGTAGCGGAAGTGCTATAATTTATGCTCTTGATGAGAGAACGTGCAGGGGGTAGATCGAGAAAACGCTATGGGAAAAGTGATTATGATTTGCGGACGGATTGGCTCCGGCAAGACGACATACGCCGAAAAACTTATGGATGACGGCAGGGACTACTACACCGAACAAAATGAGTTATTCAGCCTGTATAATGATGACCGGCATACTTCTAACCGCGCAATCCGGCGTCTAACCACGTCTCCAACGACACCTGAGAGATCGCGCCGCAAGCCCCGCCGCTGAGTTCGCGCCTTATATCGCCAAGCAGCGAGCAGCGTTCCGCGTACGCGTTATGCGCGTGTATGCTCTCGAAATTCTCCTGCCCGGCCATGACGAACGCGCCGTCCTCCAAGTGGGCGAGGCGCTCCGTCACGCCTCTTAGCATCTCCCGCACGACATCCTCCGCAAAGCGTGGTTTCAAATGGCCCTCCCAGACGATGTTGAGCTCATCCGGGCGCTTTAGCAAAGCGAATATCCCGGCGCTCATAGAGTCCTCGACGATACTCACCAATTTCTCCGCTCTGACGGGCTCCTCGGAGCCTATCAGCAGCGTCCCGAGCCCTCTCTGGTTGTGCGAGGGCATGGGCAGGATGGAGAGTATCTCGTCAACCTGATCCTCGCGGTAGCCCGCTTTCAGCAGCGCGGCGCGCGCCTTCTCGGACACCATTTCCTTCGCGCAGGGACAGACCGTAAACCCGTTCACCTCAACGCCAACCGCCCTCCTTGTCAATTCACCGTCGCTGACGGATCGACCTATGAACGTATAGAGGTTTTCCGCCTCGATGTCAGATTTCGGCGTGCGTTTTTTCATAGGGTATTGGGCCCTCACGCGCGCCTCCGCCCAGGAAGCGCCCTGAGTCCCGGCAATTTCGACTGCCATCCTGTCCGTGATCGTTTCAAAATCCGGGAAGGATAGGCGCGCGATCTCCGAGGCCGCTTTCTCGATATTTTCTATAAAGCGGGACATATGCACGCCGGACTGAGACGCGTCCAAGCGCGCGTACAGCTCCAGCTCCGAGAAGAAAAGCATACCCCCCCCCGAATTGTCGCCGCACAATCTCAGTATGCGCTTTAAGCCGGTGACGCCGACGCGAGAGAGGGATATCCGCGTCGAGGGGACGCTCCTCTGTATATCGTTGCCCAGTTCATCCTTCACAATCATTCCCCCCGCCTGAATTTTTAGTAATCGCTGATTAAATCGCCCAAACGGAATTTCGCCGAGTCCCGCAAGTCCCATCTGTCGATGATAGCGGGTAGGGAAATGGCAGAACGAAGCGCTCTTGCACTCGGATTTTTTATTGGGTTTTCCAAAAGGAGCTATACAAGTATACAGGGCCGGTGCTTTTGGTGGTCCATTTGGGCTTTAGGAGAATGTCTGCGCCCAAGATATAAGGCATGCGCGCGGAGTGCGTGCAGATACGCCGGCAGTGCCGCAAAAGCCGCTGTTCATAACAAATGTGACGTCCTTGATGCCCGGATCGTCGTTATAGGCCGTCATGCAGCTCATATGCGGCTTGTCTGCGAGAGTGGAGGACTCGCGCCAGTTCAGCAGATGCTCCGTGACGTTTCCCTTGTATGCCGTGTATTGCACGCTCCCGACCGAGAAAAAACCATCGCGGGCGCGGATATATACTCCACGCCCGCGATTTCAATCTTTTTAAGCCTCTGCCTCTCCCTCGCCGGGCGGGGCGATTTTTTTGAGGTCGTCGAGCCTTATGTCGGCGAAGTTTCGCAGCAAACCGCCGCAGTCGCGGTTTCTCTTGACGTCGTAGAAATATTTGCGCGATTGCGCATAGTCGCCGAGTTTCGCGAAGAGATCGCCGAGTATGAATGAAACGCGCCCTGCCTGGTCGCCTGAGATGTCCGCTTTAGTGAAAACGTCCTGATAGGATTCGAGCGCTTTCTGCGAAGCGAAGTCAGTCATCTTTGCGTCGCCGCAATCGCCGTACATGCGGCTCAAGTTGAGCCACAGGGACGCTACTATACCGTAGTGTTCTTTTCTGTACGCGATCGGCGCGCACGCAATGCCCATGTAATGGCTCGCGAAGACGCTGAACGAATCCAACTCCTCGCCGAATTTCATGGGGAGCTCCGACTTATATGGAACCATCAGCTCCTGCACCTCCTTGTATTTATTTCCGTTGCCCTTCGCGAACAACGCTGCCGGCGCGCTGAACCAGCAGTGCGGACAAACCGCAATGCTGTAGTACATCGGCTCTATTCCCTTGAAATAGGAGCGCAGGTCGAGGTCGTCCTTCTCCTTGACAAGCTTTGTGGTGCGCGTGGCCAGAGCCTTGAACGTCTTCTCGCACATCGGACACGTGATCTCGCGCAAATAGAGCAGAGATTTGTCCTGCTCCTCCAAATGCAGATCGTAAGCGCCGTGTCCCTCGGGTAATAGCGGCGAGGATACCTGTACCAACGGAGCCGCCGCTTTGGCCGGAGGAGATGCAACCGCGGGAGGCGTGCCCTGAACGGGAAGTATCTTGGCTGCCGAGGCAATCGGAGACGCTGCGGGGGCGGGTTGCGTGTGAGAGGCGTTCGCCTTTTGGAGACGCGAACAGACTAACTTGAACATGCCTAAGACGGCTTTCGGCTGCGTCTTGAAGAACTCGAAGACATTTCCCGGGGACAACTGGAGCGCGACGATTTCCTCTGTCGCTATGACGCTCGCCGTCCGACCCTCGTTAAGGAACAGGGACATCTCCCCCACCGTATCTCCGGCTCCTACTGTGGCTAACTGCACCTGCTCCTTGGTTCCGTAATTCTTAAAGACTCCGACGGAACCCTTCAGGATTATATACATATCCTTCGCGATCTTGTCGTCTTCCTTGATGAGCACTGAGCCGGACGCGAATTTTTTTGCTGTTGAGATTGACAAAAGCTCATGCACGTTCATGAAATTATCTGGCATTAAAAATGAACACTCCTCGCTTGGTTTAAGGTTTTTATCGTTACCCTTCAGGCGGATCACAAAAAATCCGAAATGAACACTCCTCGCTCACTTCGAAGTAAATGCCAAAACCCCGTTCCAACTTCGGCGGGTTTTTCACGTAACTAAGACGCTCGTCCATTGTGCATATTATACAGCTTATTACCGGGAAAATACGAGCATAATAAACCAAGACAGTTTTTTATCGTTATCCTTTAGGCCCCTGACAATAAATTTATTTTGACGTAAACACCCAGACGCCGTTCCAGTTTTCCGGCGGGTTTTCCCGTAACTGAGACGCTCGCTCGCCGTATATATCATACAGCTTGCTGTTGGGAAAATCCGAACATAATGAACAAAACGCGGTTTCGCTCGCCGCGAAGTCACCGGCAATGTATAATTCACACGCCGCCTTCCATCGCGCGAGCTCGTCGGCGCGTTCAAACTCGTCCGAGCGGCTCATTGGAGTATAAATGCTCACCGGCTGCGTCTTGCCCTTGACGCTTATGGTGTCTATGAACTGCCACGCAAATTCCTCTCCGCAAGCGGCCATCGTGTCCTCGCTCACCACTACTTTAACACCGTACTTGGGACAGAGCCCCTCGAGGCGCGAGGCCAAGTTGACGTTATCTCCTATAAGCGTGTAGTTTACCCTGTCAGCCGAACCCATGTTGCCCACGTAAGCAAGCCCGGTGTGAACACCGGCGCCTATCCGTATGCTCAGGCCGTATTCCTCTTCGAGCTCCTCGTTCAGCGTGTTCAGCCTCTCCTGCATCGCGACGGCGGCTCCGACGGCGAGGGCCGGGTGCCCCGGCACGTCGAGCGGCGCGTTCCAGAAGGCCATCAGAGCGTCGCCTATGAACTTGTCAAGCGTCCCCTCCCTGTCGAGCACTATCGCGGTCATCGGCGTGAAGTAGCGATTCAGCAGGCTGACGATTTGATGCGGCGTGAGTTTTTCGGAGAGCGTGGTGAATCCCCTGATGTCGGTGAATATTATCGAGAGTTCTCGCTCCTCGCCGGAGAAGAGGTCGCCGCGCTCCTTCATTATGCGCTTTACTATCTCAGGAGAGATATAGCGGGAGAAAGTTTTCCGCAGCATGACCTTCTGCTTTTCCTCATGCCAGAACCTCAGGAAGAGCAGGGCGACGCCGACTATTATCACGGTTACCGCAACATAGAGCGGCGTTATGTATATACCTTCCCTGAAATAATGGCGGGACGCCGCGATTGCCGACGCGATGAGCGCGGCGGCGACAGGGATGTAAATCCTCGGCCGCGCGAACCCGAAGACGATCGTCGATATAAGACCGGCCAGCAGTATGCCAAGCGCCTGTATGGCGGGAGTAGACGGCGGTATCGTTATGGCGTTGCCGGTGATTATCGCGTCAACGACGGCGGCGTGGAGCTCGACGCCCGGGTATATCTCGTCATACGGTGTGGCTCGTATATCGCGCAACCCCGCGGCCGAAGTCCCGACGAACACGACGCGCCCGGCCAGGAAGTCCGGATCAACCTCGCCCTTCAGTACATCTGACACGCTGACGTAATCATACGTGCCGCTCCCCCCGATAAACGGAACGTTTATCGTGCCGTTCGAGTTGACGGGAACGGTGAATTCCCCCGCCCTTATAAACTCAGTGCCATCCTCGCCGTAGCCTATCGTGAGGTTCTTCACGCCAAGCGCGGTCATCAGCGAGCTTAACGCGAGGGAGGGGAATATTTTGCCGCCTACGGAGATGATCAGCGGCGCCTGACGGATCACTCCGTCGTAATCAGGATAGGCGTTGATCAGCCCCAGCGACGCGACTTCGGTCAAAACGGGCAATGGCAGTATCGCCGTCGGAGCATGGTATAACTTAAACTGTCCGGCGCTCGCCGACACTCCCGGCGCTGCCTGTTCGATGATATTTATCGGCGCGCGCGGAATCTCGACCGGGGCGTCATCGTCGAACCGGGCGTATACCCCCAGAACCGACGGCGTTTCTTTGAGGCTCTCGGCGAAAATTTTATCAAAGTCGTAGAAGTTCCGCGGCAGACCGCCGAACGTAACGTTGAAATTTTTGTCCCGCTTCAGATAATCCCGCATCTCCTTGGGCGACGAGTTATCTCTCTCGGAGAACATAATATCAAATCCGATGGCCGCGGCTTCGTGTCTGTTCAGCTCCGTCACAAGCGAGGCCATGAGATAGCGCGGCCAAGGCCACTGCCCGTATTCGGCGATGGATTTTTCGTCTATGTCTACTATGAGAGGAACGCCCGACGGGGTTTTGCTCGCGCGGAGCGGCAGCATCATGTCGTAAATCCTCGAGTCCATCCGCGTGATTATAGGCGCCGCCCTGACGTACATTAGGAGCATTATAAGCGCAGCGGCCGCCCCGGCTATGGCTATGAGCGCCCAGTTGGCCGAAAAAACGGAGCTGACGGATTTTTTTAAGCTCATTGAAACGCGCCCTTTCCATTAAAAATTCCAGACCCAGCCCAAGTTTATCATATGGCGGTCGTATTTGTAAAACGGGGACTCCGAGTCGTTGTCCGTGTAGCTGTACGATGTCTCGAAGTTCAGTTGTTCGTTTATCGGATAAACAAGCGAGAGGCCGATTATCCAGCGATTGTCGCTCCTGTCCTTTGTCTCAAGAACCGTGGCCGGACCGCCGTAATTTTCGCGTATGTAACGCACCGTCGGCAGAAGCTCAAAGCGCTTCGTCTTGAAACGGAAACCCAGAAGACCCTCCATCGCGTTATAGGAATAGTTGCCGTAATCCGCGTTCCCGAAGATATACCGGACGCCGAAGTTGAGCTCGTTTTCTCCGCCGCCTATCATCCATCTTCCGTACTCGCCTATATAGCCGTAAGAGCCGACGCGCTCGTCCTGCCTCACGTACTCGCGGCGCTCCAATCCCGCGCGCGTCATGAGCGAGAGGCTCCGCGAAATCCTG
The DNA here is from genome assembly GCA_026002695.1 of Synergistales bacterium. Taxonomy (GTDB): domain Bacteria; phylum Synergistota; class Synergistia; order Synergistales; family Synergistaceae; genus BOCB01. The sequence goes on from BOCB01000060.1 coordinate 7,830, forward strand.
CGGCTGAAAGTGAGTTCCGCGCCGTATGCGTAAATCGTGTTATAGAAATCGTAGTCGTAAATCTCTCCCTTTACGCGAAAATCTATCATGTCGGACGCCGTGAGCCAACGCAGCCCTATCGCGGCGCGGTACCACTGAGAATGCTCCTGCTCCGCTTCCCTCAGCCGCTCGCTGAAACCATAGCTCGTATTGAAAGCCGCGTCGCCCACGAAATAATACGGCTCGCCCTCTTTAATCTGATACGACATGTTCGCGCTGCCGCCGAGGTACAGCCCGGCTGTCGGAATACCGCCGAGGGTGTCGGACGTAACTATCCACTTGTCGATCGCTAACCAGTCCGCGCCTAATCCCTGATTGGCGTTGCTGTCGTACAGGAATCCCACGCGGAACTGCTTGCGTATACGCAGCCTCGCCGAGTCGGCGATCATTTTGTCCAGCGCCGCCGTGAGTTCCGCGTCGCTCATCGTCTCGTCCCGCTTTAACCATCCTTCGGCGGTGTTCCTGTCCCCTATCGCGATATAAGCCTGAGCCATCTCGCTGTACAGCGCTTTCTCCTCAGGGTATCTCCTCAGCAGTACGTCATACGCCCATATCGCCTGATGAGGACGCCCGGAACGAATTGACGCGCGCGCGAAACTCCACAGAGCCGCGCTGTTCGCGGAATCCTTCCTGATTATCGCGAGGTACGCGTAGTACGCTTCCTCGCCGCGCCCGTCCAGAAACAGGGAATTCGCTCTCGAAAGAGACGCCTCCGCCGAATCGTCCGCAAGCGCGGGCGCGGCGCAGGCAAAGAGTCCCGAAAGCAGAAATGTATATAAATACAAAAATACAAACGCTCTTTTACGCAAAGCCCAAGCACCCCCCAGCCTTATCGCGTCATACTGCCGGAACCGGAGCCGGTGTCGAAGATGTAATTCGGATTGATAATGCCGTACGCGTCGACGCGTACATTGTCGCCGGCATCGATGCTGCCGTTCATGTACGAGCTTCCGAACCCGTTTACGGCGGTTCCGTTAAACGTCGCCGCCCCGGAGAAGTTGTTTATGTAGAAATTATTGACGGAAAACCAGCCTCTGCCTCCATTCAAATCAACGTTAAAAGCTCCCGCCGGAAGCGCCGCCCCGCCAACGCGCGGGAACGGTGTAACGCTGCCTGACCCGCGAAGGGCGGCATCCGTCACGTCGCCGTTCAGCAGATTTAAGCTGAAACCGAACGAACCGCTGAAGGCGTTCCCCAGATCGCTCCCGAGATTGCCGATGACTGACGCGACTCGCGAAGGATCAGGAGCCGGACCGGGGCCGGGGATAGGGT
>BOCB01000061.1 GCA_026002695.1 Synergistales bacterium
AGGAACTGGCCAAGACGATAACGGGCGACCTCGACAACGTCGTCAGCCTCTCCCTCGAAAACGCGAAGGGTTCCGAGGACGCCAAGGAGCTCTCGAAGGAAACGGAAGAGATGATAAGCAAGATGATGGATTACCTGAAGAGCATTTCATCCGCGACTCAGGACCTCGCCGCCGTCTCCGAGGAACAGGCCGCGTCGAGCGAGGAGATAGCCGAAGCCGTACAGAACATCGCAACGCGCGTGGAGAGTACGGCGCAGGCCGGCGAGAACATCCGCGCCGGCGTCGGAGAAATAGCGGCAGCCGCGGAAAAAATGGCCTCCAACGCTGAGGGGCTGTCGAACTTGTCCGAGGACCTGTCCGACCTGCTGGCTTTCTTCAAGACGGGGCAGGAAGCGGCAAAAACAGACACGCTAAGGACAATTAAAGCCCTGCCTCAGCCTGAGAAAAAGTAGGGGCGGCATTCTGCCGCCCGTTTTTTAGTGCCGAACAGGGGCAAGGGCGAATAGGGTGAACGGGCGAACATTGGGAAACGGGCGGCAGGATGCCGCCCCTACGGCAATCGCCTTTAATTTTTCGCCTGCCAGTCTGATTTAATCAGTGAGAAGCATTTTTCGTCGATGAAGCCCTTCGGCGTCGGGGAGTGGTCGCGGAGGACGCCCTCCATCACGAAGCCGAGCCTCGTCAGCAATATGGCGGAGCGCTCGTCGTCTTGGCTGATGAACGTCTCCGCGCGCTGGAGCCTCATTATATTGAAGCCGTAGTCGAGTACCGGCATCAGCGCTCTGCGCATATAGCCGTGTCCCCAGAACGCCACATCAAGTTCGTAGCCGAGTTCGGCTCGCTTCGCGCTGCGGTTGATATTGTTGAAGCCGCACGTACCTATCAGCCGCCCCGCCATCTCGATGCCCCACCTGATACCGGCGTCGTTGTCCCAGAGAGAACGCAAAACGTACAGCATCTGCACCGACTGGTCGTGTGACAGCGGCCCCGTAGTGAGCTTCTCCGTTATGAGAGGACTCGCCCATATCGAGCTCAGGGCGAAGATGTCATCATCGGTGAGCTCCCTCAGTATAAATTCATCGGTTTTAAGCACGGGGAACGTCCCGAACACCATACCAATCACCTCATCTTGATAGTCTTGCGAACGCAACTGCAACTATATGATAAAATTGGCGCAAGGTCAATAGTTTTGCGCCCTGTTATATATATTTATACACTTTTTTTCGCGCGCTTTTTGCTTATCCTTTTAATCCGGTAAACTTCCCGCAGCTTTTGCCGAACGGGCAGCGGCCGCAGTTTTGTTCATTTGGCTCGAACGGACCGATCGCGGCCATTTGCGCGGCTCGCGCCACCTTTTCCCCTATGGCTCCCCAGTCTGACAAATGCCAATTTTTGAAGAACGGCGCGCCGTCGTTCGAGCGGAGGTATATGACGCCGGCGTCTATGGGCAGCGCGTATTCCGGATCCGCGAGTTTTACGGCGAGCGCGTAAAAATTCACCTGCTCGCGGTAGAGCTCGGACGGAGAACCGTCGTAGAGCGCGGTCTTCCAATCGCGGATGTGTATGCCTCCCTCATCCTCCCACATAAGATCGACGCTCCCCGCGAGAATTGTTCCGGCTCTTTCCGACGACGGCGGAAGCAACGGAACGAAGAAGGGCGTCTCCTTTTGTATGATCGCGCCGCTGAGGCGAGCGCCCTCTTCGGCGGAGGCGAAATTTTCGAGCCACGCGCGAAGATTGGCGCGATTTTTTTGAGACGCGAACACAGGCCTCAGAGCGGCGGGAACCGCGCGCAGCTCCCGCTCCGATTCACTCGCCGTCATATCGGCGGGGAAAATTTTGCCGGCGCCCTCAAAGGTCATGTCCCAGCGTTCGAGCGCCCAGTGCGCGAGGGAGCCTATGTCAGCCCCGCCGAAGCCGTCGCCGTCTCTCGTCTCCCACCTGAGCGGCAGCCCCTGACGATATCTCAGCCTGTACGCCAGCGGACACCACGATATGAGCGAGTAGGCCGTCGCCGAAAAGCGGGAGAGCGAGGCGGCGCGGCTCCTTTTGAAAGCGCGGAAAGGAGCCGCTTTCCGCGTCTGAGCTGTATATGAACTCACTTTTACCTGTACGTCATCGTTTGCGTACTCCACAGGCAATTTTTCGTCGCCCGCCGTGTCGTTCACCTCGCGGAGCAAACGCAGCCAGCTCGATTCGCTGTTCCTGCCGCCGCTGACGCCGCAGCAGAGCAGATAGTCCCGCGCCCTCGTCATTGCCACGTAAAGGAGGCGCTCCTTTTCGGCCCGCTCCTCCGCCTCGTCTATATATTTGTGCCACATATACGTTACGCTCTTACCGTCGAGGCGCGGGAGCGCCGGCGAGACAACGCCGAGGGCGCGCGAGACCGACGCGCCGGATTGAGATCTCTTTATGATCGAGCTCTCCATACCCATTATCACGACGACAGGGAACTCCTCGCCCTTCGACGCGTGAATGGTCTTGACCCGCGCGAAATTACCCTCCGGCTCGGAGAACTCCGGCTCGTCGGCGCTCACGCCGCCCCTCATCGCGCGGCCGATGCTGTCGGCGCAGGAGGAGAAACTCGCGCCCGCGGCTTCGTACTCGCGGGCGATTTCCGCCGCGCGAAGGACGTTAGCCAGCACGCGGGGGCGCTCGGAATCTTTGTACGAGGCGAGCCACGGAAGTTCGTCCCCGCATTCAAGAAGGGCGAGTATCGCGGACGACGCCCCCTTGAGACGCGCTCTCGGCCGCAGAGCCGAAAACCTTACGGCGGCCGCCGGCTCCTCTTCCGAGAACACATCCCACAGCGACGGCGCGGGATTTTCAGCTCGATTCCCGGCAATTCCCGCAAGCAGGGCGAGCGCGGACGACGGATTCACCCCTGAGAACGGGGACTCTATCCAGCCCGCGAGGGCATAGTCGTCAAATATGTCGTCCAGCGCGTGAAGATAGTTCACGATGTCGCGCACCTCGCCCCTGTTGAAGTACGACCTGCCGCTCCCGAATACGACGGGGACGCCGGCGTCCCCGAAGGCTGATTCTATCGCCTGATACTGCGTCCTCGACGGAACGAGCACCGCCGCGTCGCGCCACTCCATAGCTCTCATTTCGCAATTCCTTTTATCCCATACCTCGCAGCCGCTCTCTATCATCTCCCGCAAACGGACGGCAACGGAGGACGCGAGGCGCGCGCGGGCCACGCCGATATTTACGGGATCTTTTTTATCGTTATCGTTACCAAATTCAGCCTCTTCCTCCACGCTCTCATTCGGCGGTTCACCGTCGCGAGCGGTATCATACGTCAGTATCATAGCCGGAGGGAAAGCGCCGGTTTTATTGCGCTTCTCCCACCATTCGGCCTCGTCCGGCTCGGTGAGCGGTTCGTATCGGACTTTGCTTGTGCCGCCGCCAAGCACGCCGCCGTACCATACCTCGGCGAATATCCTGTTTATCGCGCTCATCAGCGCGCCGCTCATGCGGAAACTGCGCGAAAGCGAGATATATTTCGTAGGGGCTGACGGCAATCCGCCCGCTCCCGCAGCCTCCTTCCCGGCGCCCGCGCGGGCTGTATATTCGGCAAACAGCGTCGGATCGGCGTGGCGGAAGCGGTAGATTGACTGCTTGATGTCGCCGACGACGAACAGCGACGCGCCCGGGTTATCCGCGATGGCGGAGAGCATTTCGGCCTGGAGGCCGTCCGTGTCCTGGAACTCGTCTATCATTACGTGGCGGAAGCCGCTTTGGTACGAGCCGGATTTTATAACGAGAGCGGCATATCGCACCAGGTCGGAGAACGTCATTTTGCCCGCGCGAAGGCGAGCCAGATCCCACAGCTTCCATCCGAGCGCCGCGCTCGCGAGCAAAGTCCGCCGCGCCCGCGCTTCCTCTTCGGTGTACGAAGGAACCGAGACGAGCGACGCCGCGAGAGAGGCCGCGGTTTTAAGCCCGCCCTTATCCCTCCACTCTACCAACTTCATTCCCAATTTGCCCTCGATTATATCCTTCAATCCGCTCTTGCCCGGCAAACCGGAGAGAGCGTTAGTTACTAAATCGGCGGCAAATTCAAGCACAGTCCCGTCATCGCCGGAGCTGTCCCGCCAGCGCGCGGCGAGTTCGAGAATCCTGCCGCCGAACTTCGCGCCCTTTTTTTTATTTGCCTCGCCGAGGACTTCGCCGTCGCGCAAAATATCCTCGCTCCAAATTTCCCACGCCGCGCGGCAGAGGGGCAGAATACTTCCGCCGATCCTCTCCATGACCGCGCGTTCACGATTCTTGCTGAACAAAGGGAGGGCGCTCGGAGGCTCGTTTACGCTGCCGAACGTGTCGCACGCGTCCTTCGACAGACGGCTCAGTTTCTCAGCGCCGAAGTGGTTTACGAACTCCGCGCAAGCCTGAGGGGAACTCATCAGTTTTTCAGCGAGGACACGCCACTTGCCGGAGAGCTCGCCCGACAACCTGTCCGCCGCGAGAGTTTGCAGGCTCCACCGGTAATCCTCCCAGAATTCGTTTTCAAACGCCCCGCTCATGAGGGACGCCCCCGGGTCGATGTCGAGGCTCAGGCCGGACTCGCGTATCACGCTTATCGCAAAGGCGTGGATCGTGGAGACTCGCGCCTCGTCAATCCTGTTAACCGCGTCACGCAAGTGCTTCAATCGTTCGGGTTCGGCGTCGTACCATTTGCGCAGTGTCGATTTTATACGCTCGCGCATCTCGTTGGCCGCAAGCTGAGTGAACGTCAGGGTGAGTATCTGCTCGACGCGGCAGGAGGGATCCGACGCCAGAAGCCACGCGAAACGCTCGGCGAGCGTGTGCGTCTTGCCCGTGCCGGCCCCCGCGCTCACTACGGTGAGCTTTTCGGCAGAAGTTATCGCCTCCCGCTGTTCGGGGCGGTCGTTTTGCAGAAGACGCGCTATCGCGGAATTTCTTTCTTCTGTTGTTATATTGTCATTCATCATTCTCGCCCGCGAAATCCGCTCCGCCGCCCCCGTCCTCATTCGTCTCGGAGACGCCTCTGTTTTCATGCCTCCTGCATATCGTTCCCCAAGAGCAGCGGCCGCAGGAATCGGACTCGTAATTCGCGCCGAACGTCCCGCGTCCCGCGCTGTCGTTAATATTCTCCATGAGGGCAAGAGCCTCCGCTGTTTTCTCCTCCATCGTAACCGTTTTTTCGGACTTAGCCGCAAAGTACGCGTCCCGCGCGTTGTCATCGGCCCACCAGCCCGTTATTTTCCCGTCGCCGTGCCCGATATAGCCAAAGCCGATTAATTTTTTATACGCGCTGTCACCTGACGCGCGCAATACAGCGGCGTATGAGGCGAGCTGAAGGGAATTTTTGTACTTGCCGCTCTCTCCCCTCTTGTAATCGATCAGGACGGCTCCCTCGTTCCAGACGTCCACCCTGTCAACCCTGCCCCTGAAGATTACGCGCGCTGATTCATAATCGGGAAGGACGTACTCGAACTCGGTTCGCGCCCTCACAAGCCCGTTTCTCGCGGCTCCAAGCTCAACATTGTCCTGCGCCGCCGCGCCCCTTTCCATCCTGCCGCGCAAGTCAATCACCGAGGGTAGGGCGCGCGCGTCGTTGAGTTCGGGATATTTCTTCGCGAGGGAGGTGAGCATGTCCTCCCATTTTTGCGCAAGCAGGCCGGAGAAACTGACGGAGCCGTTATTTTTCAAATAATCCTCCCATAGAATCTGCCACATTTTGTGCATGACGTCGCCGGCGCGAAGCGCCCCAAAGACGCCCGTATCGCCGCGCGGCCGTTCAAGACGCGCTATATTCTCGCACCAGAAGGCAAAAGGGCAGTCGGCGAAACGATCGACGGCGCTCAGCGACACGACGAGAGGCGGCGGGCGGCGGACGGCCGCTCCTGCGGGATTGACGCGCCCCGCGCGCGGAAACGCGCCCCGTCCCGCCTGTTCGCCGTCCAAGAGCTCCTTCGCGTCGAAGCGTATATCGTCCTCATAACTATTTTCGTCACCGCCGCGCGCGCGCCCGTACAAGGAAAGGACGAACGGCGAGACTGACTGCTCCCTGCCGGAGGAGTCCTTTGCGGACCGAACAAGTATCGTTACTGTTTCGGCAACGGCTATCATCCGAAGGAAGAGCGCCTCCTTCTGTTCGCGCGTCTCGCTCATGGTCGGCAAATGCACGGCAAATTCATCAGCGCCTTTTGGCTTGGCTTTGTTTATCTCGTCGCGCAGCTCGCCGGAGATAAGCTGCCCCGCGTACTGCGGGCCGGGGAAGCGCGGCGGGGAAACGTCCGTGATTATCCACAGCTTATGCGATACCAAGACGGGCGGCGGCGCGTCATACAGACAGACCACGTTGCCGAGCCTCGCCGGAAGAACGGTCATCGTCTCACGCGCCCAGTCGGAAAGAAAAACCATAGCGTCGCCGTCCCTGAAGCGTATATCTCCGGCCTCGCCGAGCGGCGGGGATAATTCCTCCAAAAGCCTCAGTTTTTGCTCCGTCTCGCCGCGCGCGGAGACGGATTCGCGCACAGCCGCGTCAAGGCTCGTGTCGTCTCCGGCATCGCGCGACACAAGCAGATCTCTCTCCTCACCCCACAGGGACAGCAGCGCGGCGAGCAGTTCCGCGCCCGTATGCCCGCCCTCTTCGTTAAGGAACGCGCAAAATTTATCGAGCTCCTCCAAGAGCGAGAGCGATTCTGTGTCTTCGGCCAATCCGCCTTTGCCGAGGATTCGCCTCCATGCGGACATTCCCTCCGGAGCCGCGATGTCCGCCGCGCGTCCGGCGAAAGACGGATTTATTGTCGGAAGCCTAAAAGGTAAAGATAAACCCCTTTTTTCATAGCCTCGTAAAATCCGCCAAGTTTTTCTGTATGGCCAGCCGAGCCTGTATGCCTCCCACGCGCTCCGCGCGATTTTGAACATCGGCGTCTCCGCGACGGGCGTCTCCGCCCGCGTCTGATGCGGCACGCCGTATTTAGTGAGCGCCGCCTCCATGAGCGAAATCGCGTCGCTTGGCAGGTATATTCCAACATCCGAAAGAGTCTCGTCCATATCAGCTGAGATCACAGGCGCGAGATTGCCCTCTCCGTTCGACGCAAGGGCTATTTCGCGGGCTATTCCCTCATACTGCCAATATATATCCGGCGCTGAAAAAGTTTTTGTCAAATTCCTCAGCTCCGACGAAACGTCCGCGCTGTCTATGATATGAACGGACGCGCCAAGCTGTTCCGGCAGATCATGAAAATCAGCGAGCCCCGTTTGCGGCGCGAAGAAGTCCATATCGATCCCCGCCTCCCGGAATCGCTGAACGAGCGCGAGCTGCGCGCCTGTCATCGACAAAAATCCGATCCAGCAGAGGGAATCTCCGCTCAATTTATTTTTAATGTCCTCACTATTCATCTTCGAGAGCAGCCAAGGGAGCTGCGAGTTGTCCGCGAGGCGGTGATCGTCCAAGTAGATCAAGTAGTCCCTGTATATTTCGTACAGTATGCCGCGAGGCGAGATCGCGCCGTCACGCGCCGCGGCTTCATGCAGCATGTCGGGCGGCGTCGCTTCGAGCAGCAGCTCACGAACCGCGTCGGAGAGCACGCCGATGAAACCGGCCTTACGTGCGCCCTCCGGCACGGACAGAGCAAGCTCTTCCTTTTCGCGAATGAATTTGTCGCGCAAACAGCGGAGTATCAATCTGTGATCTGGAGGGTCTATCTGACGGCGAAGCTCGTCCCTCTCCGTGAGATTTTTGTACATTGCGGACCAATCCCATATGCGCGGACCGCGCCCAAAATATCCGCCCCCCGCGAGAAACGCGCGCAACGCATCCTTGGAGGACGACGACGGCAGCATAAATACGACGCCGGACGAATCCCCCCCGTAACGCTCATAAAGCGCGCGCTCTAGCGATTTGATTTTTACGTAACCGTGAATGTTTATCATAAGATATTCTTCTTTCCGCATGGCTTACTCGACCGCATGACATTTATGTTAACAGAATTGATAACAAATGATTCGGCATTCGATTCTCTTGCATGGGTGGCTACTTTATGGTAGTTCGCCAGATGTCCTAAACCGTGACTAAATTATTGTTATGCCTCAATCTCAGATACTTTGATTAAAAACCTTAAATCAGCCTTCCACTAAAATTTCTCTTATTTCATCAGCGCTGTAATATTTCCCGCTGTTCATGCCGGGACATGATTTCGCGTAACTGTCCCACGTATACCTGCCGCTGAGGATGTCGCGCCAAAAGGGAAACGTCCTGCACTGCGAAGGACGCGCGCCGTATACGCGGCAGCGTATTGGGCGCTCCAAGAATATACAGTCGTAATTGGATTTTTCGCGAAGCGACGGACGCCAGTATTTATTGTGTACGTAGAGCAACCGAAAATCATCTATATCCACTCCGACTGCTGACGCCATCGCGGCTTCCTCCTGAGCGGTGAAGCGCACTGTTCCCGGAGCTCCCCCGCAGCAGCAGCCGCACATCACACAGGAGAAATAAAGACCGACGCTCCACCAAGGAAGTGGTTCTTCGTCAGGATACGGGGCGCGCGTCTTCACAAACCGCCCTCATTTTTTTGAACGAATATACAAGCCATACGGCGCCTACAAGGACAGCGAGGAGCCCGGTGTGCTGACCGACTCGGAGGCCGAGTATCCTGTCCCCGGCGCGGAAGAAGTCAAACACGAACCTGTAAAGGCCATACGATATGAGGAAGAGCGGCCAGAGAAAAGCCGCCTTTGCCGCGCCTTCGGGTGAGCGGCGGAGTTTTTTTTCGATGATAAGCAGGGAGACAAAGATAATAAACGCAGCAAGCGACTCCGATAACTGGGACGGAAATACCCTTACCGATGGATTGTCGGGAAACGATATTCCGTAAAATGAATCTGTCGGCAACCCTCGGCAGCATCCGTTCAGGAAGCAGCCCCATCTGCCGACAAAGAGCATGAACGCGCACGGAATCGATGCCGACTCCGCGAAACTGTTCACCGAAACGCCAAGCTTCTTCAGCTTCCACAGACCGGCCAAACCGCCGCCTATGAAGCCCGGGCCGGAGGAAACGCCGCTCTCCCAGAAATACAATATGCGGATCGGGTCATCGGCGAACCTCTGCCAGTTGTCGAAATATCCTCCTAAAG
>BOCB01000062.1 GCA_026002695.1 Synergistales bacterium
AATCATATGCAAAACCTCCGTTTTTATTGATATGACTGTGTTTTTGTCGACATCAATTATATCAAAATCCGGAAGGTTTTGCATTGTTTTTTTGCCTTGTTTTCAAAGCTCAATGAGCTACAAATGCCGTCAGCATAAGGGTTTAAGGGCGGTTGAGTGTTGGATTTTGGGGAAACTCAAACGCGTGTGAAGTTGACAGAATCCCGCAAGATGGTATTATAAACATTAAGAACTTTGACCCATGACAGTAAGTGCTTTCGGCTTGTCCGAAGTGCTGAACTCAGGGGTTTTGTGTTATTAAAGCGGGGAGGGAGAACCATGATTCTATATCAAAAGCAAAAAATGGAAAACGCTATTGCTTACTTTGCGTCTGAATACCGTAGACGTAAAGGCCGCTCCCTCACGCAAACATGGATATATAAATTCTTAGCGCTCTTGGATTTTCGTGTTCTGAAAAAGACGGGCACGCCCTGTCTTGGCATTGAATACCACGCGATGAAAATGGGGCCTGTTCCTATAATAATCTATGGAAAGGCAAAAAAGAAAACAGACAAACAGCAGATTTATAAAGGGGAAAAATTTAAGTTCTCCCCCGACGATGGACAGGTCTCTGTAATCAATACTCAAGAACCTGATCTTGATTTTTTTTCAGATCTTGAGCTTGATGAAATGGACGCTATCTTAGACGAGGGGACAACAGATGATGCGAATCTCAATCGTATTATTGAAAAAGCGCATGAGGAAATTCGCGCGTGGGGGATAGCGTGGGAAAAGGCGCTAAAAGAGAATAAAAGAGCCATGCCAATGGACTACACCGAAGAGTTTGAAGGGATAACTGAAAAACCGGCCGAAGAGCTTACCCCTGAAGAAGATCGTTATTTGTGCTACAGAGGTATGCTGATTAAAGAAAAAGAAGTTTCGGCAAACTGTGCCTGATTTAGAAAAAACTTCCGCAATGGAAGTTGGCTGTATCTTTTTATGGAAAATTACCCCTATCAGAAAGATCATGAAGTAAAAGACAGATGGTTTGTATATTTAGGAGAAGAGAAATCGGATCCGCTTGAATCAAATGAGGAATTGATTCGTGTCATAGCTGTGACAACGACAGCCCAGATAGAGCGTTACGAAGCGCCCGATAAACGATTTGAACGACCGCACGTTAAATTTGAACCAAGACCGGACTTGAGATTTACCGCTCCTTGTGTACTTGACCTGTCTTTTAATCCAGATGTATTGACGAAAGCTAATTTTATGAAATTTATGAATCAAATAGAAAAAAAGGGCGGCTTTCAGAAGGAGAATTGAGGAAGGTGTATGAAAAGATTTGTTCCTCTCCTTCACACTCGCCCAAACTACGGAAAGCCATCCAATACAATCTACGCTCTGCGGGCATTACTAACTTAGTAACGCCTGCACGACACAGGCAAATATGCCCGACAAGGGAGTGATGAAAGATGACCACGGCACAAATAGAACGCACAAAGCTATCTCAGATAATCAGGGATTTACCGGACGAAAAAATAACCGTCGTACTCAACTTCATTGAGGACATATTCGATGATGAGCCGCTGACGGAGGAAGACATAGCGGATTTAGCCGAAGCCGACGCCGATATAGCTGCGGGGCGAGTGTACGCTTGGGAAGACGTTGAACGCGAGATGGCAGCTTTACCATTATAAGGGGTAATCAACTGCTCCGCCCCGCCGAAATCGTGCCATACTTTGAGTATCTTCCCATAATGGAGGCGGAGATAGATGACAAACTTAACTGAAACCCTTACATCTGAATTTCGAGTTAGGTACGATGGCGATTCTATCCGCAGCGGACGCATAGACGCGCGCACTCTCGCCGATTCCCTTACGGCTATTACCGACACGATTGAACGAGGGAACAAAGTAGTCAACGGGCGTAATTCCGAAATAGCCGTCAAAGTGAGCGCGGGAATGTTGCCCGGTTCGTTTATTATAAAGATGTTATTGGAAATCGGGGAAATGGCTTCATCCGATACTGTCGGAGGGTGGGCCAATATATTAACTCTTATTGGAATAGGCGGCGGCGTGGGAGTGGGCAAGGTTATTTCCAAGCCCTTAATATCTTTCATGCGCGAAGCGAAAAACAGACGTATCGTTAAAAGGATCGCCGAATCTGACAGCCGGGTACGGTAACATTGGACGATGGCGGTATCATCGAGGACGCGACGCCGGAAGTCTTAGACCTATACGAAAGTCTCCCCGTCCGTTTTGCGGTGGAGAGCATGTCGCAAGTTCTTAATACGGATGGTATCGCGTTGATGGAGTTTTTCGACAGTGAGGGGAGCGATGCTTTAGAAAGGCTTACGAAAGAAGACGTTCCGTCCATGAAAGCCCCTGAGTCCGCCGTGCTTTTAGAAAAGACGGAGGAAATGATACTTATAATCTCCGCCGCTAATATCTCAGGCGAGCCATCCGGTTGGAGATTCAAAAACGACGAGGGAGCTTCTGATTTTCCCGCCGATGTATTTGATAGTTCTTTTTTAGACAAGATAAAGAACCGCCAAATTTATTTAAGTCACGGCGACATGGTGCGAGTTAATATTCAGATTCAACAGTCGCGCCCGAGGCGGAACTTGAAGACGGCATGCTCTGTTATTCGAGTCCTTGAGTTTATTCCATGTGAGGACGCATAAGGGAGCCTAATTCATCTCCCGCATCAGCCTCATAATCTCCCGCTTCTCGTTCGCCTTCGGGTTGTTCTTCTTGCCCTCGTTAAACTTGCGGTCGTAGGCGGATATGTTATATTGCTTCCTCTTTTTAATCTCCTGCGCCACGGGGGTTCCTTTTATCCTGAGTCGCTTCAGCTCCGCCTGCGCCTTCTTCCACTCCGGCGAGGACGGTTTGTAACCGCTCTCCCTCACCTCGATGAAGTTATTAATCGCCCTCGCTTCCTCGGCGGAGCGTTTCGTTTCCTCGTGATTCGCGATGCGCGTCGCGTCGGATTCGACGGACTGACGGATCGGACGGAACCCGACCGCCGCCAATGCCTTCTCGCCCGCGGTTTCATACCTGAACTTTGTTCTGTTCCGCTTGTCTTTTGATTCGCCTATCATAAGCGTCTTTATCGGATTCGACACGCCGGGGGATATGGCCTCTATCGTGTCGAGGAAGTTCCCGTCGTTGAAAATCCGCGGCATAGTCTGCAATACCCGCACTATGGTTGAGGCGGCCGGGCCGGGGAGGTCGCTCATGTCGGACGGCAGTATGTCGCCGAGCCCTACCCGCCGGCCTATGTCCACCCCGGCGTTCGCCATCACCCCGTAGAGCAGCGTCCTCTTTGCCGCGTTCGGCAGCGGGCTGTCCGCGACGGCCTTCTTTATCTCCATTTCAATATCCTCATCCCACAGATGTTTAATCATGTCCTTTATCCAGTTGAACAGCGGCATCCCCATCATGCCCGACATCAGGAACATACCGGCAAACCACTTGGCGCGCTCTTTGCCGTTCATGCCGGCCGCAAGCTCCATTGTCTTTATGGGGTATTTCTTGAACTGGAACATGAGCTGCCCGAGCGGCCCCGTCCGGCGCATGAAATCGGGCGTGTCGGCCACGCCGTAGTCATAGTTGACCCTCTCGTTTATCTCCTTCGCGTACTCGACAGCCGCGCTGCGGCTCTTGCCCTCGTCTATGGCCTTGCGGTACGCCGCGTTTATGGTCGTCTTCCTCGCCATCTGTTTATCGCGGCGGACGATAGATTGAATATGCCGAGCTTCGCTATTCCGATAACGCTCGTTATTTTACTTGCGAGCATTTCAGCCGGACGGTCGCCTATGTAGTCGGGGGCATACTTGCCGATCCAGCTGTCGCGTATCCGGTTATTGAGAGTGTTCGCCACGGAGGACGGGACGCCGAGCGCGTCGTTGATATAGTTCTTCGTGTAACCGGCGACGCCGTGATGCTGATTATCTCTCCGTCCTTCATTACGCGGTAAGCGTGGAAGAAGTGCGGGACGTACCCCGCGCGGTAGGCAAGCTCGGTTTTGCCGTATTTCTTGCGCTGCGCGCTCACCATGCCGTGTATCCTGTCATACATGGAGCGCGTCATCTTGTACGCCTTTATCATGTCCGCGTCCGCGCCCATCACGGCGAGTTCCGCGTCGGTGAATACCTTGCCGAGCATGTCGCCCTGCATAAGGATATTAAAGAAGGTTTCCCTGCCCCGCTTCGAGGTTACAAGTCCGCCCTTGCGCCCGAATAACCCGGCCTTGCCGAAGATAGCGTCTGCGTTCCGTCCGAACGAGGCTCTCATTCTCTCTTGCGTCTCGTAGGCTTTTTTCGTCAGCTCATAGAACGGCCTGAATTTCACATGACGCTTCGCGGCCATGTTCGGACTGCCGCCCAAGTCGCGAATCATTTTCAGGTCGTTGCTCTTGTCTATCGCCTTCCGAACAAGCGTATTCCCGCCCTTCGTGGTCTCCGTGACGGTTGCGGGCGGGGCTTGAAAATACGTCTCCCCGCCCGCCGCCTCGAGCATACTCTCCTGCCCGTAGTCGGAGCCGAACGTGTTATCTCCCGCGAATATCCTGTCGTACACCTCGCACATGTTGTCCGTGAGTACGCTTTCATGGCGGCTCACGGTACGCCGCAGCTCGCCCAGCCACTGCTTGAAGTTGAAGAACGCGCGGCGAAGCGCGGGGGTCGGGGCGCTGCCGGTCTCCGCGTAGTCAATCATGCCGTCGGCGAACTTTTCATGGTCGCCGAACGCCTGTATCTCCGCCCAGTCCGCTTGGAGCCTCGCGTCGTCGGGGAACGCGGCTGCCTGTATCTCGATGAGCTGACGGAACAAATGCCCAAGCTCGTGAACGGAGGTCGAAACGTCCTTGTTCTTCGAGTAGGCAATCCTTATGCCCTTCTTGCCGCCGAAGGTGATGGATCCGCGCGGGGCGGAGGCTTTACCCTGGAAATACGTCCCCCCGTCAACGCCCTTCACGAACGTTATTTTCAGCTTCTTGTAAAACTCCTCCGGCGAAATCCCCTCGCGCATGGAGAACGTCGTCATGGCTGTTGATAGAAGGTCGCCCACGGCATCGGCCTCCGCCTCGCTGTCGCCGATTTGCGCAAGCTGCTTCTTCACGTCGCCCTTCACGCGGACGACGGACGCGGCGACCGCTTCGGGGTCGGAGTGGTCGAAGGGCGGCTTGCGGTCGGGAGCGGGTTGTGGTATGCTTTCCTTAATGGAATTCTCCGCTCCCTCTTCGTTGACGCGAGGATTAGGCTCGGAGAGTGTAGCTTCGGTTGAGCCAGAGACCTCGCCGGACGCAACGGAGGATTCTTTTTCATATCCAGTCAAAAGCCATGTTTGGCGATTTCCGTTCTTATAAAGGGCAAGGTGTGCTAAATAGCCATCATATTCCATCTCGACTCCGAGCTCTTCCGCCACCTTAGCTATTTCGCCGTTAATTTCGTCTAGCGTGATGGTTCCGTACATTTGCGAGTCGCGCTTGCCGAACATATTGTGATTGACGCCGTGAAGCATGAGAATTTTCATAAAACTCCCCCCTATTATTTTTACAGCCCGTATCGATATCCTACGCCACATTTCACAAGGATCAGCCAAGTCCAATTTTACACCGTTTGCCTATAAACTTACGTATTGACTATCATAAATTTCAGAGTATAATAACTTAATACATATAGATAATATATGATTATATGTGTATAGGTAATTAGCTGATATTGAAAGGAGGTCCGCCGAGGGTTCCATTTACGCTCACTACTTGTATATACAGGTCTTATCGTGGCGCCGCAAAAGCTTGTTACTGACTTGCATGTCGGCGCATCTCCCGCATTAAGAGCGTTCGCGTAAGTAAACGCGATTGATTATGTCCTAACTAATTTAGTTTGGAGGAATGTAATGATGAAACGCTTTTTAGCAATCGCCTTGGTGGCGATATTCGCGCTCATGCTGTTCACGCCCGGAGAATCATCCGCGGCAGCGAAGAAACTGACTAAGATCAACTTGGTCAGAACCACGTCGTTGTGCGGAATCCCGACAATCGTCGCGTTTGAGCAGGGTTACTTCGCGGAAGAGGGCTACGATGTGGAACTCATCACCGCCGACAGCGAAACCCGCAAGCTCGGCCTCAACAACGGCACTTTGCCCCTTGCCAACTGGGACTACGCCTATTTCCCATCCATCGAGAACGGCCTCGGCATCAAAGTTGTGGATGGGCTGCACAGAGGCTGCATAACCATAATCGTTCCGAACGATTCGCCGATTAAGACGGTACACGACCTGAAAGGCAAGAAAATTGCCATTCAAGAGCTCGGAGCTACCGAACATCAGGTTACCGTCGTGTGGCTTGAAACCAACGGAATCAAGGCCGCCGCGAACGAGGAAGTCGAACTTATCCCCTACGGCGACGGCAACCTTGAGGTTGAAGCCGCGAGAAAAGGCGAGGTCGACGCGGTCGCCATATGGGATCCGATCGGCGCGCAGGCATTGGAGAAGGGTTTCCGCAAAATCTTTGACTTGCACGACACGCCGCCGTTTGCGGGCAGATATTGCTGTTTCCTGATGGCTTCGGAGAAGGTTCTCAAGAGCGATCCAAAGCAGATACCGGCGTTGCTTCGCGCCTATCACAAAGCGCAGGACTTCATCTACAAGAACCCGGAGAAGGCCGCTAAAATCGTCATCGACAAGAAATACATCAATGTTGACGACGTTGCCCTCGCGGTCAAGCTGATCAAGAACTATGACTATCCCACATACGATGACAGGCGCAAGGGCACCACGAACGTCTATGAAGATGTGGTGTATTTCAGCCAGAAGCTGATCGATCTCGGTTACCTGAAGTCGTCGAAGGACGCGAAAGTGATCGCCGGGAAGATTTACCAAGAAGTCAAGACCAACGACTATTAATATGGGCAGCGTGAGGTACGGCACTTCGATACTCCTCACGGTCTTGGGATTCGGGCTGGCGCTTGGCGCCAGCCTCGTAATCCCCTCGCAGGACGCGAGCGTCAACGACGCGGCGTACAGGGTAATCCTTGCGGGGCTTATCGCGCTATACCTCGGAGGCGGCGTGTTCTCGTGGCCCAATCCGGTTCGCCGGGAGAAGTTCGTCAAACGCGCGCAGTTCAGGTTCGTCATGGGGCTCGTTTTGCTCACGTGGGATTTGCTCGGCACGAAGTTCGGCATACTGCCGATGCCGTTTTTCCCGGGACCGTCTAAAATCGCTTGGGTGTTTGTGGATGAGCGCGCGTTTTTGTTTACAAACTTACTCTTTTCCATACGGCTTTTTTTCTGCGGTTTCGTCAGCGGCGTAGTGCTGGGGGTAGGAACCGGGATAATCATCGGTTGGTTTGTGCGGGCAAACTATTGGATTATGCCCGTGCTGAAAATGACGGGCGTTATCCCCGCCGTGGCGTGGATGCCTTTCGCTCTGACGGTGTTCCCGTCGTCGTTCATAGCGGGCTGCTTTTTGGTGTCCATGTGCGCGTGGTTTCCGATTGGGTTTCAGACCGCGCGGGGTATGCAGAGCACGCAAAAGGCCTACTTTGAAGCAGCGCAGACTTTGGGCGGAGGACGCCTTTACGCCTTGCTCCACGTCGCCCTGCCGAACGCTCTGCCGTCGATTTTTACGGGTGTTTCGACAGCGAACGGACTTGCGTTCACGACGCTCGTTATAACGGAAATGATGGGCGCGCGGGGCGGCCTCGGCTATTACATCAACTGGGCAAAGGCTTGGTCAAGCTATTATAAGGTTTACGCCGCGATTATCATTATGGCGATTTTGTTCAGCCTGATTATGAAAATTATAGCGGTGATTCAGGATAGAGCGCTGATCTGGCAAAGGGGGCTGACTTCAAGTGTCGAAGAGCGTGGTTGAGGTTGAGGGCGTTTCACGCACATATACGACCATGCGCGGCGAAAACGTGCACGCGCTTGAGGATGTCAGTCTTTCGGTCAATGATGGCGAGTTTGTGTCCCTGATAGGCGCGAGCGGCTGCGGCAAGACGACGCTTTTGCGCCTCATCTCGGGTCTTGACAAACCGCAGGCCGGAACACTCGCGCTAAAGGGCGAGCCAATACTTGCCCCGTCGCCTGAGATCGGCTATGTGTTTCAGCAGCACAGTCTGTTCCCGTGGCTGACAATAGAGAACAATATCGCGGCGGGGCTGAAAGCTCGTCACGTCTACAAGCAATTCAAAGGCGATGTTCCTAAGTATATCAGCCTCGTGGGGCTTGACGGCTTTGAGAATTACTATCCGCATCAAATTTCGGGCGGCATGGCGCAGCGGGCGGCGATCGCGCGGTCGCTGATAAACCGTCCGTCGGCGCTGCTGCTCGACGAGCCTATGGGAGCGCTCGACTCCTTCACGCGGGCCGACTTGCAGGATAAATTGCTTGAAATTTGGAGAGCGGACGGCGCAACGATGATTCTTGTCACGCACGACATTGACGAGGCGATTTATCTGTCCGACAGAATTGTCATTATGACGCCGCGCCCAGGTAAAATCAGCGAGATATTGGAAGTAAAGTTCCCGCATCCGCGCCACAGGGGCGGCGTGGAGTTTCTCAGCCTCAGAGGCGTGATTTTGGAAAAACTCAACTTGGCGAGCGCGCTGCCTCACCCCGAATATAAGATATAGGAGCGAAACAAGGATAGTGCGGCAGGAGGCCTCTTAATTAATGGGAGGCCTCCTACTCAACCGTACCATCCAACGTGAGGAGTGAAGAAAACCTTTGGATTACTGAAAATCGGGTGATCGAATACGCCCTGTTCCGGCAGATGCTCGTTTTCAACCACATCCAACGCGGCGCCGCGTAGCTGCCCCGCATTTAAGGCTTCATTGAGAGCATCCGGATCGACGTGGCTTCCCCTCGCCGTAGTATAGTGCTTTAACTTAAGAATAATTAATACCGAAATATCTATGTATGGCGGTTTCGAGATTTTCAGAATCGGGCAAGATGTCAGCCAAAGCACGTTTCATATTTGCCCGTCTTTTTTCAATCG
>BOCB01000063.1 GCA_026002695.1 Synergistales bacterium
GGGCCGTAGAAAGCCCCGTCGCCGGGGTTTATCCGATACGGCGTACCTGTCTCCTCCAACGCCTCCCTGAGGCGGTTTTCAGCGAGCTCCCAGAGCGCCGGGTCTCCCATCGAATCCGCCGGTCTCGTCGATAGCTCCACGGAAAATTTGAAGCCGAAGAGGTCGTAGATATATTTATCGAGCGACATAACGCCTTTGAGTTCGTCGCCTATCTGATCCTCGGTGCAGTAGATATGCGCGTCATCCTGAGTGAAACAGCGGACGCGCATCAGTCCGTGAAGGACGCCGGATCTCTCGTGCCTGTGTACGACGCCGAGCTCCGCCACGCGCATCGGAAGCTCCCTGTAACTGCGGACGGAGGTCTTGTAAACGAGAATCCCGCCCGGGCAGTTCATCGGCTTTATCGCAAAGGGACGCTCGTCTATCTCGGTGAAGTACATGTTATCGCGGTAGTGATCCCAGTGGCCGGAGCGCATCCAGAGGTCGCGGTCGAGGATCAGCGGCGTTTTTATTTCGTCGTATCCGCGCTCCGCGTGTTCGCGCCGCCAGAAATCGACGAGCGTGTTCAGCAATATTACCCCCTTGGGGTGGAAGAACGGAAAGCCCGGCCCCTCCGGCTGGAAGCTGAACAGGTCGAGTTCCTTGCCCAATTTCCTGTGGTCGCGCAGCTTGGCCTCCTCTACCCGCTTCAAGTACGCCTCAAGCTGATCCGCGCCGGCAAACGCCGTGCCGTATATGCGGGTGAGCATGACGTTCTTCTCGTCTCCGCGCCAGTACGCTCCGGCAAGCGACAGGAGCTTGAAGTGCTTTACATAGCCGGTGTCAGGCACATGAGGTCCGCGGCAGAGATCCTTGAACTCCCCCTGAGTGTATATCGACACAGTCGTCACACCCTGCGCCGCGAGGTCGCTTATCATCTCCGTCTTGAACCTGTCCCCCGCGAAACGGGCTAACCCCTCCGCCGCGGGGACGTCCTCGCGCGTTACGTGAAGTTTTTCCTTCGAGATATTCTTCATCTCGGCCTCTATCGCCGCGAGACCGTCGTCGGATATCGGCGCGGGGAACAGCACGTCGTAATAAAAGCCGTCCTTTATAGAAGGACCGACCCCGAACATCGCGCCGGGGTAAAGGCGAGTAATGGCCTGCGCCATCAAATGAGCCGCCGAGTGCCGGAGCATTTCGAGCCCCTCCGCGGTGTCGGGCGTTATGGGAACGAGCTCCCCTCCGCCCGACAGCCTCGCGTACAAATCAACAGGCTGTCCGTCTACAGCGGCGGCAATAGCTCCTTTCACGCCCCACCCCTTGAAAATCTCAAAAGGCGCGACACTGTCCCCATCAAAAATTTTGCCGTCAGGCCCGATAAAGCGACTCATGCAATCATCTCCATTTAACGACTGAAAAATCGATCTTCCGCAAAATATCTTTTATCGATTATATCACGCGGAGCGCGCGCTGTGTACAAGTAAAGCGGAGGCTTCCCGCCCCCACCCCCGCGCCGTTCTACTCGGCCTTTACATTTTGAATCTGTGCGTCGACCCCGTCAGATCGTCGGCGATTTTTTTCATGCTGTCGATGGCTGTCGATATCTGTTCTATCGTCGCCACCTGCTCCTCCGTCGCAGCGACCATTGACTTCGCGTACTCGGTGATATTCTCGCCTTCCTTCTCAATGTTTTGGGTGGCTGTTACGATATCGCCCACGCCATCCGCCACGCTATGCATCGTACCGGCTATTTTCTGAAGGCTCTCTGAGCTGTGTACGGAAACCTCAACCAAACTGTTGAACGCCCTCCCGCTTTCCTTCACGGCGTCCGAGCCGACGGTAACTTCCTCGCGCCCCTTCACCATAGCCTCGACTGCCTTCTGCGTCTCAACCTGTATGAAGGATATTAATTTCTCTATCTTTTCGGCGGCCGCTTGGGACTCGCCCGCGAGCTGCTTAACCTCGTCGGCTACGACAGCGAAGCCTCGTCCCTGCTCGCCGGCGCGCGCGGCCTCAATAGCCGCGTTCAGCGCGAGCAGGTTCGTCTGGCTCGATATGCCGGATATGGTGCCCACTATTTCGCCTATCTCCTGCGACCTCGCGCCGAGGGAGCTCACTACCTCCGCGGATACATGGACTGTTTCTTTTATCTTGTTCATCTGAGTTACCGCCTTATCGACGGAGAGACCGCCCTCCTTGGCCTTTTCAACTGACGCAAGGGAGTCGCGCGCGACGTCATCCACAACCGACGTGGTTTCGTTCAGCTCACGCGTCATATCTTCAAAGGTTGTCATAAGCGTATCTATGTGCGCGGTCTGGCTGTCCGTCTGAGCGGATATGCTGTCTATCCCGGAAGCTATGCCGTCCGCCTCGCCGGATATTGCGGACGCGGCGTCGGCTATGCTGTGTACCTCGCCGGTCATAGTGTCGGACGATTCGCGTATCACCGATATAAGCGCGCCTAAATTTTCTATCATGCCGTTATACCGCTTCGCCAGGTCGCCGAACTCATCGTTCGATGATACGCTCGCCCTCGTCGTGAGGTCGCCGTCGCCGGCGGCGTTTGCGGCGCGCGAAAGCTCCCTTATCGGTTTAATTATCGTCCTTGCAAGGATAAAGGCTACAAACAAAGACACGATGCTCACAAACGCAAGCATGGCGACAGTCACGAACTTCGCCCTGACGTATGTCTCCAGGCTTGACGCGGCGCCCTCCAAAGCCGCTTGAACATTAAAATCCATCAATTCTATCATAGCGTCCATCAGCGGATCGTAGACCTTGCGCGATTCGCCGTTCGCAAAAGCGGTAGCCTCGGCGGAAGTCTCCATGTCGTTGAGTTTTTGGGAAAGC
Organism: Synergistales bacterium; assembly: GCA_026002695.1. Lineage (GTDB taxonomy): Bacteria > Synergistota > Synergistia > Synergistales > Synergistaceae > BOCB01. The sequence goes on from BOCB01000063.1 coordinate 2,833, forward strand.
GACACGTACAAATCCCACTGCTTACTCACGGCTTTTATGCGCGCCATTTCGTCCTGACGCTGCTTCTCCGTGTCGTATTCCATCGTCTCGACATCGTATACATAACTGTCTATCGTTTTCTGAGCGTCCGCTATCGACTCCGCCCGGAGCTTTGCGTCGCTGTCCGATCGCTTTGCCTTTGGCGTCATCGCGTTTGTCAGGTCGATGCGCCTCACCGTGTTTATCTTATTCTGGAGCTCGCCTAACTCGGATATCCCCTCCGTCCAGACCGCTCCTTCCTCCACCCTCCAATTTAACTCGGCGAGTTCACTTATAGAGTAGATCCCGAAGCATATATTCAGCAACACTATCAACAAAAGACTGAGATTCAGTTTGGTGCGTATCTGCAAAAGGAATACCCCTCTCCGTAAACGGGCGACCATGTATGGTCGCCCGTATCAAAAACAGCGAAATCCGGCTTTGATGATTGACGATTTCGGCGCTTCTCTAACTCTCTATCCCTCTCCTCGCCATTACGCCTTCTTGATAGTAGTGCTTTATCTCCCGCATCTCCGTAACGAGGTCAGCGATATCTTTGAGTTCCTCGGACGCGCCTCTGCCGGTTATCAGGAGCTCTACATTCTCGGGGCGCTGAGACGCGAAGTCCAGCAACTCTTCCTTCGTGAGCAACTTGAGCGCGACGGCCACGTTTGCCTCATCCAAAACCACCAACCGGTACTTGCCGCTCTTCATCTCCTTGAGCGCATCAGCGAGACCGTCCCTTGCGGCGTCGATATCCGCCTGCTCGGGTTCGCGCATTATAAAACATCCCCTTCCGTACTGTTTATGAGTGAAAGAGCCTTTTGCCGACAGTTTTTCTAACGCGTCGAACTCGCTGTACTTTGCCCCTTTGATGAACTGAGCGAAAAATACGTTCATGCCCGCGCCGAGAGCCCTCACAGACAGCCCTATCGCGGCGGTAGTCTTACCCTTGCCGGCACCGGTGTAGACCTGCAAGTATCCTTTAGCGAACTCATCCCTCATGTTGTCGTAAACCGATGAATCGGGCATAAATTTCACTCCTCTCGATTATTGAAAGCCTAATTGGAAGCCTAAAGGGTTAAAGATAAAACCACTGACAATAAATCAGTCTTTTCTTAAATATAATCTGAACGCCTCGATGTTTGAGAGAGTTCCCTCTGTGAGACCCGGCACTTCAGGGACATCCACCCACTTTCCGTCTATCTTGCATTTCAAAATGTTTATGTGATAGCTTGGGTCCTCCCAGTCGCCCGGGCGGATATAGCCCCTGAAAAAGGGCGGGCGTCCGGTTATATCGTCGAACTCCGGACCTCGCAAGATTATATACTGGCTCATCCTGCGCGTTTTCTGCAACTCCTTGGAGTATGTATGGCTCAGGGGCACTATCTGAAATCCGCCTATCTGACCGTGGCGCGATGTGGATATGCAAATAACTCCCGGGTGATTGGCCCTTACCATGCCGACGCCTTGGTACAGCGTGCCGGTGAAGCGCCCGGTGCCGCCGACGGGAGCCTCGACGACCGCAAATTGGTGATAGCCGCTCGCGTCGTGATACAGCGCCTGCCCCCCCTGCGTATTTTCTATCTCGATATAGTCCACAATGTCGTCCGGCGCGTAGACACGTATCTCAATGGCAGTGGCATACTGAAAGAGGCTGATGTGGTTAAACAGAACCGGTATACCTGCCTGATTGACCATGTAAACCGGACTGCCGACGAACGGGGAGTATTTCCCCCACAAACCGGCGCCACCCTCACCCTCAACAACGAACGAAGTCTCCGAACCAGACGCGTCAGCAAACGTGGCCGACGGCAAAACGCTCATCGTTCTTCCCGCGCCGTCGTCCACCTGTATCTGAATGTGATGCGCGTTCGCGGCTGCCGCTATTATCTGTCCGCCGAGCCCGTACTTGCTGGCCGTGAAACCGGGGTAGTGGCTCTTGACGGGAACGGCGCGGACTCGCCCCATCTCTATCCGCTTGCCGTCAGGAAATATGACGAGCGCGTTCTCCCATATCGTCATCGGTATGTGTACCGTAAACATGAGCTTCTCAGGGTTTTCCTCCCTGAAGATATACGAATCCGACACGACCGACCTGTCCGCCGCGAAAAGCGGCGAAGCGGCGATCAAAAGCGTGAAAATCAAAACAAGGAGGGTGCTGATTAAATCACCGAAATGAAATCCCGCCATTTGGTTGGGGGCTACCGCCCCCAACCGCCCGTTCAATTTTATAGAATACATATAATAACACCTACCATCCCGTATTCAGCAAAAATCATTAATATTATTTTATCAAGCGTCTCAAATAATACAATATTACAGCCGCTGACGTCAACAGCAATGAGGCATTTACATTTGAGCCGCCGTCCTTGACGCGCCTTTGATGACGGTTATAATTGATGGCGTGGTATGACGTTATTGCTGTGAAGGAGATGTTTTATTGGACATTCAGGATTATATTGAAAAACTGAGGAACCTTGCCAAACAGGCCAACGGCAGAGATGATGACGACGGCGAGTGGGTTGAGGGCGACGGCGACAACGAATGGAAGCCCCGCTGGGATTATCCGAGGAACGGCTTGCGCCTGCCCAAGCTCGTATTCGCGGCGCTGTGCGTTCTTGCCCTGTTCGCCATGTGCTTCACGTGGGGCATAAATTTCCTGACGGACATGCTGTGGTTTGATTCGGTCGGCCTTGACTCCGTGCTGTGGACGAGGGTCGGAGCCAAGGCAAGCCTCTTTGTCATCGGCACACTGTTAATGTTTGTTTTCTGCGTCACCAACTGGCGCATAGCGCTTAACAGCGCGGACGACCTCAAGCGCAAGGGAACTTACCACGGCCTCGCCATATCTCTCCTGGTAATAATAATAGCCCTGATACTCGCGGTATTCTCCGGTATAGGGCTGGCCGGCAGCTGGGACATTGTCCTGCGGTTCGTGAACGCCGTTCCCTTTGGCGAGAAGGACGCCATCTTCGGACACGACGCCGGATTTTATATTTTTACGCTGCCGTTCCTTGAAACCGTGAGGGGTATGCTCCTGAGCGCGGTCTTTACCTCGCTCGCCGGATCCGTCATGGTATACGTCGCGTGCCGCGCGATAAGGAGCGAAGGCACAGCCTTCGCGGTGGCAAAAGGAGCGCGCGGGCACCTCGCCGTGCTCCTGTCGCTGCTCATACTGCTTGTGAGCGCGGGAATGTGGCTCGCGCGCTATGAGCTGCTCTACTCGAGATCAGGGTTAATATACGGCGTCGGGTTCACGGATTTTTACTTCCGCCTGCCCGCGCTCGCCGCGGCGGTGATCCTTGTCGCGGCGGCGGCGCTCCTGCCGCTCCTGAACCTGAGCAAGCCGAGGTGGAAGCTGTCCGGAATTTTAGCCGCCGCGCTGATCGCCGTCGGATTTCTCTCCCTGACGGTTCTGCCGTCGGTCGTCCAAAAATATATCGTAAAGCCCAACGAGTACGAGAGGGAGAAGCGCTTCCTCGATTACCACATAAACGCGACGAGGCGCGCGTTCGACCTCGACAAGGTGAAGGCGATCCGCGTGACGCCCAATCAGTCCGTCACCATGGCCGACATGAGGGAGGACGCCGACACCGTCGCAAACATACGCATGTGGGACTACGAGCCGCTCCTGCGGACGTACAAGCAGCTTCAGGAAATACGCTCGTACTACGACTTCGCGGACGTCGACATCGACAGGTACTGGATAAACGGCAGAAACAGGCAGGTCATGCTCTCCGCGCGCGAGCTCGACATGAGGCAGCTCCAGAACCCGGGCTGGGTAAACTCGCATCTCGAATTCACGCACGGCTACGGCATAGTTATGAACCCGGTGAACGAGATTGAGGAGAGCGGCTTGCCTGTATTCTTTATGAAGGACCTCCCGCCCAAGTCGAACGTGCCGATAAAATTGGACGTGCCGCAGATTTACTACGGCGAGAAGCCGAGCGATTACGCCCTCGTGAAGACGAACGTGAGCGAGTTCGATTACCCCGCCGGAGACTCGAACGAGAGATGCGTCTACAACGGAACGGGCGGCGTGAGTATAAGCTCATTGCTGCGCCGCGTACTCTTCGGGCTCAAATTCCACGAGTCCGAAATATTCTTCACCGACGCGATAAACAGCGACAGCGTGATCCTGTACAACAGGAACATCCGTGAGGCGATATACAAAGCCGCCCCGTTCCTGATACTCGACTCCGACGCGTACCTCGCCATAATAGGCGGCAGGGCCGTATGGATACAGGACGCCTATACGGCGACGGACGCGTACCCGTACTCCGCGCCGCTCTCCGCTCAAAGCGCGATACAGGCGGACATCGCGGCCTACGCCGGGGCGAATTACATCCGCAACAGCGTAAAGATAACGATCGACGCGTACAACGGCGACATGGCGTTTTACATCGCCGATCCTAACGACCCGATAATAGCGACGTGGCTGCGCGTATTCCCGAAGCTCTTCAAGCCGTTCTCCGACGCGTCCGACGAGCTGCGCGCGCACTTCAGATACCCTGAGGAGCTCTTCGAGGTTCAGAGCGAGGTCTATAAAATATACCACATGACCGACACGAACACCTTCTACAACAGGGAGGACGTGTGGATAACGACGCCGCAGGGACAGCAGCGGCGCATAAGGCCGAACTACGTGACGATGCAGCTCGCGAACGGCGAACCGCCGGAGTTCGCGATGATAGCGCCGTTCATGCCGACGGGACGCAACAACCTGATCGGGTGGATGGCCGCCCGCTGCGACCCGGCGAATTACGGCGAGCTGATTGTCTACCAGCTCCCCAAGCAGGAGCTGATATTCGGCCCTCCGCAGATAGAGGCGCTGATAGATCAGAACACCACCATATCGTCGCAAATATCGCTCTGGAGCCAGCGCGGCTCGGACGTAATACGCGGCGACCTGTTGGTCATCCCCGTGGGCAAATCGCTGCTCTACGTCGAGCCTCTGTACCTGAAGGCGGAGCGCGGCGACCTGCCGGAGCTGAAGCGGATAATCCTCTCGACCGGAGGCCGCGTCGTGTGGGGCGAGACGTTCGATCAGGCCGTTACCGCCCTATTCAGCGAAAAAGATACGGTAGAGACGCCGAACGTTCCCGCTAAAGCGCCGGATAAAACCACACAGGAGCCCGCGCAAAGAAGCGCCGCCATTGACGGCGCTTCGCCACAGGAACTGGCCGGCGAGGCTAAAGCCGCCTACGACAGGGCACAAAACGCCATCCGCGAGGGCAATTGGTCAAAGTACGGCGCTGAGATAAAAACACTGGGCGACATATTGGAAAGAATGTCAGAATAGGAACGGGCGGCAGATTGCCGCCCGTTCCTAAAGGCCGAAGGCGCATAGTACGCCCAAGAGGGGAGCGCGCGTTGCAATGACGAAAGAAAATAAATTGTTTTACGGCGACAACCTCGGCGTGATGAGGAAGTACATCGGAGACGAGACGATAGACCTCTGTTATATAGATCCGCCCTTCAACAGCAGCAGGAACTACAATCAGATATACAACAACGTCGGCGGGGAAGACGCGGCTCAATCCGTGGCGTTTGTCGATACGTGGACGTGGAACGACGCCGCCGAAGAGGGCCTTGCCGAGATACGCGGGAACGCGCGAAAGCTCTATACGCTTAAAA
>BOCB01000064.1 GCA_026002695.1 Synergistales bacterium
ATACCATCATGGGGGTGTGAATTTGAGCCGGTTGTTTAGTAAAATATTTTTCGCGTTACTGTCGGCGGCGTCTATTATGTTCATGGCGATGGACGCGCGCGGCGCGGAGTACGGCGAGCCTGATTCCATTACGTATGAATCCGCGCATTTCAAATGTGATTTGCGTTTTCCGAAAACCGGCAGTAAGGCTGCCGACGAGGTCATATTCGAATGGGCGAGCGGGCTGTACAATTCAATGAGCGGCGATGTGTCAGAGATGCTGGCTGAGGATAAGGGAGCTACCGCGGAGCTGACGTCCGAGTACAGTGTCAGGATGGTGGACGGAGGTTATGCCGTTGTTGAGGAAACAGGCATGTTTACGGCTTCGAGCCTCGCTCACCCGTTTGATATAGTGCAAATTTTCAACATAGACACTAAGAGGGGCAAGGTGCTCGGCGTTTGGGAGATAATCGACAAAAAACAAGCGCCCCGCGTACTCGCCGCGCTGCGAGGCAAGATACTCAAAAAATTCCCCGAAGAGAAGGATTCTCTCGGAGACTGGCAGCTTGGGTGGCTCGATAACGATAACATAGCGCTCGACAACAAAGGTATCTATGTCTGGTTCGATCGGGGAAGGGTGCTGGCATCCGTTTTTGGTACGCAGAAATTTTTCTTATCGCGCAAGGAACTGGGCGGTGCGTTTATCCTGAAGTAAGAGGCAGGCGGGTTAATCGCCAAAACGGACGTCGGATGTTTTAGGATACGCAGGGACAGCCGCCCCCGCCGCCCGTCAGGGTTTGTTTTTGCCCTTCAGGCCTCTGAATAATAAATCAAAAGGAGCTGTTGCCATAATGAAATCAAAGTTGGTAAGGTTATCGCTTCTCGCCATAATCGCCGCTTTTGTCTCTGTAACGTTCATGCCGGTTAACGCGGCGTTTTCCGAGACCGCGCACGAGAAGCGCATCAAACAGGCCGCGGCTTTATTGGAGAAGATGGGTAAGGAGACGGACGCCGATTCCTTAGCCGATACTATCCACTCAGGTGTTGGCGTGGCAATATTTCCGAAGGTCATTCAGGGCGGACTCGGCTTCGGCGGAATGGCGGGCGAAGGCATTGTATTGCTCAAAAAGGGCAAGTCGTGGAACGGCCCGTCGTTCGCGTCGCTCACGGGCGGGTCTTTCGGCCTCCAAATCGGCATAGAGGAGATCGGGCTCATCCTTGTGATAACGAACGAAAATGGTTTGAGCGCTTTCACGGGCGGCAAGAGCTTCAAACTCGGCGCGGACGTGAGCATAGCAGCAGGGCCGGTTGGACGCGACGCCGCCGCGGCAACCGATTCGAGCGCTAAAGCGTCGATATACAGCTATTCTATATCAAAGGGATTATTCGCGGGTATATCACTGAGCGGATCGGCTATAAACGTGAACGGCGACGCTAACAAGGCATATTGGGGAAGCGCCTTGGACGCAAAGGCGGCCTTGTCCCGTCCGGCGAGCGGCGCTAAAATCAATCCATTGGTAAACAAACTCAACTCACTGCTCAAAGCTACGAAATAAAGGGAGCGTTGTATATACAATATCCGGGTATGAAGGAGTGAGTGCGTGATATGCCGAGCGAGAAAAAATGGTACTACGCGAGGGGACGTCAGCGTTTCGGCCCTATTTCCGAGAAGCATATAGCGGATATGATAAATACCGGTTATATCCTTCGCGGCTCGCTCGTGTGGACGAAGGGATTTGAAAAATGGCGGCACGCTGAGAACACCGAGCTGCTTGAGTATATAGAGGCTGCCGAGGCTTTGCGCGGCGGCGCCGATAATTTTGACTTTCCATTGCGCTTTGACTTCGACGGCAACAGCCATGATACGGGGAACGGCAAAAAAAATATTTACGAAGATGACGAAAGGGCGGAACAAGTTATCGGCGCAAACGGGGATGCCGATAGCCTCTCCGCCGACGAAAAGCCGGTACAGGACGAAGCCGCCGCCGCGATTGTCATGCCTGAGCCTGATATAAATAACGCGGATACGGGCGCGGAGGGTGATGACGCGGCGGTAACTGACAAGACCAAGAGCTTGGAGGACGAGCCGCCGGAGCGGCTCGCAGACGGCGCGGAGCGCGCCGGCCCCGCGATTGACGAACGCGTCCGCAATACCGCGCATCTTCACGAACAATCGAGCATGAACGAAGTAAATGGCGATGAAGCCATTCACTCGCTCGGAGGATCCGACGCGCCGGAGACATACGGCGCGTCGAAAAGAACCGAGCGCCGAAATAGCATAGGCTGCCTCAATATATTCTGCATCGCCGTGATTGTAATTTCAGCCATGGCGGGCGCCGCGATATGGTTTATGCGCGGCAGCGCGAGGATAGACTCGTCAGCGGACGCGTGGGATTATTTGGACAGGAGGCTTAACTTATCCAAGGGCTATATATATGACAAGACCTTGTCCTCCGGTTGTCTTGATGTCAAGGCGGCGGAAAGCGGCCTGGCTACCGTTAAGACTGTTGACGGAGGAGAGGCGACCGGTTATTTTGTGTTTGCCTACCCCCTTTGGTGCGCCGCCGACAACGAGGCTAAGATGTCTCACTACGCCATGTTTATCATTTCACGGGATGGCAGCGTCTATTTCCGCGACAGCGCCGCGCTGCTCTTTTACAACGGCCCGTTCCTGAAAGTCGGCCGCCTGATTTCGCCGTCCGGTGTCAAAGTCGCGTCGCAGTCGAACGCGAGGACGCTTCTGTCTATGACGCTTCAGCGCCAAATAGGCGAATATCAGGGCAACGGCATGGCGGTCTTTTACCCGACTGACGGCGGCGGGCTCGGCTTGGGCTACTATTTCACCCACGCCGCCGACGGCTCTGACTATTACGTCACGGAGGACGGACACGCCTACGCGCTCAAGACGGGAAACTCCAAAATCGTCGAGAACGGACCGTTCAAGGGCGCGGTGATAAATGAATCAATTTACGAAGAGGTTGTGCCCCGCAGCGCGGGTACGCCGCAAGAACCCGTTCCGCCCGAACCCGTGAACGCGGCAGCGAGGCCGGCGGATGAGGGCGCGGAGGGATCGCGCGGCGAGCCGCCGGCTCGTGTCAGTGCCGAACCTCAGGGCGCGAGCGATGGAGTCATTCCGGGACGGGGGGGTGAGATTGCTGTAATCACAGCCACAAGAGTCAACTTTCGCCAGCTTTCGTCGACATCTTCGGCAATTATCGGCAAACTGACCTCCGGTGATAAAATAGAGGTGATCAACAGGCAAAAGACCTCAGACGAATACGAATGGTTCCTCGTGGAGTGGAAAGGCCGCCGCGGATGGGTATACGGGCAGTTCGTTAAAAAAGAATGAGCGGATGTTCCCATAAAACGGCTCCGTTGTGGTACACTTCACTTGCTGATCTGAGTTATTTCTGACTTCAAACGATTATAGGGGGATATATATGAAAAAGAGGATATTTATAGCGCTGTTCGCGATTGCCGCACTGTTTGCCCTGCGTGAGGACGCCTCTGCCGCGAACAAGTTTGACGCGGCTATGGCAAGGTGGGTGCGCGCTGAGACATATCACAACGATATGGGCGGGCAGTTTACCGTCCGCGCCACTCTCTACACAAAAGATTATATAGAGAGCCTCATGGAGAGCGAGGCCGAGAAGAACCTGTGGACGGCGAGCGAACTTGAGGATTACAAATACAACTTCCTGAAGGAGCTCAAATTGGAGGACAACGTGGCAATATACCTCGAACTCGAGGAGAACGGCCCTACGGCTCACATGGCTCCGTTCAACGAGATGGTCGATCTCTGGATAGGGAACAAAAAATACGGCGCGTCTGACTTTGACCCGCGCTTCAATATGCCCTTGCTCGGCAAACGGGACGGCATGGTTTACTTTCCGAGGTTCGACGAAAAGACCGGCGAGTCGCTGTTCAAGAAAAAGCTGACGCTGCGTTTCGAGATGAACCCGGCCGCAAGCCCCGTATTAGACAACCGCTCTGTTCGTATCCTCTGGGATGTGAATCCGGAAAACATCGGAGCTCCCGGAAGCGGAACGGCGGCGAACAGGATAGAGGTAGACCGCCTGATCAGGCGCATGGAGAGGCTAAACGGCGAGAGAGCCGATCTTGAGGCGCAGCTCGACGCTAAAAAACGCGAGATAGACGAAGTGCGCTCGCGAATAGAGGATATACAGGGCAAATAAGGTGTAACGATAACACCAAAATTGAGGAGGGTCTTAATGAAACGTGTCGGTTTGTTGACAAGCGGCGGTGACGCGCCCGGGATGAATGCCGCCATAAGGGCGGTTACGAGGGCCGCTATCTACAACGGCTTGGAGGTCATAGGCTTCCGCAGGGGATATGAGGGGCTTTTGGACGGCGATGTCATCCCTCTGTCGATTAGTTCTGTCGGAGGAATAATACTCAGGGGCGGAACGATGCTCAGAACCGCGAGAAGCGATCGTTTCAAGAAGCCGGAGGGTATACGCGAAGGACTCCGCCGCCTTAAAGAATTCGACATAGACGCTCTCGTCGTCATAGGCGGCGACGGCTCTTTCCACGGGGCATATGAACTTCACAAGCTCGGCTTCCCGGTCGTGGGAATACCAGGGACGATAGACAATGACATGGCCGGCACTGACTGCACTATTGGCTTTGACACGGCTTGCAACACAGCTCTCGATTGCATAGAGAAGCTGCGGGACACGGCGTCGAGCCATGAAAGACTCTTCATCGTCGAGGTAATGGGGCGCAACGCCGGTTTCTTGGCGCTTGAGGCAGCGGTCGCCGCCGGGGCCGAATTTGTTCTGGTGCCGGAGATTCCATTCGAAATGGATACGCTTTGCCAGAAATTGCACTACGCTCACGAGCGGGGCAAGACTCACTCGCTTATCATTATAGCGGAGGGCGTTATGCCGGCCGCCGATCTCCAGTCCAAACTGAAGGACACGGGCGGATATGACGCGAGGATAATAGTGCTTGGGCATATTCAACGGGGAGGCAACCCCTCATCCTTCGACGCGGTGTTGGCGTCGCGTTTAGGCGGCGGCGCTATTGATGCGCTCATTCGCGGCGATTACGGCACGATGGTCGGCAGGATAAGCGGCAAGATAGTGGCAAGCCCCATTCAAGTGGCGTGGGAGCAGAAAAAGGACTTGGATGAGGATATGCTCAGGTTAGTGGATATCCTCGGAATATGACGAGCAGCTCCCGTTTGTCCCCATCCGTCGCGTCAGAGCTTACTCGTATAGCGGCCTCCGGCGCTGCTCACAGGGGGCCGTCGAGCCTCTGCTCCGACGGTCTCTGGGGGCAGGCTGTCGAGCTGATACTTAACAGTCGCAGTATCGTCATAATATCTGGATTTTATGTGCCGAAAGCCTCCGCGCCGGAGACCGACGGACCGACGGGGGCTGTCGCGCTCGCGGCGGCCCTGTCGTCAACCGGGCGAAAGGTTCGCGTCTGGACAGACGGATTGTGTTTGAGCTGCATAAAAAAATGCGCTGCCGTTATCGGACTGCCGGAGAGTATCGTTGAGGACGCGTCCTCCTATGAAAGAACCGGTGACGCCGATCTGCTGATATACACGGAACGGCTCGGCAGGGCCTTTGACGGCAGATATTACAATATGAGACGCGAGGACATCACTGAATGGACTGCGCCGCTTGATGAATTCGCTCTCTCCTCGGGTTTGCCTGTCATAGGGATAGGAGACGGCGGCAACGAGGTGGGAATGGGAAGTCTGTCAAAGGAGCTCGCCGTTATAATGCCGGATTACGCGAGCAATCTCTGTGTTGTGCCGGCTGACGTGTGTATTCCTGCCGATGTCTCAAACTGGGGAGCCTATGCGCTCGCGGCAGCTCTGTCGTCCGCGAAAAAGCGATGGCTCGCCCAAAGCGAGGAGCAGGAACTTGCCATGCTGCGCGAACTTTGCGATGACGGCGCGGTGGACGGGGTAACTCTCAGGCGCGAGATGTCGGTAGACGGCATGGCGGCCGATGTTCACGTCAGCGTCCTCTCCCGCCTCAGAGAAGCGGCGGCGATCATTTGAAAAATGTTTATTCAAATACTACTTCCAAAGTCAGGAAAGGTGGTTTATAATGTCAGGCGGCAGTGAGCGAAGGAGTGTTCTTACGCTTCTTCTGCTCGCCCTTACGGTGGTTATACTGATGTCGGTTTCATCGTTGAGTTTCAGCGCTAACGGCATCGTCGCGGGATCACTCAGGTTGGATGACATTCAAATATGCGAAGAGCTGGATGATAAGATGAAGCCCGTCAACATTGGGGATGTTTTGCCGGGAGGAATTAAGCAGGCTTGTCTGTGGCTCAGTTACTCACGCGCGAGAGAAGGCGACGCGATAGATGTTTTGTGGAAGCACGAGGATTCGCCGATATATGAACACTCCTACAGGCTGTTCGCAAAAAAAGGAGTGAGGGCTTTTTACCTGATGAGGGACGACGGTGAAACCCTGCCGGGCGGTTTATATTCTGTCTCTGTTTTCTGCAACGGCAAGAAGAACATCGTAAAGCAATTCACGATCGAGGCCTTGAGTGACGATATTAGTTCCGACGGAGAGGACGAGGACGATTTCTCGGATGACTGAAGCGCGTGATTTGTGTCTATCGTGAAAATGTCTTAAACTGTGACCGCATCTCAACTGCCCGCGCCATTGTTTCGTAAATGTCAGCATATGCCATGACTAAGGCTGATTTATTATTAGGAGCCTAAAGGGTAAAGAGAAAAACGAATGTCTCTGCATCCCCAAACCGCAAAATACTGTCTTGGCGATTTAATCAGCGTTTCCTTAATTTGCTGTCTTAATTTCTCATACACTCATCTTTCAGGAGGAATCATCGAACACATGAACAACTCAACCGAATCTGACCTGCCAATGAACCCCAATAACGACGCGGCGAGCGATGTGATTACGGCCGCCGAGGAACAGCCGGCTTCAGCGGAGGCAATCGAGAGGCCGGTACCCCGGATGGATTTCAACAAACTTGCCGCGATGTCCTTGGCCGAACTTCGGAAAGTCGCTAAATCATTTGGAGTTCAAAGTCCGACGACGCATCGCAAGGACGATTTGATAGTAAGCACTCTCGGCGCGCAGGCTACGACGATGGGATTTCGGTTCGGCGGAGGAACGCTTGAGTGTTTGTCAGAGGGATACGGCTTTCTTCGCCCCTCCGGATTATTGCCGAGCAACAACGACATATATGTATCCGCTTCACAGATAAAGCGCTTTGGCCTAAGAAACGGCGACGTCGTATGGGGAATGGTGAGGCCGCCGAGGGAGCCCGAACACTACGAGGCAATAATCAGAGTCGAGACGGTAAACTTCTCGGACCCTGAGGAAGCGCGCAAGAGACCGCACTTTGAGGCTTTGGTGCCGATATTCCCCGATGAAAAAATATCTCTCGAGACGGAGCAACGCCGATTGTCCACAAGGTTAGTCGATTTATTCGTGCCGATAGGCAAAGGGCAGAGGGCTCTGATCGTATCTCCGCCAAAGGCCGGAAAAACCACCCTGTTGAAGCACATCGCGAACGCCATAACCACAAATCATCCCGAGGTAATAATGATGCTTCTGCTCATAGACGAACGGCCTGAGGAAGTTACCGACATGAGCCGTTCCGTCGACGGCGAGATAATAGCCTCGACCTTCGACCGCCCCGCCGAGGAGCATATGCGCGTCGCGTCGCTCTCACTTGAAAAGGCGAAGAGATTGGTGGAAGTTGGCAAGGATGTCGTGCTTTTGCTCGATTCCATAACGAGATTAGCCCGCGCGTCGAACCTGATCGTTCCTCCTTCAGGGCGGACGCTCTCAGGAGGCATGGATCCCGCGGCTCTGTATTTCCCGAAGAAATTCTTCGGCGCGGCCCGCAACATCGAGAACGGGGGCAGCCTTACCATAATAGGCACGTCTCTCGTCGAGACGGGCAGCAGGATGGACGACGTGATATACGAGGAATTCAAGGGAACGGGAAACATGGAGATACACCTTTCGAGGAAGATAGCGGAGCAGA
>BOCB01000065.1 GCA_026002695.1 Synergistales bacterium
TTTTGATTCCAAGGCGGCTGTCTGACTGGGGGGGTATGGATGGCTGGGCTGCTTGATTTGGCACAGTGCGGATATTGCGGCAAGGCGTTCGTCGGCGCGGCGGGCGGACGTGCGATATGCCCTGACTGCGAGCAAGAGGTGCGCGGCCTCTACGACAGGGTGCGCCTGCTGATAAGCGATCAGCCGAATCGCATGATGTACGCCGGGAATATAGCGGAGAGGCTTGGCGTCAGCGAGAAAGAAGTCCTCAAGCTCGTGGATTGCGGGCTGATTTCTTACTCCTCGGGGAACTCAAAGAAACTGAGCATAGATGGCTGACTTTCCCTAAAGCTCGGCTGCGTTAATCCGATAATATGTATAAGCAGATGAAACAACGTCTGGTTAAAGAGGTGAATTATTATGGTGGATCACATTGGTGAAATCGCGAAGGTCAGTCCGGCAAATGGCGTCAAACTCAAGAAGCAGGGGGTGTACGGCGCGGGATCAGAGGCTGCTGACGAGTTCTCCGTTAGTTCTTTCGCCAGGGAAATGGCCGGTATATCGAATGAGATGGCCAAAATACCTGAGGTTCGTCAGGATAAAGTCGATGACTTAAAGAATCGTATTGAGAGCGGCTCATACACTATTGACACGGAAGCGCTTGCCCGCCGCCTTGTTTGGGCAGGTATAACGAGAGCGGAGTAAGTGATATAGATGCCTCAGCAGGCTCTCTTATTGGCCGATGCCATGTTGAAGCAGGATGAGATACTCTCTGAGCTGTTAGATATTGTCTCGAAGCAGCGAGAGGCGCTCAAAACAGGGCGCCTCTCCGATTTGCAGGATTTGATGTCAGATATGCGCCATGTCTCCGTGCGCTGCCAAGCCATAGAGACGAAGCGCTCCCGCCTCGCGGAGGCGGCCGCCGGAGTGCTCCGGTGCGAGCCGGTGGTGTCCGATATAGTAGGGCGGCTTCCCGCGGAGGAGGCCGAGGTATTGTCGGGCGCCGCGCAGCGCCTCACGGTTACTGTGGCGAAACTCAAGTCCGAGATGTCCATACTCTCCCGCCTTATGGAAGAGGCAAAGACGCTTAACCAGATGCTCATGACCGAATGGCGCAAACTCGGCCAGAAGTCTTTGGGTTTTGCCTCTATGGGGACGTTCGACACGAGGGTATAAAAGGGCGGTTTATTATTATCGAATGTTTTTGTAGGGGCAGACCCGCGTGTCTGCCCTATTGTTTTGCGTACCCACCCCTACGCTTTTATCCCCTCTTACGTATTGCTGTAGCAGCCGATAACCTCGAAATACTCGCATGTGGCGGCGGCCTGCCGAAGGGCGAGAACTACGTCCTTGTTCGTTACGCTGCCGCTTACCTCGGCGAAGAAGCGGTACTTGTCCGGCGCCGACGCGGGGCGCGATTCGAGGCGCATGAGGTTGACGCCTTGCGCCATGAACGGCATGAGTGTCTCGCACAGAGCGCCGGCGCGGTGCGCCGTAGAGAACGTCAGCGAGATGAGGCCGCTGTTCCCGTCGTACTCGGGCTCGGAGGCTATCACTACGAACGACGTGCGGTTGCCGGCCGAATCCATTATGTCGGGGGCTATCACCTCGAGGCCGTTCAATTCAGCCGCTCTGCGCGAACCAATAGCGGCTATCCTGCCGCCGGATGCCTTCGCGGCTCGCTCCGCGGCGACCGCGGTGTTGCGGCACGCTGTCAGATCCCACGAGCGGTCATGCAGGAAACGGCGGCACTGCTTGAAGCCCTCCGGGTGCGACAGGACTTCGCGGATGTCCGAAAGAGATGTCCCCGCCGCGGCAAGCAGGCATTGCCGTATGTCAATCCACGTGCGGCCCACTATGAAACAGCCGTACTTCCTAAGCAGGTCGTAGGTCTCGCCGATCGCTCCCGTGTAGGAGTTCTCTATCGGCACGAGACCGTAGTCAGCTTTCTTCTCCTTCACGGCCGTGAACACGTCCTCGAAGAACTCGACGGCTCTCCTCGAAGCGCCGGGGAAGAGTTTTATCAGCGCCTGCTCGCTCCACGCCCCGGGCACCCCCTGAAACGCGCAAGTTACGTTTTCGCGCTTCCTCTCCCTCGCCGGAGGCAGAAGGGGCTGCGGCGCGCTCAGCGTCCTGCCTCGCTGGTACTCCTTGGAGATAGCGAGTATTGAGCGCATGAGCAGCGAGGTCTCACTCCGCAGTTCATCCCCTGCCTGCGAGACAGCCTTATCCACGATAATTTTCTCCCGGCGCGCGTCCTCAAGGGGCATATTGTCGTTCACCTTGACCTTCGCTATCCGGAACGAGACGTCCATCCTCTCCTTGAACGTCTCGACAAGCCTTCTGTCGATGTCGTCTATCCGCTCGCGCAGTTCCTTTATCTGATCCATGCCGCTCATGCCGTCAACTCCTCGTCGTTTATTATTGTATCGTGCAATTTTTGCGCCTTTCTCATCAATCTGTCGAACAGATACGGCGTTATGGACTGCTGGCCGTCGCAAAGCGCCTTCTCCGGATTGTTGTGCACCTCTATCATAAGGCCGTCCGCTCCGGCGGCAACGGCGGCGAGCGCCATAGGAAGGACTAAGTCCCAGTGCCCCGTTCCGTGCGAGGGATCGACGATAACGGGGAGATGGGACTTCTTTTTCAATACCGGCACCGCCGATATGTCGAGCGTGTTCCGAGTGGCCGTCTCGAACGTGCGGATACCGCGCTCGCACAGGATCACCCGGCTCTTGCCGCTAACTAATATATAGTCGGCTGCCTGGAGCATCTCGTCTATCGTGCAGGAGGGGCCGCGCTTCAGAAGCACAGGCTTGCCGAGTTCACCGACCGCGCGCAGAAGGGGGAAGTTCTGCATATTGCGCGCGCCTATCTGTATTACGTCGACGTATTTTTCAAACACGTCACAGTATTCGGCGGACATGATCTCGGTTACTATGGGCAGATCGCTTTTCTCCCGCGCTATCCTCATGAGGTCGAGCCCGGCCAAGCCCAGCCCCTGAAAGGCGTAGGGCGAGCTGCGGGGTTTGAACGCGCCGCCGCGCAGGAGCGCCGCCCCGGCGAGTTTGACGTCCCGCGCTATGGTCAGCATCTGCTCCTCGCTCTCTATGGAGCAAGGGCCGGCCATCACGGTGAGCCCGCCGCCGCCGATCTTTTGCCCCCCCGGGAGCTCGATGACCGTATCGCTCGGGTGAAAGCGCCGCCCCGACAGCTTGTACGGCTCCGATACTTTGACCACGCGGTCGACAAATTCGAACCGCGTCAGCTCCTCCCCGGCTATATGCGATGTGTCGCCCGCGAGGCCGATCATGTGACAAATCTCGCCCTGTATGTCCTGCACAATCACCTTGTGAGCCGACATCTGCTGCCTGATCGAATCAACCTGCGCGTCCGTCGTTCCCTGCTTGAATACTATTATCATTTTGTCTTATCCAACCTTTCCTTTGCGCGGGCGGCCGATGGCCGCCCCTACATGCTTGAATAGCGCCGGTTTGTCTAACTCCCTTCCCAAGAACAGCTCGTCCGCGAGAAGCGCCTGATATATAAGCATACCGAGCCCGTTCTGCGTCCCGTGCCCGAGCTCGCGGGCCGCGCGCAGCAGTTCCGTTTCCTCCGGCTTGTATATCACGTCGCATACGAACGCGCTTTGCGGGAGCGCTTCTAAAAATTCCAGCGATGAAAAATCCGCGCCGATGCCGCTCATGCCGAGCGGGGTGGCGTTTATCAGAATATCGGCGCTCCTTGCCGCCGCCCTCATCGAAGCGGGCGACATGTCCCCCGTATGAATCACCGCCTGAAACAAACCCCGCGCGGCGGAGGCTATATCCCCGGCCTGTTCGGGACGCCGCGCGAGTATTGTTATTTCAGGCGCGCCCTCTCGCGCCGCTTTGAAGGCTATCGCGCGCGCCGCCCCTCCCGCGCCGATTATGAGCACATTGCGCCCCCTGTAATCGACGCCGGCGTCCCTCAGCGAGGCAAGCAGACCGCCCATGTCGGTGTTGAAACCGGACATGCGCCCGTCTTTGCCGATGACCACGGTGTTGACCGCGCCGCAGAGTTCGGCGTCCTCCTCGACTTCGTCCAAGAGGGCTATTATATTATGCTTGTGAGGAATCGTAACGTTGAAGCCCCTCATGCCGGACGCGCGGGCGTAATCAGCGAATCGCGGCAGCCTGCGGGACGAAATTCGCGCGGCTCCGTACCGCTCACTGACGCCGATTGCCTCGAAAACCGCCCCGTGTATGGCGGGGGAGAGCGTGTGGGCGATCGGATTCCCTATGACTGCGTAGCGGCACCCCTCCGGCATCTGCCGCCGCATGGTGTCGAGCAGGCTCTCCAATTCGGCGAGAGCTTCCTCCAAGCCGCCCGTGTTTTTCAGCACGTAGTCCGCCGCTTCGAGGTACAGCGCCCGGCGGCGCCGCTCCATCTCGTAAACCTTCTCCGCGCCCTGAATAAGCGGGCGGCTCTTGTCGTACACGAGGTCGTTCGCTATCAGCTCCACGGGACGGTCGAGAAAGACGAGAAAGCCGTTTCCCTTGAGCGCCTCAACGTTATCGCTCCGCAGCACGGCGCCGCCGCCGGTGGCTATTACGGAGGGATTTTCGCTCGATACCGCCGCTCGAATCGCCCTCGCCTCCATGTCGCGGAAGAAGGGCTCTCCGCTGCGCTCAAATATCTCCCGTATCGGCATACCGGCCTCCCGCTCCAGCTCGGCGTCTATATCGGCAACCGGCACACCGGTTTCCTCCGCCAGCATCCTCCCGAGCGTCGTCTTGCCGCTGCCGGAGAGCCCTATCAAAACAATGTGTTTCATGTAATCATCCGCCTTATAAACATAAACATAAAAATAAAAGCCAAACCGCGGGGCTGCCCGCCCCGCGCCCTCGCAAGGGTTATCACCCTTGACCCTTGTCTTAAAGCCTTAAGTAAGCGCTGATTAATCAGCCAAAATGGAATTTAGCCGTTTTGAGATGTAGAGCCGGTGAGTTTTTTTATCTTTACCCTTTAGGCTCCTAACAATAAATCAGCATTTACCTAACATACAGTCTAACGCGCAGAGGGCGAGGCACGCTTCTATCACAGGGACTGCCCTCGGCGCTATGCAGGGGTCGTGGCGGCCTTTCGCGGCGGCGGTGATTTCCCTCATTGTTGCGGCGTCCACCGATTCCTGCTCGCGCGCTATGGACGGCGTGGGCTTTATCGCAACCCTCACCGCTAACGGCATACCGTTCGTTATCCCTCCGAGTACCCCTCCGTTACGGTTTGTCCTCGATTTGATGACGCCGCCGTCAATATACAGCGGGTCGTTGGCCTCGCTGCCTCTCATTGCCGAAAGGCGAAATCCGCCGCCGAACTCAACGCCTTTCACAGCCGGAACGGAGAAGAGCAGAGATGCTATTTCGCTTTCCATCGAACCGAGGGACGGTTCGCCGAGGCCGCCCGGAAGGCCGAACGCAACGGCCTCGATAACCCCGCCGATCGAGTCGCCGTCCCTCCCGGCGGCAAGTATCGCCTCCCTCATGGCCGGTTCCGAGCGCGGCGGCGAAGGGAAATCTCTCCGCGATATGGCGCGATAAGCCTCTATCCCGTTTACGTTTTCAGCGTCCTCCACGCCGCCGACGGAGGCTATCCGCGCGTACACCTCGACGCCCCGGCGCGACAGAACCTGCTTCGCCATGCTGCCCGCGAAGACGAGCGGAGCCGTCAGCCTGCCCGAAAAGTGGCCGCCGCCCCTCATATCGGCGTGTCCGCCGTATTTCAGAAGCGCCGTCCAGTCCGCGTGTCCGGGGCGCAGCGCCGAGCCGTAATCCCCCGAGCGGGCGTCGCCGTTTCGGATAACGCCGCATATCGGAGAGCCCGTGGTCTTGCCTTCGAGCAGACCGCTCAGTATTTCAACCTCGTCCGCCTCGCGCCGGGGTGTCGATACGTCGTTCCGTCCCGGCGCGCGGCGGAGCATCTCAGCGGCCGTAAGCTCGGCGTCGATTGGCTCTCCGGCGGGTAGGCCGTCAACGACAATGCCGACGCCCGCCCCGTGCGACTCCCCGAAAATGGACAGTTTCAGCTTGTTACCCCATACGTTCATCGCGCATCCCCCTCGAAGTCGCGCCAGAAATTCGGGTACGACTTGCTGACGCTGCGCCAGCCCGTGAGTGATACTGGGCCGTCACACCGAATGGCCGCGACCGCCATAGCCATCGCTATCCGGTGGTCGGCCCACGCGTCAACGCTGCCGCCTCTCAATCTTTCCGCGCCCGTAATCGAAAGGGAGTCATCGGTCTCCTCTACCTCAGCGCCGAGCTTCTTCAGCTCCGAGGTGAGCGCGCTCAGACGGTCGCTTTCCTTCAAGCGAAGCCTCCCTGCGTTCACTATGCGGCTTACCCCGTCACAGAAGCAGCAGAGAACCGCCGCGGGCGGCACAAGGTCGGGCGCGTTCCTCGCGTCGAAGGTAATGGCGGACAGCCTCCGCGCGCTTACTGAAACGACGCCGCCGCTCCAATTTACGGCGGCTCCCGCGGCGCGCAGCGCGTCCAATATAACTTTATCGCCCTGCGCGCTATCGGGGGACAGCCCCGCGACCCTCACATCCGCCCCGATCGCGGCGGCCACCAAGAAAAACGCGGCCTGCGAGAAGTCCGCCTCGACGCGGAAACGCGCGGGACGGTAACGCTGCCCTCCCGGTACGCGGTAAATAAGCCCGGCCTCCGTATCGCCGCCGGTCTCTGTTCGGACGCCGAACGCGGCCATCACTCCAATCGTCATGTCAACGTACTGTTTGGACTCGATCGGCGCGGATACGCGAATCTCACTGTCGCCGTCTGTCAGCGGCAAGGCGAACAGCAGCCCCGAGACAAACTGCGAGCTCACGTTCCCGGACAGGGAGTACGACCCGCTTTTAAGGGGGCCTTTCACAACCGCGCGCTCGCTGTCGCGTTCGAATATCGCGCCGCCCTTAGCGAATACCTTAACGTAAGCGTCAAGCGGCCTGTGAAGCAGCCTGCCTCTGCCGGTGAACACAGTATCGCTCCCGCCGACCGCCGCTATGGGCAGAAGAAAGCGCAGTGTGGAACCGGACTCGCCGCAATCGATTGTCAAACGATCGGGGTTCGTGCCGTTGAAGCGCGGGCGGCAGCGGGCGGCAGCCCCTACTCGTTCTGAAACTGCGAGGGCATCCCCGTCAACGCGGGTTTCGATCCCCGCGAGGGCGCTCATTCCGGCGAGCGTGGCGTCCACGTCGTCGGAGCCGGCGAAGTTCTCC
>BOCB01000066.1 GCA_026002695.1 Synergistales bacterium
AAAAGTATTGAGCATTGCGGGTTCGGATTGCAGCGGAGGGGCGGGGATACAGGCGGATTTGAAGACGTTCTCGGCTCACGGCGTCTTCGGGATGAGCGTCGTCGTCTCCGTGGTCGCCGAGAACACGAGCCGCGTCATCGCCTTCGGAGACGTGCCGCCGGAGCTCGTGCGGCAGCAAATCGACGCGGTGTTCGAGGATATAGGGGCGGACGCGGTGAAAATAGGAATGTTATCAAACACGGAGATCATGCTCGCCGTCGCCGAAAAGCTCGCCGAGTATAAACCCGCAAACGTGGTCGCCGACCCGGTAATGTACGCGAAAAACGGTTGCGCGCTGATGGATCCGGACGCCATAGGGACGCTTATCGAAGAGGTCCTCCCCTTGGCCGACGTGCTCACTCCGAACATACCCGAGGCCGAGAGGATAGCCGGGGTAAAAATAAGCGGCATCGGCGATATGAAGGACGCCGCTGTGAAAATTCACTCGCTTGGCTGCCGGAACGCGCTCGTCAAGGGCGGACACTCCGAGGGCGACGCGGTGGACGTGCTGTTCGACGGGAGGGAGTTTCACTATTTCCGCGCCGCGCGAATCGATACGAAGAACACTCATGGCACGGGATGCACCTTTTCATCGGCCATAGCGTCGAACCTCGCCCTCGGGCTCTCCGTCCCCGACGCCGTAGCGCGGGCGAAGCGATACGTAACAAAGTCAATCGAGCACGCCCTGCCAATCGGCAAGGGACACGGTCCGACGCATCACTTTTATGATCTCTATGAACATGGTCTGAACAAGGAGGGGGTTTCCTAATGATCAAGGCAGCTGAAGAACGGGCGGCGAAGTACGCCGCCATACTGAACGACCTTCGCGCAAAGAGGCCGCTGGTACACCACATTACGAACTACGTGACGGTGAACGACTGCGCCAACGTCACGCTGGCAATAGGCGCGTCGCCGATAATGGCCGACGCCGCCGAGGAAGCCGGAGACATAGCGGCCATATCGTCCTCGCTCGTGCTCAACATGGGCACGCTGAACTCGCGCACTTTAGAGTCAATGATCATCGCTGGCAGGAGCGCGAACGTGAACGGAGTTCCCGTTATATTCGACCCTGTTGGAGCGGGAGCGTCCAAGCTGCGCAACGACGCGGCGGCTCGCGTGCTGAGTGAGGTCCGTATAGGCGTCCTCAGGGGAAACATATCTGAGATACGCTTCATCGGCGGAATCGGAGCCGGGGCAAAGGGAGTGGACGCGGACGCCGAGGACGCGAATGCCGACGCCGCCGAGATCGCGCTTTCCTTGGCGCGGCGCCTGAAATGCGTAGTCGCGATAACCGGCGCGATCGATGCGGTGTCGGACGGAGAGCGGACGGCCGGGATCGAGAACGGGCGCCCGGCAATGTCCGGCATTACCGGAACGGGCTGCATGTGCTCGTCGCTCGTGGGCTCCTTCTGCGGGACGCGCGGGGATTCGTTCGATGAAACGGTGGCCGCGATCCTGAGCATGGGTATCGCGGGCGAGATTGCCTACGAAAAAACAGGAAACGCCCTCGGCAGTTTCCGCGCCGCCATAATAGACGCCATAAGCCGGCTCGACGCGCAAACGCTGGTAAGGCGCGCGAAATTGTATGAAGCGTAATATCGACTATTCGCTCTATCTCGTTACCGACCGCGGCCTGATGAGCGTCCCGGCTATCGAGGAGAGCGTGGAGAGCGCGATAAAGGGCGGCTGCGCTTTGGTACAGCTTCGGGAAAAATCCGCGTCGTCGCGCGAATTTTACGAGGCCGCGCTGAGCGTCAAGGCCGTAACGGATCGTTACAATGTCCCGCTCATAATAAATGACCGCCTCGACGTCGCGCTCGCCGCCGGAGCCGCCGGGGTACACATAGGACAGTCCGACATACCTGCCGCCGCTGTGCGCCGCGTCGCCGGTCCTGAGATGATACTTGGCGTCTCGGCGTCATGCCTCGCGGAAGCTCTCGCCGCATCAGAGGCCGGTGCTGACTACATAGGAGTGGGCGCGATGTTCGCCACAGGCACGAAGTCGGACGCCGAGATAACCTCCATGGACGAGCTTCGTAAAATTCGCGCCGCCGTAAACATACCGATAGTCGTCATCGGCGGAATAAATATGAGGACAATACCGCTGTTCGAGGGAACCGGCATAGACGGCTTCGCCGTCGTCTCGGCAATCATCGGCGCGCCTGATATAGAGCAAGCCGCGAAGGAGATGAAAGACAAAACCGCGGGGGCTCTTCGCCCCCGCACCCCTCACAAGGGTTATCACCCTTGACCCTTGTTGAAGGTCAAAACATGAACTCCGCGATCTTTGACCTTGACGGTACGCTGATAGATTCCATGAAGGTGTGGGAGAAGATCGACGCTGATTTTCTCGCGAAGCGCGGACTCTCCGTACCTCCCGACTATTTCGGAGC
This sequence comes from Synergistales bacterium, assembly GCA_026002695.1. GTDB lineage: Bacteria > Synergistota > Synergistia > Synergistales > Synergistaceae > BOCB01. Next base: position 2,433 of record BOCB01000066.1, read on the forward strand.
GATTTCGGCGCTTGGTTTCCGGGAGACCGCGAACTACACGATAAAGCGCTTCGGTCTGCGCGACAGCGCCGAAGATCTGACGCGCGAGTGGAACGATATGGCCTATCACGAATACGCGCGCAATATCCGGCTCAAACCATACGCGAGGGAATATCTGACGAAGCTGAAATCCATGAAGGTAAAACTGGCCGTCGCCACGAGCTCCCCGTCGGTACTCTGCAACGCGGCGCTCTCGAACAACGGGATTGCCGGTTATTTCGACGTGATTCAGACAGCAGACAGCGCGGATAGCTCATCAGCGGAAATATACGACAAAAGATCGCCCCGCGTCTTTCTGCAAGCAGCGGACAAGTTATCGGTACAGCCTGAGCGCTGCGCCGTATTCGAGGACATACTGCGCGCGGTCAGGAGCGCAAAGGCCGCCGGCATGACGGTATACGCCGTATACGATGAATCGTCGAAGGAAGATTGGGAGGAAATCAAAAGAGAGGCCGACGGATTTCTGTACGACTTCAAGGACGCGCCGCTGATCGGTATGTAGAGGCGGCCGCCTGCCCGATTATGGGCGGGTACGCAAATCGCCCCGGTCGCTCGGTATATTTACGCCTGCTCAGCCCCAACATTTATCCGCAAATCATTTTTTCAAATATCCGCTCAAGCCTATACCATCATTCCCTCTATCATGCTATTATTTTATAGTTTAATCTGTAATTAAATTACTAATAAATCGCCAAACTGCGAATTGCGGTGAAAAACAATGACGAGCGGATATATTCCGGCTGTGCGGGGCATTCCTCACAGCGGGAGTGTGCCTTCCGTGAAGTTGGTTTCCGGGCTTCTCTATCCGGCTGACGCTCCCCGGCTGTATGAATGGGCGCGCGGCGAATTGCGCGGACTGTGGGGGGAGATTGAGCGCGAAAGCGAGTGTTTCGATTTCGGCTTTACTGATTATTATAAGGATATATCGCCGCGTCTCGTCCGCGTATTCTTTTCGTTCAAAGGGCTGCGCCCGGCTGACGGGCTCCCCGGTTGGAAGATGAGCGCCGTGGAGACAGAGGCGAGGAGCGGAGATCCGAGGCGCGTCAACATTGACCCGGGGTATATCGACGGCGCGAGATTGGTGCTCGCCTCCACGAAGGACAACGCGCACAGGGTATATATATCGGGCGGGATATTCGCCGAGGTAACGCTGTGCCGCCGAAAGCGCGGATGGGAGAGCTTCTCATACACGTTCCCCGACTTTGCGGGCGGCTTGTACGATGAGTTCCTCGAAGCCGTGAGATTGGACTGGCGGCGGGAAACGCGATTGTTAAAAAATATGGAGGGGTAAATATATAATGATAGAGAAATACCGCACCGCTGAGATGGATAAAATCTGGTCGGACGACAACAGGTTTCAAAAATGGCTCGACGTGGAACTCGCGGCCTGCCGCGCCTGGGCGAAGGACGGAGCCATACCAAAGGCCGACATGGAGGAGATAGAGGCGAAGGCGGCGTTCGACGCGCGGCGCGTCGCGGAGATAGAGGCCGTTACGCAGCATGATGTCATAGCTTTCGTCAGCTCCGTCGCGGAAAAGATAGGTCCCTCCGGCAGATTCATACACCTCGGCCTGACGAGCAGCGATGTAATCGACACGGCGGCTTCCATGCTCCTGTCGGACGCGCTGGACGTTGTTATAGGCGCGGCTGAGGAATTGCGGCGCTCTTTAGCTCAGAAGGCGTGGAAGTACAGGCACACGCCGACCGCCGGGAGATCCCACGGAATCCACGCCGAACCGACGAGCTTCGGGCTGAAATTGCTCGGCTTCGTCTCGGAGGCCGAGCGCGGCATAACGCGCATGAGGAGGGCGAGGAACGACATCCGCGTCTGTAAGCTCTCCGGCGCGGTGGGCACTTACGCGAACTGCCCGCCTCATATAGAGGAGCGCGTGGCGTCTGAGCTCGGATTGGAGCGCGACCCTGTATCGACGCAGATAATCCAGCGCGACAGGCACGCCTATGTAATCGAGGCGCTCGCGCTCTACGGCTGCGGATTGGACAGGCTCGCCACTGAGATCCGCCACCTCCAGAGGACGGAGGTGATGGAGGCTCAGGAACCGTTCGGCAAAGGACAGAAGGGCTCCTCGGCGATGCCGCACAAGAAGAACCCGATACTCTGCGAGCGCGTGAGCGGCATGGCGCGTCTCCTGCGCGGCTACTCGGCCTCGTCGCTCGAGAATATCGTCCTCTGGCACGAGCGCGACATCAGCCACTCGTCGGCTGAGCGCGTAATATGGCCGGACGCGTTCCACCTTGCCCATTACATGACTAAAATCGCAAAGAGAGTAATCGACGGATTGGTCGTGAATGAGGATAATATAGCGAGGAACTTGGACATCACCAAGGGGCTGCTCTTCAGCGGGCGGGTGCTGCTCGCCCTCGTCGGGGAGGGTATGAGCCGCGAGGACGCGTACGCCGTCGTGCAGGACAACGCGATGCGCTGCTGGGACTCCGCGGGCAAGACGGACGACACGCTCTGCTCGCTCTTAGCGGCTGACAGCCGTCTGCCCGCTTCGCTCAAAGCCGACCCTGAAAAACTGAAAGCCCTCTTCGACGTGGCTTTCTATATCAGGTTCGCGGACGATATATTTGCCCGTTTCCCAATATTCGAGAAGTCAGGGAAGGACTGATTAAATCTCACAAACCGGAGCTCTTCGTTTTTTTGGGCGTGGGGCGACCGCCCCCGGCCGCCCGTAATAATAAACATCATTTTATATTTTGATAAATAAAGATTTCTATATTCAAATCAGGAGGTCAGCGATAATGATAGTTAAGCCGGACAGGAACATCGCTCTCGAAATGGTGCGCGCTACGGAGGCGGCCGCTATGGCCGCGAGTAAATGGATGGGACGCGGGGACAAGGAGGGCGTCGACGGCGCGGCGGTGAACGCGATGCGCTTCATGCTCAACACCGTCCATATGGAGGGGATCGTAGTCATAGGCGAGGGCGAGAAGGACGAGGCTCCCATGCTCTTCAACGGGGAGCGCCTCGGCTTTGGCAACGACCCCAAAATAGACATAGCCGTCGATCCTATAGACGGAACGAGGCTGGCGGCAAACGGCCTCCCGAACGCCGTCAGCGTCGTCGCGTTCGCGGACAGGGGCTCGATGTTCGACCCGAAGCATATCTTCTATATGGAGAAGATAGCCACGGGGCCGGGGGCGGCTAAAGCAATCGACATCAACGCGCCCATATCCGAGAACATCAAATCCGTGGCGAAGGCGCTCGGCAAGAGACCGGATGACGTTACGGTGGTCGCCCTTGACAGGCCGAGACACGAGAAGCTCATTCAGGAAATACGCGATACCCACGCGAGACTCCGCCTGATAATGGACGGTGACGTGGCCGGCGCTCTCGCCACATGCAAACCCAACACCGGCATTGACCTCCTGGTCGGCATCGGCGGCTCGCCGGAGGCTGTAATAACGGCGTGCGCAATCAAGTGCGTCGGCGGCAACATGCAGTGCAAGCTCTGGCCGCGCAACGAGGAAGAAGTTAAAAAGTGCGAGGAGGAGGGCATGGACTTGAATAAAGTGCTCAAGTTGAACGACCTCGTCTCGAGCGACAACGTCTACTTCGCCGCGACGGGCGTTACCGACGGCGACTGGCTCGACGGCGTTAAATATCTCGGAGACACGATACAGACCTCGTCCCTCGTAATGCGCTCGCGCAGCGGCACCATACGCTATATAACCGCCGAACACCAGCTCAAGAAACTGCAACGCCTCGGCGGCCCGGAATATTAAAACGCGAAATATGGCGGACGGGCTCGGCTGCGCGGCGTACAGCCGGGGCGGCGGAATGTCATCAGGGGCTTGGCCGAATCATCCGTTTCAGACCGCGTATATATGTTTTGAATTTGCAGGGGCGACCAATGGTCGCCCCTGTCGGATCACGCGCAAAGACAGATAACGCGCAAAATTTATTCGCCCTTACAATATTTCAATATTCCTCTTACGCTGTTCCTTATGAATATCCTCTCGCGATTGCGGATGTCCTCCGGCATATCGTTAAAGCCGCGCGTCAGCGGATCGCTGTTCAGCAGCTTTGTTATTATCTCGTCCTCCGGGGTGTCGGCCATGCCGGATATGGCGCTTACCCATCTTTCCAACTGCTCCTTTGCCATCGCGACACGTTCTTTGGCGTTACGCGCCGCGCCGTAATGGCCGTAACACAGGAGCTCGCCGCCCTCCAGCGCGTCATATACCCTGTCCATCGACGACATGAAGTGTTCCGGCTCGAACCTTGGCGGAGTCGCCGGGCGTATGTAAGGATATTCATCTGTCGCGCCGAACGAGGAGTTCACACCGCATGACTCTCCTATGAAAGCCAGCCTGCCGCCCCTGAACGGCACGAAGTAGGCAAGATGGTGCGGTGAGTGGCCGATGGTGTCGATTATGCCGATGCCCGGCAGCTCGTCCGCGCTTATGAGCGCGCTTTCCGGCAGCGGCTCAGGCGGACCGTACATGCGCGCCGTATCCCCAAGCACAGCTAACGACGACTCCCAAAGTTTGGCGGGGTCGGTCAGGTGTTTGCGCGCCTTCGGGTGAGCCATGACGCGAGAACCCGCGCGTTTTACAAATTGCCCTATCCCGCCGGAGTGATCCAGGTGTATGTGCGTTATCAGCACAATGTCCACGCCGTCCGTAACGCCGGACAGTTTCTCAATGAGCGCGTCCGCGGAACTCGCCGGCCCCGGGTCAACGACTATTCTGCGCCCCG
>BOCB01000067.1 GCA_026002695.1 Synergistales bacterium
GGATAATATTGGTGAGGCCGGTAGTCGAAGCCGGCGAGCGGCTCGGTTATCTGCCGGGTGACGTGATGGAGAAAATAGATCCTTACATAAGGCCTCTTTACGACGCTTTTTATGACATGCTGCCAACTGAGAAGTTCGCCAAATATGTCGAAAAGGGCGTTGTAGAGATAGCGCCGCTCGCGTACATGAGGGGAAGGACTTTGAGCGGCAGCTTTATAATACTTGACGAGGCGCAGAATACGACAAAGGAACAGATGAAGATGTTTCTTACGCGCCTCGGACAGGGTTCGAAGGCCGTGCTGACCGGCGATGTTACTCAGATAGACCTCCCCGGAGGCAAGGAGTCCGGCCTCCGCTCGGCAAAGGATATCCTCGGCGGAGTGAAGGACATAGCTTTTTGCGGTCTTACTGACAGCGACGTGGTGAGGCACGATATAGTGCGGCGAATAGTCAGGGCTTATGAGGTGTATGAGGCTAAAGTAAAATTATGAGATACATTGACATAGTGGACAAAATCGGCGGCTTAGTCTCATTCAACAGGTCTCTGACGGGAAACGAACATAGCGGAAAGCACCGCGTGCCGCCGTGGTTTCAGGCGGCGCTCGTAATGTCGGCGGCATTTATCGTCTGCGCCGGATGGTACTTTATAGACAGGAAGGACAGCTATGTGACCGGTTATCCGGCTCCGCGCACGTATCTTGCGCGCAGCGCGACGAGATATGTTGACGGCGATGCCACGAGCGAGATGCAGCAAAGAGTAGGCAGGCAGATAGTTGACGTGAGCGTCCGCGACGACAACGCCACGCAGTTTGTAAGAAGGCGCATCGACGCGCTCAAGCTCACGGGTGAAATGAACTTTATTCCGGCGCGCCTGAATGAGATAATAAATAAATTGTCAAATGATGACAAGACGAAACTGATAAACGCCATTGTCTCGATAGCGGAGGAGATTTTCGACAAGAATACCACTAAAGAGGGACAGGACTCGCTCATATGGAGTAAGCTTATGGAGACGAACATCAGCCAGCAGCTGAAAAATATAGCGTACCAGGTGCTTGCGGCCATGCTGGTGCCGACCATAACGAATGACAATGAACTCGCCAACACGCTGAGAAACAGCGTCGCTCAGAATATACCCCCCGTCGTCAGAGAGATAAAGTTCGGAATGGTCATCGCCGAGAAGGGGCAGATTGTAACACAGGGCATAGCCGATACGCTCAAAAATCAAGGCTACCCCGACTCGTCGATCCCCGTTAAACAACTTGCTTTCATAACTCTTTCCGTTCTTTTTTGGTCTGTGTGGCTCTCTTGGCTCTACAAGAAGATGCTTCACGCCCGCCTCACGACCAAAGAGTGGGTGTATATCGTCATTTTGCTGGTAATAGACTGGAGCATTCAGAGGATAGCGGCGAAGTGGATAGCCGATTCGTTGAGCGTCCTGGCTTTGGTGAGCTGGCTCTTTTTGACCATGACGTCTCAGTCGCTGGCGTTCCACATATCGCTCGGAGGTTCTCTCATAGGCTATCTGATAGCGTTCCCCGGGATGTCGTCGTCGGTGGCAATCGGCTGCGTCATATCGGGCGTGGCGTCGGGAGCGAGCATAATAGTCATCAAGGAGGCTCTGAGCAGAATAGCAATCTGGCGAAATATATTCAAGCTCGGCCTGCTGCTCACCGGGACGTCGCTCTTCATACGATGGGGACTCGGGCAGCCCGTAAGCTATGAAATTTTGGGCACTTACCTGCTCTTCTGCGTATTATGGAGCAGCGTCGTCGTAGCCGTCACGCCGATATGGGAGTCTCTGTTCGAGCTGCTTTCACCGCTGCGCCTGCTGGAGATGAGCAGTCCGTCTCAGCCGCTTCTGAGACGTTTGCAGATCGAAGCTCCCGGCACGTACCACCACACGCTCGCGGTGGCGACGCTCGCCGAAACGGTGGCAGACAGACTCGGAATGAACGGATTACTGATAAGGGCGGGGGCGTATTACCACGATGTCGGCAAGCTGAAGAGACCGAGTTATTTCGTCGAAAACCAGTCCTTCGGCGATAACATACACGACAGGCTCGCCCCAAAGGAGTCCGCGCGTATAATAATCCAGCACGTAAAGGACGGGCTGGAGCTTGCCGACGAGTACAAGCTGCCGGAGGGAGTGAAGCGCTTCATCAGGGAGCATCACGGCACTACTTTCATGGGCTACTTCTACAACAAAGCGCTCTCCCGGATAAAGGACGGTTCTCTGTTGGACAAGGCGCTGTTCACGTACCCCGGTCCCGCGCCGCATTCGAGGGAGACCGCGCTTCTCATGCTCGCCGACTCGATAGACGCCGCGCTGAAAAGCCTGCCGAAGCCGCTCTCCGGCAGGGCAGAGCTCGAGAAACTCGTCGGCGACGTCATATCCTCGAAGCTGATTGCGGGACAGTTCAACGATGTCGACTTCACCCTGAGCGAGATAAATGTGATAAAGCTGGCCTTCGTCGATGTGCTGATGCCGATGTACCACTCTCGTGAGATCAAGCCGATAGCTCACGCCTCGGCTCTCGGCGGCGCGCCCGCGGCCGTGGATAATGCCGATGCTGATAAAGGTGAGAATAAAAAAGAAGATAATAAACAGGGCGGCGGGAAAGCGAACGATGCCGCTTCACAGGAGGAGGGCGCGAAGTAATGCCCCTGAGGTTCGATATAATAGACGAATATGACGGAGAGCGCAAGCCGTCCGTTGATATAGACGCTATTGCGCGCGCTCTGAGCGCCTTTACGGATAAAAAGGAGGGGGGGGTACGTTTCTCGGCAGTGCTTTCCCTCGTGCCGCGCGAGCGAATGCGTGAGCTCAACGCGCGTTACCGCGATATAGACGAGGAGACGGATGTGCTGTCGTTCCCATTGTGGGAGACGGAGGAAGGATTGTCGTTTCCTGAGGGGTGGGAGGAAATCCCGCTCGGCGACGTCGTCATATCGCCCGAATATATATTCGAGAGCTCCATAAGCGGTAATTTAGATTATAATAAGGAAACAGCGCTTGTCATAATACATGGTATACTGCATTTGTTCTGTTACGACCATGACACGGACGAGCGAAAGCGGGAGATGTGGCGCGAACAGGACGCTATCCTATCCGCTACCCAAGGAGGACTGAGTATTCATTGAGTTCGGATTTATCCGGTAGTATTGGCCTGCTGCTATTGTTTCTGCTGATGTCGTTTTACTTCAGCGCGACGGAGACGGCTATAACGGCGGCAGGGAGACTTAGGCTGAAAGCCCTTGAAAATTCGTCGCCTGGCAGGAAAAAGGGCTTTATGTGGCTCTCAGGCAACACACATCTCGCCCTCACTGTAACGCTCATAGGCAACAACATCGTGAACATAGCGGCGTCAGCCGTGGCGACGAGCGTGGCGACAAACATGTGGAGTGTTTACGGGGCTTTTATCGCCGTCGCTGTAATGACGGCGTTGATTGTTATATTCTGTGAGATACTGCCCAAAAATATCTCCGTAGGCTACAGCGACAAGGTGCTTATCTTATCGCTGCCCATATTGCGGTTTTGCTATTTTCTCTTTCGCCCGCTAATCTACGTTGTGCAGGGTATCGTCTGGTTCATAGGGCGGATGTTGGGTCTGCGGCTTGACGCGGCGAAGTCATTCATCACCCGCGAGGATCTCGACATGATGCTGAACGAGAGCGCGGAGGACGGCGGCCCTTGGGAAGAGGACGAGCGCAAGATGATACACGGCGTCATCTCGTTCGAGGAGACGAGAGTCTCCGAGATAATGATACCGCGCACAGACATGAAGACCGTCCCATGCGACATGACAGTCGCGGAGGCGTCCGCTTTTTTCATATCGACAGGTTTGTCGAGGGTACCGGCGTTTGAGACTGACCTCGACAAGATAACGGGTATGCTCTACGCGAAGGATTTGCTCGCTCCAATGAGCAACGGCCTCCTTGACGACAAGGTAACGCGCTTGCTGCGAAAGCCGCTCTTCATACCGGAGACGGTCAAGACGGACGAGACATTTGATTTAATGAAGCGATCGCAGATACACATAGCGATAGTCGTTGATGAGTACGGCGGAACGGCGGGTCTCGTGACCCTCGAGGACTTGATAGAGGAGATAGTCGGAGACATACAGGACGAATACGACGACGAGTCGCCGGACATCTTGGACGAGGGAAACGGTTCATATCTCGTGCAGGGATATGTGAACTTAGAGGATTTATCAGATGTGCTCGGGTATGATTTCGGCTTCGACAACGTGGACACGGCCGCGGGAATGCTGCTTTCGATAGTGGGAAATTTCCCGAAGGCCGGGGAGTGCGTAACATTCGGTCCTTGGAAGATAAGCGCCGTCGAAGTAGTGGATCACAGAATACTCCAGATAAGATTGGAACACATAGAAGAGGAAGAGAGCGAGAACGCCGGTTGATATAAATTTATGATTATATCGTTTGCTGACAACGATACTAAAAAACTCGCTGATGGGGGGAAGACAATGATAAATGAAAGCGAAACGCTTAAAGCGCAGTCGGACAAAATAACGCCGATAGCGCAAGTTACCGGAGGCGTGAACTGTGGCTGACTGGTCGGTATGTTCGCCTGAAAAGCTTATGAGCGAGGCCGGAAAATACAGGCAGATGGCGTATGTTCCGTACTCTGAATTTTCAGTCGGCGCGGCGCTGCTCTTCTCGGACGGCTCGGTCATCGGCGGATGCAATGTCGAGAACGCGAGTTACGGCCTTTCCATATGCGCCGAGCGCGCGGCTATGCTGAACGCGGTCGTTACGGGTCGTTTGCGTCCGATCGCGGCTGCCGTGTACGCGGGCGATGTGCCGATCTGCTCTCCTTGCGGCGCGTGCCGGCAATTTCTCGCGGAGTTCAATCATGATATGGAAATCGTCATGATGAAATCGGGCGAGCTGTTTATAGCGTCCCTCAGCGAACTTTTACCTCATAAATTTTCGTTATAGTTAAATTGATGAATAAAAATAATAGCGAGACCTCACAGGAAACAAGCGCAGGTATTTTCAGATCGGGCTTCGCCGCTTTCATCGGCCGCCCGAATGTCGGCAAATCTTCCCTGATAAACTCTCTGCTCCGCGAAAAGACCGCGGCTGTGTCGAGGAAGCCGCAAACCACTCGCAACGCCGTCCGCTGCATACTGACCACGGACTCATGCCAAATAGTCATAGTAGACACTCCGGGGGCGCACAACCCAAGGCACGCGCTTGGCGAGTTTATGATGAGCGAGCTCGGCGACGCGCTGTCGTCCGTAGATGTGATATGCCTGATAACGGAGGCGGGGCGCGAAATGGACAATACGGAGCGATCCGTTATAGAGCTCGTAAACGCCTCTCCCCTGCCCAAGATACTCGTCGTGAATAAAATAGACCTCTGCGGGCAGGATAAAGAAGAACGGTTCTGGCGGTGCCTTGCCCCGATACAGGAAATGCTGAAGCCGTCGGCGGTTGTTCCGGTGTCGGCAAAGAGCGGAGTCAACTTGGACATATTGCGCGACTCCATAGCGGGCTTCCTACCGGAGGGCGAGCTGATATACCCTGAAGATGTCCTGATGGATACGACGGAGCGCTTCCTCGCCGAGGAGATAATAAGGGAGAAAATATTCGAGGCGACGGAACAGGAAGTGCCGCACAGCGTAGCTGTGGCAGTCGAGGAGTTCAAGACGCCGGACGAGTATCCTGAGCTGCGGCGCGCGGAGATAAGAGCCGACATAATAGTCGAGCGCCTCGGTCAAAAGGGGATATTGATAGGGGAGGGCGGCGCGAAATTAAAGGAAATAGGCAGCGCCGCGCGAGCCGAGATGGAAGCTCGGTTCGGCTACCCTATGGTTCTGCGCCTCTGGGTGAAGGTCAAGCCCGGATGGAGAAAATCATCAAAGGAAATAGCGCGGGTTGGTTATAAAAAGGCAAAGTAGATTTTAGGATAAGGGTCGGGGGTGATAACCCTCGCGAGGGCGCGGGGCGGACAGCCCCGCGGTTTGGCTTTTGCTTTTGATTTCCTTGGGAAGGATAGTGGGAGTTGTCTGATTCCGTTAATAACCCGAAAATTTCAATAGTTATACCTGTTTACAACGAGGAGGAGTCGTTAGACGCCCTCTTCGCCGAGTTGTACTCGGTGATGGCTGCTCTTGGGCGGACGTTCGAGATAGTTTTCATCAACGACGGCAGCAGGGACAGATCGTTCGCAATGCTCTATGACTTCGAGGAAGCGCATCCTGAGGTCAGGGTCGTTGACCTGAACGGAAATTTCGGGCAGCATATGGCGATCATGGCCGGCTTCGAGGCGGCGAGAGGCGATTATATCATCACGCTTGACGCGGATCTCCAGAATCCTCCGTCGTCGATACCCGACATCGTCGGGAAAATGGACGCGGGGCACGACGTCGTCGGCACGTACAGGCTCGGAAGACGCGACCCCCTGTTCCGAAAAGCCGCATCGAAGATAGTGAACGTCATAACGCGGCGGATAGCCAAGCTCGACATAAAGGACTACGGCTGCATGATGCGCGGCTACAGCCGAAGAATAATCGATATAATAAACGCCGGCCAGGAGACGGCCACGTTCATACCGGCGCTTGGGCGTAAGTTCGCGGTGAACCCCGTCGAGCTGCCTATTCCTCACAGGGAGCGCGAGCGCGGCGAGTCGAAGTACGGCATATCTCAGCTCATAAGGCTCAACTTCGACCTGATGACGAGCTTCTCGCTCGTGCCGCTCCAAATGGTTACGATGGCGGGTATGGCGGTCTCGCTCTTCTCGTTCCTCCTCGTCTGCTACATGTTGCTGCGGCGGCTTATAATCGGGCCGGAGGTCGAGGGCATGTTCACGCTGATGGCCATACAATTCCTGCTGACCGGCATAACCCTGATGAGCCTCGGCATCACAGGCGAGTACGTGGGGCGTATATACAATGAGGTAAGCAAGAGACCGAGATATGTGATTAAAAAA
>BOCB01000068.1 GCA_026002695.1 Synergistales bacterium
GATCAACGGCGTCTGCGGCGACTGGTTTCAGGCCGTCGTGGAGGTTGACGAGCCGGACGGCACAGATCCGTTCGCCGATCCGCTGCTCAATAGCCGCGATAACAGGGAGGACGCGACGAAGCGTTTGATTCTGCGCACGCGCGACGGAGAACCCTTCACCGTGCTCGACGGACTCGGCGTAAACGGGATACAGGCGTCGAATTACGCCGAACAGCTCGGTCTCAACACCGCGCTCGGCGTAAAGAACGTTTCCCTCATCAGTCCGGATATGATCTACCCCTCCGACGGGCCCGGCGCCTTCGACGAAAACATGCCGGCGATATTGAAGGTTACGGTCGGCGAGAAGATATTCGAGGTAAAGGTCTGCAAGAACAACCGCTACACGGGCGAGCTCGTGGCAAAGGCGATAGTCGACCAGGTGAACGCGCAGTACGGAAGCAAGCTGCTCGCGTGGAACGAGAGCGTGTCGCAGGATCCAAACCAGCCCAATGTCTTCTCCGTGTACGCGCTGACGGGCGAGCCTTTGCGCGTCTCCGACTCAGGTTACGGCGACCCGCGCTTCAACACGTTCACGGGCGGCATAGCGGCGTACCTCGGCATAGCGGCCGGGCTGGACGCCGCGAATTCCATGACACAAGCCACGACAATGTCGGAAGGCGTAATGAGGATAAGCACGCCGGGGCACACGATAGACATACCCGTAATTGCGGGCGAGAGCGTCAAGAACTTCGCGGACCGTCTGCGCAGCAGCGCGGGCGAGTGGCTCGACGTGTCGTACACCGACAGAGGCATGGGAAGCGACCCTGCTGCGGAGGTCATGCTCAACATAGCGGCCAAGGACGGTTCGGCGGTCTCCGTACTCGATATACAGGGAACACCCGCCAACAAAATAGGGCTCGACACGGGGCTGACCGGAACCGAAGACCTTTTGACGTTCCCGGCGGCCGATCCGGACGCCACGCTCACGATAACGGTGAACGGCGCGTCGCACACGATAGATCTCTACGACGAAACATTCGTGAACCCTAACGGCTCAGTGGGCAAGCCGGTCGTTACAAACGCCGAGCAGCTTGTCGATTTGATAAACACCCGCTTCCAGGCGATGGACGTGATGGCGTCCGTGATAGAAGAGAAAAACGCGAGCGGGACGATTACCGGCAAGAGGATAGCTCTCTGGTCGCCCAAGGGATATAATTTCGAGGTCACGGGGACGGGAACTATGGGAACAGATGATATACCGGACGCGCTCGGATTTGCGCCCGGTAGTAACGACGTCAGACCGAAGCACGGAGAAACCGGGCCTTTCAATCAGAACGTCGCGCACCGGACGGGGGACAATACCAAGAAGACGGACTTCTTCGGGGTTATGGACAACCTCATCGACACGGTGACGGGCGGCAACGTCGACGGCATATCGGACGTGATGATAGGGCAGCTCGACCACTGGATGACGACGCTCCTGAAGGACAGGGCGATAGCGGGAGCCCTGATTAACCGCTATACAACGACAACGTCGCGCTACATTTCCAACAACACGGGTTATAACGAGCTGTACACGGAGACGGTGGGTATTGATCTCGGGGAGGCGCTGACGAATTTCCAGATGACGTCGAGCGTCTACGAGGCGAGCCTCGCCGCGATAGCGAGGCTGATGCAGCCGACGCTGCTCGATTTCCTGAGATAGGGGCTGCGGCGAGCCGGGCGGGGTTTATTTGTAGGAGCGGGGTTATTGTAGGGACGGAGGTTTATGGAACGGGCGGCAGGATGCCGCCCCTGCAATAAACCGAAAACCGAAAACCGAAAACCGATTCCGGAACCGGTAGGGGCGGCATTCTGCCGCCCGTTGCCGCGAACGCCGCCCGTTATACAGGATTTCTCTTTGACCGTTTAAGTATTTAACGTTAAAATAGACAAGCGCTGATTAATTGCCAAAACGGAATTTCGCCGTTTTGAGACGCGGAGCCGATCAGGTTTTTATCGTTACCCTTTAGGCTCTTAATAAATCAGGCATAGACTTTTCATTAAATCAGCTTTGGGTTTTCAAGGGGGAAACGGAATGATAAGCATTACGTCAACGCGCTTTGGCGATATGGAGGTTGACGAGGGGGACATAATCAGATTCCCCGTCGGAATACCCGGCTTCGAGGACAAGCGTTCATGGATATTGGTGGGGGACGAGGGAAACGCCATAATGTGGCTGCACAGCACGGAGGACGGTTCGCTCGCCCTGCCTGTCGCGTCTCCCGAGACGGTCAAGAGCGATTACAACGCGCGAATACCGCGCGAGTCGCTCGAACAGATAGGCGAACTCGACATGAGCGCCGTTATAATCCTCATCGTAGTGGCTATACCTCCGGGCGAACCCTGGGAGATGACGGCGAATTTGCGCGCGCCGATAATTGTCAACTGGGGGGGGAGAGTGGCGACGCAGGCTATATCGCTGAACGATGACTACGACTTCCGTTACCCTATTCTTGACGCGGAGACCAAACAGAGGATGAAAGAGCAGGCGAAGTCCTCAGAGAAGGAGGGCTAAGTTATGTTGGTCCTCAGCAGAAAACCGGGAGAGACTTTGAAGGTAGGGGACGATGTTGAGATAACCGTCGTCGAGGTGAAGGGCGAACTCGTCCGTATGGGGATAGACGCGCCGAGGGACGTTCAGGTATGGCGCAAGGAACTCTGGGAGAGCATCGTCGAGGAGAACAGGAAGGCCGCCGCGGAGGCAGCCTCCATTGCCGTCGATCTGCCGCTCATTCCGGGCGGCAAGCTGCCCGGCGACTTGCCGGTAGTGAAAAAGCCGTCGCCGGTGAAGATGGCAAACCTGCTGGTAAAGAAAAAGGACAAAGAGGACAAATGAGCAAAGAGCTTGTAAAAGCGCCTGAGGATCTCTCCGTATGGGAGAGCAACATGAAGGAGCTGGAGCACCGGCAGCCTTGGCTCGCGGCGTGCCTGAAGGAGTATGTCGAGGCTCACGGACATGAGTTCGAGCATTACGAGGAGACGACGCCGGCGGGACGCTGGGTGTCTGGGCTGACGTCAGAGCCGTTCTTCGACCCGGCGGGCGAGCCTAAGTTCGAGTGGTCGAAGAAGTCGCGCGAGACGCCGTTTTTCTTCCAGTACGGCACGGGATTGCCCCCGTATCTCTTCAAGTCCATAAGGGCGCTGCCCAAGGACGCGCTCTCGGTGCTCGTCGTCGAGCCGAACGTCGCGCTCATCGCGTACACTTTCCACCTGACCCACGTCTATCTCGCCATGCCCGCCAACGGCGGGATATTCTTCCTCACCTCCACGCTGGAGCTTCCCCCGTCCTACGATGACAAGACGGACGAGGAGAAGGAGAAGACGCTGTACGACAGGAACAAGGGGCTTTTAACCGAGGCGCTGGAGAGAGGTATGAATGTCTACGGCGTGTTTACCGTCTCCGCCGCCTTAGTGTCGTCGCACAAGGGCGAAGAGGAGGCGATGGACGAACCGTTCAAGGAGCTGTCAAAGAACATCCGCGAGTGGGCGATGGTCAGGCTCCAGTCCCTCGGCAACAGCGCCGAGGACACGATGCTCGGCCTTCGCCAGATGTCGCTTATGACGCCCTGGATAAGCTTCGGCTATCAGCTCACCGATATATTGAACGACTTCAGGAACAAGCCGTTCGTAGTGGTTTCAGCCGGCCCTTCCCTCGACAAAAACATAGAGCTTCTTCGCGGCATAGAGGACAAGTGCGTCATACTGGCAAACGACGCGACGCTCCGAAAGATGCTGGCGCTCGGCATAAAGCCGCACATAGTCTGCGCGCTCGAGCGCGGGCTGCCGACTTATGACCTGCTCTTCGCCGGGGCGCTCGACGAGTATCCGGAGGAGTGTTCCGAAATACTGCTCATAGTTCAGTCCGTCTGCACGCCTAAGATATACGGCAGATGGCCGGGGCCGAAGATAATAGTCGGCAAGTCCGAGATACCCCTCGACCAATGGTTCGTGCTCGGCACGATAGGCGGTCAGCTCGTAACGTCCGGCTCGTCGGTAGCGCACACGTGCCTCGGCGTGGCTCACGGGATGGGGGCGTCGTCGATCGCGCTGATAGGGCAGGACCTCGCCTACGGGGAGGACGGTACCTCCCACGCGGGGGGCGTCTTCGAGGGGGATTTCCTCGAGGGGCAGAGTCTCCAAAAGCGCGGCGGGGCGTTCAAGATACCCGGAGCGCTCGGCGGCGAGGTGTTCACGAGCGAACTGTGGATCTCCTTCCTCCGCCACTTCGAGAACCTTATAAGGTCATCGAGCATCCCGATTTACGACTGCACGGAGGGCGGCGCTCTCATACGCGGCACGGTCGTAACGCCCTTCGCCGACTACATAGACGAACATATATCGGACGCGGAGCCGCTGGAATTGACGCCGGCCGCCGTTTCGCTGAACGCCGGAGTTATGACCGAAAAAGCGGCGAGACGCGACCTGCTGATGAAAAAAATCGACAAGTCGCGGGACGACATGGACGACGTGGAGGGTATGCTGCGGGATCTCTCCGAGCTGATAGAAAAGACGACGGCGGCGGCGCTCACTCCCGAGAGAAGGCGTCCCTACGCCGAACGGGCCGCGCAGGTTCTCGACGAGCTGCACAGGACGAACCCGATGTTCGCCTTCGTCTCGCAGAGCTACGTCTACGTCGCGTCGCTCGAGCTCTCGCGGACAAGGTTCCTCGACAGCGTCGATGTTGTCGAGCGCTGGGCGGCGCTGCACCGTGAAATAGTGGACGCCCACACGTCGGTGCTCGGCTTCGTGCGCAGATGGCTCGATTACTCGGCTATGGCGCTCGATTATTACGCCGAAAGGGACATACCGCTCATCCCGCCCGATCCGGACGAAGCGGCGGACAAATTAGACGAGGTTATAGAAACTCTGGGCGGCGGGGACGATCAGGCGGCGCTCCGCATGGAGATGGACGCGCTCTTCGCCTCGGTGGACATGGCGCGTCTCATGTGGCCGGGCGAGACCCTGTGGAAGTGCGCCATGTTCCTGCTGCAAGAGGGACGCGCGGAGGAGGCGGGCGTTATGATGCGCGCCGCCGCCGCCGACTTCGAGGACATGGAAATGCCCGTCGACCGGATATGCTCGTTCCTCAAGGACCTGGCCCGCGTTCTCATAACTCACGACCTCTGCTATATACCGAGGTATCACGAGGCCGAGGCGATGCTCAACAACGCCATACGCATAAACGGCGGCATGGACGACGAGATGAGGGTTCTCAGAAAACAGGTCTCGCGCGGACAGATAGGTCTCTTCTCGAACGTGGCCTACTCGTCGGGAGACAGCTCAACGGACGAGGCGGTAAAACGCCTGTACGTAGCGCGCGCGCGGGCCGACGACGCGCTCTCCGAGGGCGACGTCATGCAGGCGATGAACCTCGTATGGGAGATAGTCCTCGAGTTCGCGGACGCGATCCCCGACCGCATCGCGCCGTATCTCAGCTGGCTCGTCCATCAGATGGTCAAATTCTTCGGAGCCCTTGACGAACCGTACAAGTCGGGCATAGACTATCTGTTAGACGAAATTGTCGCGGGCTCGGAGATACTCAGCAAAGTGCGCATAGCGCTCCCGGGGCCGTTCGTCAGCGCTCTGATGGAACACGGGCTGGAGATGAACTTCGAGATGCCGGCGTCTCCCGCCACCGCCGAAGTCCCGGCAGGGGAAACGGGGGAAGCCGAAGCCGGCGAAACGGAGAACGGAGAAGACGATTAACAAAATTACGCGGACACATTGCAGAGGCGGCGCCCGTTCCGGGCGGCCGCCGATTTCACGGTTAAGGAGCTGATAAAGAATAGAGACGTCCAGGTCGGGCGTCTCTACGCGTTTTCCGTTTGCTCGATTATGCTTTCGTGTCGAGCGTCGTCGGTTTGAACTTCCTGAGATTCTCGATCATATGCAGGATGCTGTCCGGCGGTATCTTGCGTATGACTTCCTCTCCCTTTCCGTTCGGAGCCTCTGCTCCTCCGGCCACCACGGACACCTGGAAAACATCGGCCTCCTCCTGATATTCAAACTTCAATTTGCGATTAGAGTATACCGATAGCCTCTCTGCCGCTTTCAGAGCCTCTTTGAGCCGGCCCTTATCAAAAGGAGCGGTGTCCACTGCAGCGGTGGATTTTGTCGCCGCGCCGCGGTTCTCGGCGGACAACTCAACTATCGGTTCGCCGGGGGGTCCTTTTTTCGGCTCGCCTGCGGACTGATCGCTAATACCTGCCACTTTCATGGAATCACCACCTTAAAAATTTTTGCCGTATTCGGCGGGGGCGGATGGGCGGGGTTCACCCGCCCGTGTTTATCCGCCCCCTGCGATAGACGCGTTTATCTCAGCAGGGACAGAACCGCCTGCGGGAGCTGGTTTGCCTGCGCAAGCATCGAGTTGCCGGCCTGGCTCAGGATGTTGAGCTTCGTGAAGTTCATCATTTCCTTCGCCATGTCGGTGTCGCGGATGCGGCTCTCGGAGCTCTTCATGTTCGTCGACGCCGTGGTCAGGTTGT
>BOCB01000069.1 GCA_026002695.1 Synergistales bacterium
TGTCGGCGGCGAGGCAGGGGCGCCCTATCGCATCGAGTACGTCAAATTAGCTCTCATGTCGATACGAGGCATAATTATTTATTTCACCCCGCGATGGTTGTCAATATCCATAATGCCCCTTGCAGGAAACTATCAACAAATTCTGCTTTTCGTCACCTGTATAGATAAGGCGGTGCTCTTCGTTAATGCGGCGGCTGTAATTTTTGCTCCCTCTCAGCGCTTCGGGCTTGCCTATGCCTGACATAAAGCCATTGCGCTGAATATCTTTTATCAGCGCGTTTATGCGGTCAATGATTCTTTTATTAGTTATCGCCCACTCTAAATATTCTTCCCAAGCCTTATTTGTGAAGCTCAGGGCATCCATTTGTTAAGCCATTCCTCCCACTCCGTGAATGTCATGGTTATGACTTCGCCGTTCTCGGCCTGTCTAAGCGACTCGTCAATCTTAGCCAGATACTCGGCGTTGCGGCGCGCCTTCGCGTCGTCAATGAACTTTATAACCGGTTCTATCTCGCTGTCCGGCAGTTTATTTACTCGCCGGATAAGGCTCTTTCTGCGCTCTGCTGTCGCTGTTGTCATCTTTTATCACTCCCTTGAGGAGGTGTGGTATAGTACCGGAATGGATATTCGGAAATCTTCAAAAACAAAGCTCTAAAACTCTACACAAAACTCGGGGCGATTCATTGACGAAATGCCGGAAGATCAACAACACCTTCCTGAAGAAAAACGAGAGCAAGGAATCCTCGCCCGAGTGATCTGCCTTGCTCCCCTGTTTGAGTTGATTCTTCACATAATCGAGATTATTCTCGATTGGTGAAGATAAAGCTTTTCAGGAGGCATTGTATTACCGTTGCGCCCTACCGTCAAGGGCGCGGCGGTTTTTGCAAATATTGGCGCAGCTTCTGCAGCACGTCTCCGAAATCCAGCGGTTTGCCCACATGGTCGTTCATGCCCGCCGCGAGGCATTTTTCCACGTCCTCCCGGAATACATTGGCCGTCATCGCGACAATGGGAATATTCTTTGCCTTTTGATCGTCCATGGAGCGTATAAGACGCGTCGCTTCATAGCCGTCCATCTGCGGCATTTGTATATCCATAAAAATCATGTCGTACCGCCCCGGCGCGTCACCGAACATCCGCACCGCCTCCGCGCCGTTTCCGGCGCAGTCAATCGCCAGCAACGTCGGCTCAAGGAGAGACATCACGATCTCCCGGTTAATCTCAACGTCGTCCGCTAAAAGGATGCGATAACCCTCAAAGCAGTCGGCTTCTTCGTCCGCTTCATTCGATTCCGGAGTATTGCAAAGACCCAGACATTCGTTAATGCAGTCCGCGACCGCGGACGGGAAGAGCGGCTTAGGCAAAAATTTGTCCACTCCGGCGGCCTTGGCCTCATCCTCTATGACGTTCCACTCCGTTGCGGATATCATTATGACAACGGATTTGCCGGCTCCGCCTTCTTTAATCTGACGGGAAAATTCTATGCCGCTCATGCCGGGCATTTTCCAATCCACAAAGTAAATGTCGTAGTTACCGTTACTCCTGATCCGCGCGATCGCGTCCTCGCCGCTGATGGCCGTATCGCATATGAACCCGAAACGGGACGCGATGTCCTTAAAGTACTCGCATATCTCGGGGGTATCGTCTACCGCAAGCACGCGAACGTTGCCCCAGTGCAGATCGGGGCTCAAAAGGCCCTGCCGGGCTCCCTCCGCGCCGCGCCGCGCCTGTATGACAAAGGCAAAGGTCGAACCCTTGCCTATTTCCGACTCTACCCATATATGCCCGCCCATCATCTCCACGATGCGCTTACTGATGGCAAGCCCCAGCCCTGTGCCTCCGAACTTGCGCGAAGTGCTGCCGTCGGCCTGCTCAAAGGAGGAAAAGAGGCGCGATTTCTGCTCGTCGCTGATGCCGATGCCCGTATCCGTCACTTCGATTCGCAAAAAACAGGCGCCGTCCTCCTCCTTGAGGAAACGAGTGTCGAGGCGCACGGAGCCATGTTCGGGCGTGAATTTTACTGCGTTGCTCAGCAAGTTGGTAATCACCTGCGTCAGCCGCTGGTCGTCGCCGATTAGAACGCGCGGGATATTCTTGTCTACATTGACGGTAAGGTTCTGCTGTTTTTCGTCCACGCGGAAGCTGTTGACATCCACAACCTTCCGGAGCATTTTTTCAAAATTGAACTCCACGGGCGAGAGCTCAAACTTATTGGCCTCGATCTTGGACATATCCAGAATATCGTTGATGACGCCGAGCAGGTGGACGGAGGCCTCCTCTATTTTAGCGAAGCAATAGTCTTTTTTTTCTGTATCGGCGGTGGCTTTCCCGATGGAGGTCATCCCGATGACTGCGTTCATGGGCGTGCGCATCTCGTGGGACATGTTGGAGAGGAAGCTGCTTTTGGCCAAGCTTGCCCGCTCCGCGCGCTCTCTGGCCTTGAACAGCTCGGAGACGTCGTTCATGACGATGACGATGCCGCAGCAGACGCCGTCTTTCTTTGCGGCGGGTGAGATTTTGACCTGGTAAACAGTCTCGTGTCCGTCTAAGAAGGTAACTCGTTTCTCATAATCAGCGGGCTTTCCGCTTTCAATGACATCACGGCACTGCTTGCTGAAGCCGGCGATCCATGTCTCCGAAATGATGCGCTCGAACAGCGCGCTGAAAGACATACCCACCATTTCGCGCATGTCCATGTAGCCCAGGATTGTGACTATTCTCTCGCTGCTTAGCACGAACCGCAAGTCAAGGTCGAACATCATGATCGTGCCGGGCGCGTTCTGGAGCAGCAAACGAGTATAGAAGTTCGAGAGTTCCTTGGCCGCCTCATTTGCGTCGTGCAGCCGCTCAACCTGCGCGTGCATACCGGACAGCGCACGGTAATCCCGCTCAAGTTTTTTGTACTGCCTCGCCAGCTGCTTGTATTCTTTTTCGCAGTCCGAATCGGGCATTTTAGAACATGCAGAGCGTTATCGAGCAGTTGTGGAACCTGTTCAGCGCTATTCCGTCCCTGTAACGCACGGGGCCGACTTCGCCGTAGCAATATGTCCCCATGAGCGATACCCCGTCAGGCAGCATGTCTGACAATATCTTTCCCTCGGCCTCCGCTTCCTGTCCCAAAACGAGCGAGCGCCCGCAGCACGAGACGCAGAACAGCGTGGAGTAGGTATACCCCGTCCGCTTCGCCGCTTCTGCCAGAAGGGCGCTCATGGATTCCTTGCAGGAGGTCTTGATATCATCTCTTTTGAGCAGACAGATATTGGCAAGCGAGCCCGCCGGCACATCCCCGCCGAATATGCCCGCGCCCGACTCAATGTCCAAGCCGACAATATGCCGCATAATAGGCGCTTCATCCTCATTTTCCCGCGTAAGCATCATGGGGTTCGCGTTAAACGCGAGCTGGACATCCGGCACGTTAGTCTCAAACCCAAAGCCCTTGAGGTAGTCCACGAAGGTCTCATTCCCCGCGCGCCGGACAATATTGCCCTCGGCGTCGGTGATGCGGCGGACTCGCTCGGCAAAGGGCGACGTAACATGGCGAATGGCGAACGCCGGTCTGACATTTCCCCAAAAGCTGACGACGACTATGGATTTATCGTATACCTCGCCGGAGAGAAACGTCCGTGCTTGGTCATATTGGTAGTCATCCGAGGCGACGCCTCCGATGACGGGGACGCCGGGTATTTCCCCGGCCAGCGTATCCAAATAAATATCGCCGGAAAAGGGCATGCCGAACGGACATAAAGCAAACAGCATCCCCGGCTTATCGCCGCTTACCGCAGTCTGAGGGATTGTTTTACGGTACGCGTCGCGGATTCCCGGCGCGGGGTCTCCGCCCGCGAGCGGCCGCGAGGCCGCCGCTCCGAACAAGCAGTCGTCCGCCGTCAGCACAGTCAGTATCGCGGCCGCCTCGTGGTGGCCGTCCGCATACAACTCGGCAAGCGTAGTCATGCCCGCCACTTCAATACCCAGAAGTTTTTTCAGTTCCCCCGTGACGGCCCCGCCGTCCATATCCGCGTCGCAGAGCAAGATGCCGATAGAGTTCCTCGCGAGTTCCAGCTTTTCATTCACCGCGCCGGCAAGCTCTTGGGCCGCCGCCGCCGCGTCGTCTAACTCATACGAAATCGCAACCGCACTCTTCATAAAAATACCCCTTCCGATTCAGTATTCCGCGATCAAATATCAACTCCGCTATTATGCAACCTTTTGACGAATAAATCAAAAAATTTAACGTATATCTTCAATAAAGATGTTGGATGAGCGGGTGGCCGCAGGCCGCCCGTTTTGTTTTTTGTTCTGCTATACTATCATTCATGGATGACAGCGTCGCTCTGAAACTTCACGAATACGCGCGCCTTCTCGGCGCGGCTAATTCCCGCGCGCGGCTCACCGGGCCGTCCGCGCCGGACGTCCTGTTCGATGAGCATATCATGGACGCCTCCCGCGCTGTTTCCTATCTGCCGGAAGGCTGTTCTTTCGTTGACGTGGGCACCGGCGGCGGGATACCCGGTATGGTGTGGGGAATATGCAGGCCGGATACGAGGGGCGTTCTGCTCGAAAGCGTCGGCAAGAAAGCGGCGCTCGTCTCCGAGATGGCGGAAGCCCTCGGCGTTCAAAACGTAAACGCGGTAAACGCGCGATCGGAGGATTTCGCAAAGGAGCATAGGGAGCGGTTCGACGTCGCGGCCGCGAGAGCCTTAGCGGGCGCGGCGCTGCTTGCCGAACTCCTGTCCCCGTTAGTGCGCGTCGGAGGGAGGATAATAGCCTTTAAGGGACCGCGCGTACACGACGAAATAGACATACCGCCAAACAAATGGCGGCTGCTCGGGCTGTCCGCGCCTGAGCTTCACAGTTATTACGCGCCTCGCTCAAAGGAGCTGTACCTCGTAATATGGGAGAAGCTGTCGATCTGCGCCCGGCGCTTCCCGAGAAGGCCGGACGCATCGAAAAAAACTCCGTTTTACGGCATGACGTAGCCGTTCCACTTCGGATTGCCTATCGTGTAGCCCACCATCAGCTCGCCGTGATTATTGTATATGAGCATTATCTTACCGTTCAGGAACTGTCCCGGCACTGACAGGGCGACGCCTGTCTCCCACGCGTCATTCTCTCTCGACCAGTCGTTCATTATCATGCCGTATCCCGCGAAGAACTCGCTGCGCAGCGCGCCCCACCATGACTTGAAGAGATTAAATCCCACGCCGGCGCGAATCCAGAACGCCTGATCCCCGGCGAGCGGGCGCGGCGCGAGACTGAACAACTCGTCGTGAGCGCCGAGGAGCGCCCTGTAAGCCGAATAATCCTTGTCGCCGGTCTCCAGCCCTATCTCGGCCATAACATGCGCGCGCTCGGTCAGCGGTATGTATGCCGCCAAGTGCGAGCGGGAGGTCCACACGCTCTCGCTGTTCCACCATATCTGGCTCGTGAAGTTCACGCCCTTAGTCGGAGTGGGCTGACTGTCCAGCGTGTCTATGTTGTAGTAGAGATAAGGGCCGTACTTCGTGCCGCTCATGTCCGGCGCGTCGATGTACTCGGCCGCCGCCCCGAAGCCTATCCTTCCGCGGCCCGCTTCCTTGTAATACAGGGCGCGCGCCGAATATCTGTTAATGGAGTAGATGCCTAAACCCTCCGGTTCCTCCCTCTGATTTTGCGCGCTGAGCGAGAAACCCCACTGCCCGTCGTTCAGAAGAGGCGTGAAATACTTCGCGGACAGCCCCCACTCCTCATTGCCGTATCTCGCGGCAAGACTGCCTGAGTCCCCGTCCGTAATCATGTCAACCGCGTTGAGCGTGCCTTCCAGCCATCTGTGATAGTTCAGGTTGCTTGTGTAGCCGTCCGCCGTGATCTCGAACGGAGGTTTCTTTTCCACGCGGAACCTCACGTCAACGCCGCCCCGTTCGTCTGACGGCCATACGTCAACGTTGACGGCGGCAACGTCATTGCGCCCCGTTATATTCCGTATGGCGTCGGCTACGGAGTCCGCGTTGTAAATGCCGCCTATCCAGCTCCGATAATCTCTCTCAATATCCCTTGCCAACGTATCCCCCGCGCCGTCCACCGAGACGCTGCGCACGACCCTTATCTCGGCCGTCCTGCGGCGTTCGGACAGCTCGCCGGCCTCGGCGGCTACGGACATTATCGAATCAATGTTCTCCTCGGCCGCCCGCAATCCGCGCCGATATATCTCCTCATACCCGCCCGGGTTCAGCATACTGAACGAGTCCACGTCGGGGTACAGGACAAGGTCGGCCATTTCGTTATTCTTCCTGATATTGTCGATGGTCATTATGT
>BOCB01000070.1 GCA_026002695.1 Synergistales bacterium
ACGTTAAAGCCTCCTCTTTGAACAGGATGGCAACTGCTCTGACATCAGCTGTTAATTGGGCGGTGAAAAGGGGTATCATTGAGGTTAATCCCTTCGCGAGGCTCGAAACATTACCTGAAAGAGATTCAGTTCAGAAAGTCCGCTACCTCACCGAGGACGAAAGGGCGCGGCTCATGGCGGCCTTGGACGAACGCGAAAAGGAAATGCGGGAAGGGCGCGACAGTCATAACCAGTGGTTGAAAGTCAGAGGATTGGAAACCGTGGCGTGTATTGGCGACGGTGAGTTTGCGGATTATCTTAAACCGCTCGTCATACTGAGCTTATCCACAGGCATAAGGCGCAACTCCATATTATCGCTCGAATGGCGCGACGTGAATTTTACAGACAGAACGGTAATGGTTCGCGCCGCCACGTCCAAAGCCGACAAGCAATATTATGTGTCGCTCAATA
Source organism: Synergistales bacterium (assembly GCA_026002695.1). GTDB lineage: Bacteria > Synergistota > Synergistia > Synergistales > Synergistaceae > BOCB01. Next base: position 451 of record BOCB01000070.1, read on the forward strand.
AACTGGCGTCGGGCACTCTTTCAGCTTGGCAGAAACAATCCAAACACACTGCTTCCGGCAGTCTCATATTCCCGTCGCCCAAAACAGGCAAAAAAATGGAGAGTTGCGTTCACTCATGGAAGACGCTGTTGAAAAAGGCCGATATTCAGGATTTTCGTTGGCATGACATGAGACACGACTTCGCCTCTCAGCTCGTTATGAAAGGAATTGACCTGAATACCGTCCGGGAGCTCCTTGGACACGCTGACTTGAAGATGACCCTGCGTTACGCGCACTTAGCGCCGGAGAACAAGCTGCGCGCCGTCGAAATGTTGGACTGACAGTAAACCAAATAGAGCGGTACTGTCTGTCGATTTCAAACGAGCGTTAATGCCCAAGTTGAAATGGGCAATGTAGCCGATTTTAACTCTTTTAACTTTAGGCATTTGATTTCAAATTGGTATCAGTTCTCATGGGGTATATCCTCCCCGATTGCGTAAATCACCCTTGCCTGAGCCGCCGCAATATCGTATACAGCGTTGACGTAGGCTGTTCTGCTTGTTGTCAGCGCAGCTCTTGCGTCCAAGACATCGAGATTGGTTCCCATTTGCGCTTTATAGCGGCGGAGAACTATGGCATAATCCTCCTCAGCTGTCATTACCTGTTCTTTGGCCACTGAGAGACGTTCCCATGATGAGCGGAGATTGAGTTCGGCTTGCGCGGCTTCTTGGCGTATCTGAGCTTCCATGTCTTCCAGCTGATGAAGAACCTCCCTCGCTGACGCTTTTGCTTTTTTGACCTGCGAATTAGCTTCGCCGCCATCGTACAGCGTCCACTGCAATGTCATTTGAACCTGCCATGAATCATCCGCGTTGGGCCAGAAATGCTCGTCCGTCAGGCCAAGCTGACCTGATACCGACAAATTAGGCAAGCGTTGTCCGGACGCGTAACTTATCAGCTGTCTTGCCCGCTCGCCATAAAACTCATACGCCTGTTTTTCCGGCCTCTGCGAAAGCGCCTTATCTACAACATTATCAGGCATGTGAAACGACGGAGGGCGCAAGCCGCGAATCGTATCGCCGGAATCGGAGTGCGGCACGCCGGGTTTGGGAATTTTTACACCGATGATACGCTCGAGCGCAGTCCAATACAAATCAAGGTTCGTCTTTGCGTTTATATGATCTATCTCCGCCTGCGAAACTGATGTTTTTACTCGCAGAACATCGCCTTTTGCCGCTATGCCCGCTTTATTCAACGCTTCAGTCTGACGGAGATGTTCCCTCGCAAGTTCGAGAGCCTCCAATGAAACATATAATTGGGCGCTCGCGCGTTGACAATCGAAATATCCAACCCTTGCCGAGTTAAGGACATTCTGATACGTTCTCACGCTTTCAGCTCGCACTGCCTGTAACGCGAGTTCCGCCGCGCGCTTGTTCGCGACGAGAGTTCCGCCGGCAAAAATGGTTTGAACGAGGTTTAGCGAGGCGCTATATACGTTCCTTGCCGCGCCTGAAGACGGCTCGTCATTCCAGCGAGCCTGTATTCCGGTCGTCAGGGTCGGCCCCAGCTGAGATGACGCTATACCCACATCGGCGCGGGATTGTTCAACCTTTTCACGCGCGGCCGCAATACTCGGATTATGAAGCTCAGTCAGGTTCAATATCGCGGAGAGTCCGGCATCACCAAGACGCGATATGTCGGAGGCATACGCGGCAGCGGCCGCATATAACGCCATGATTACTGAGATAAGTATTGTTTTAAGAATCATCTTTCCCTGAGTGCCTCGTCCACGTATTTCTTGAACGTATCGAGGAAATACTCGATAATCCGCTTTTGTCTGATTTTGATTTCGCCTGTTACCGCCATTCCGGGGAGAAGCTGTACCTTATTGCCCTCGATAATGTAATAATCGCGAGACGTTTCCAATAACGCCTGGTAGATAAGTCCTCGTTTCTCATCCTCTTTTGCCTCAGTCGCGATTGATTTTACAACGCCGTCAAGAGTTCCATATCTTTGAAAGCCGAAGGTCTCAACCTTTACTTCAGCGGGCTGGCCTGTGTAGATAAAACCTATGTCACGGTTTTCAACCCAAACCTCGTACTCAATCGAGCCGCCGGCGGGAACAATAAGCATTATCGCTTGAGCCGGCGTCAAAATAGCTCCTATGGTATGTATCTCAAGCTGTTGAACAACCCCGTCGATTGGCGCTATGATACGGCTGAGCCTGTTTTTCTCCTCAGCCTTAATAAGCTCCTCCTCTATGCCCTGTAGTTGTTTTCTGTCGTCTACGATCCGTGAGGATATTTCGGAGAACCACTCATTCTCAACCCGGCGCAATTCCATCTCAGCTTCCGCCACCGCGTGCCTGTTTCTGGTAACTTCTGCATCCTGCGCCTGTAAATCCTGACTGATTTCAATTTCCTTTTGCAGATAATTTTGGTGCTCAAACATGGAGACCGTACCATCCTCAACAAGCTCTTCGGTTCTCTTGCGCTGTTCAGACGCGATAGGGAGAATGCTGCCAAGCTTCACCCTTTGTTTTACAGCGTTGTCAAGCGCGGCTTCCGCGCCCATTATCCGCTGGCGCAGGGTGTCCGCGCGTGAGTTAATCTCAAGCTGCCTCCTGCGCGAAAGTTCTTGTTGTTGAAGAACAACCTCCGGTGTTCCAATTCCCTTTGGAGGCGTAAAAGTTTTTCCATCCCTCTCGGCATACAGTCTTGCGATATCCAACAGATAAAAATCTCGTTCATGCCGCAAGCGAGCCATATCGGCCTCTGTTACCACTGTATCCAGTTCAATTAAAACATCACCGGCATGGACTTCCGAACCGTTGGCAACGTTCAGTTTTCTGACAATGCCCTTATCCTCCGCCTGAATCACCTTGGTGTAGCCGGACGGGATTACCTTGCCGGGAGCCACGGCCACCTCATCCACGCGGCCGATTATCGACCAAATCAGGGCGATTGAGAAGAAAGACACCATTATCCACAGCAGACCGCGCCCAAGCGGAGAAGGAGGCGTTTCCACAATTTCAAGAGCTGCCGGAAGAAACTCCAATTCCTGCCTGCTCCAGTCTTTTCTCGATATTACACCGTTTTTTGACTTTGCCATAACGGGTTATTCTTCCATGCTGCCAAGCAACGCCTGCTGCTTGTGCAAAAAGCTGTAAAGGCCGTTTTGTTTCAATAGTTCATCGTGTGTTCCAAGCTCTACAATGCGGCCTCTGTCCATAGAAATAATAAAATCAGCCCTTTGTACTGTAGATAACCGATGTGCTATTATAAAAACTGTTCGCCCCCGGCAAATATTTCTGAGATTTCTCTGGATGATTCGTTCTGATTCATAGTCCAACGCGCTTGTTGCCTCGTCGAATATCAGTATACGAGGGTCTGTCATTAGAGTCCTCGCTATTGCAATCCTTTGACGCTGCCCGCCGGAGAGCGACGCCCCGCGCTCCCCGACCGGAGTGTCGTAGCCATCCGGCAGCTCAAGTATAAAATCGTGAGCCCCAGCAAGTTTTGCCGCCGCAATAACTTTATCAAGAGACGCCGCCGTATCAACAACCGCTATATTATCCCTGACAGTGCCGGAGAATAAGAAATTTTCCTGTAAAACCACGCCGATTTGCCGTCTCAGCCAAACAGGGTCAACCTGTGTCAAGTCCGTTCCATCTATCAGCAGACGCCCCGCCAATGGCACATAGAACCTTTGAATCAGCTTGGTCAATGTGCTCTTGCCTGAGCCTGACCGGCCAACTATCCCAACTGTCCGGCCGGGCTCCACTGTAAGGTTAATGTCATCGAGGACAGGCGACCCGTCTAATCTGTATCTAAACCCTAAATGTTCGAATTCTATTCTGCCTTTTATCCTGCCCAAGGAACTTCGCCCGGGTGAGCTGTCGGGTTCAGCGGGAAAATTCAAGACGTCGCCCAGGCGCTCTATAGACAGCCTCGCTTGCTGAAAATCCTGCCATAACGTCGCGAGCCTCAGTATTGGTTCAGTTACACGGCCGGAGAGCATTTGAAAAGCTATAAGCTGCCCTACAGTGAAATCTCCATCCATGACCATCCTGGCTCCAAACCACAAAATCAAAAGACTGGACGACTTCTGTATAAGTTGCGCTACGCTGCCCGCGCACGCTCCAAGAAATCCGGCGTTGAAAGACGCTCTGACATAATTTGCGAGCAATCCCTCCCAACGGTGGTTCAACTGTGGTTCGATGGCGAGACTCTTAACTGTCTGAATGCCGGAGACCATTTCCACTAAGTATGACTGTGATTCTGCGTTGCAGGCGAATTTTTTGTTCAGCCGCTCTTTTAGCACCGGCGTAACGCTTACCGAGAGAATAATGAAAAAGGGCAGAGCAATCAGCGATATGACAGTCAGCTTGGGACTGTAGAAGAACATGACGGCTATGAAAACAACGGTGAATATAAGGTCGAGTACAACCGTGAGGGCAGTACCCGTAATAAAAGCGCGGATGGTATCAAGTTCCCTTACGCGTGCTATCGTTGTTCCAACAGTTCGGGCTTCAAAGTATGGTAATGGAAGCGATAACAGGTGCTTGAACAGCTTTGTTCCGAGAATTACGTCAACTCTGTTTGTCGTGTGGGAAAACAAATATGTCCTCGCTACGCCCATTAACATTTCGAATACGTTGATGATGACCAGCCCCAGAACCAAAATATCGAGGGTTGAAATTCCCTTGTGAACCAATACTTTATCGATTATAACCTGTGAAAAGAGTGGGGTTATGAGGCCGAAAGTCTGAAGGAAAAAAGAACCTATAAAAACCTCGCTCAGGTGCTTCTTGAATCTAAGAATGACAGGCAGGAACCAGCTGATGCCGAATTTTTTCCCGATTTCCGCGAATGAGAACCTTTTTGCGAGCGGTATGGCGTCTCCTTTCCAGCGTTCGGCGAGTTGTTCGTAGCTCATGACAAATGGGCGTTTTTCGCCGGGCCGGTAGAGCATAACCTTTCTTCCATTTTGAGGTTTATCGCCGTTTTCATCGTTTGCCGGGGGTTCCGCTTTCAGCAAAACCATAGTCGCTCCATCAGGAAACAACAGAAGCGACGGCTGCGGCAGTCTGTCGAGATTATCTAAAGTAACGCTGATATTTTTTGCCTTAAGCCCGATTTTCTTGGCGGCGCGCAAAAGAATCAGCGTTACCATGTCGGCGTCTCTTGATGGAAACGCGCGAAACAGGCTCTCGGGGTCTACCGGTAAACCCATGATTCTGGCGGCGGTCGCAAGGCAAATAAGCGCGATTTCAACAGAAGAATACGCTGACGAGGAGTCCGCAGCCTCCTCGTCAGCATGATTTGAGGCGCTTTCGTTACTTTGGCATTTATCAGGGTTATCCTGTGCGCTCTCAGTCATATCGTCATGAACCTCGATTGCAGCTCTTTATGCTGCTTCAAATAACTTTACTGAGTATCTTCCATACTATTGAAATACTCGGTTAGGTCGCCTGTCGATGTCGCTATGCTGAACTCGCTCGATGACGAGGAGGATGAGCCAACGAGTTCTCCGGCTCCCGTCTGGTCACCGCTGCCGAAGTATAGTTCGGCAACCGCTATCTCAACATCGAGCTGCTCGCTATAGTAATCTCCGGGTGATGTTGTTTCAGGCTCATTATTGATCCCTCCGAAACTAAACGGACTGAAGAGCAACGACATGGTTCCCGCTACTTCCTGCTCCCACTCCTCACCACCGGATGAGGAACTTGCCGTTGGCGCAGTGCTAAACGGCGCTTTAATTCCGTCTGAGATGTCGTTGACGTCTGAGCGGCTCCATATTGTGCCGTCATCAAATTCTACGTCGGTAAGCTGATAATTCGAGGACGAATGCC
>BOCB01000071.1 GCA_026002695.1 Synergistales bacterium
AGGCGCAGGGCGAAATAATAAACATAAACACTGCCGCAGCCGACGAATTGCGCAAACTCCCCGGCATAGGGCCGAAACTCTCGCAGTCGATAGTCGAGTACCGCGAGACCAATGGCCGCTTCAATGACAAGGCGGACATCATGAAAGTCGGCGGTATCGGGCGAAAGAGATTTGAGGCAATCAAAGACCTTATCACGGTTGTTGATTGAAGGGCGGACGGCCTCAGTCATCCGCCACAAATACAGAATATCGTCTGTCCGTGCCGCATGGTGAAATTACGCCGAACGCAATGCCGCCCCTGTAGAGACCCCTGCCCTTGTAGAGACGTTGCATGCAACGTCTCTACCATAATCCGCAACGCGTATCTACTATAAAAAATATCTACACCAAATTTCCTCCCGCCCCATTTACAAATCGCAATTAAATGATATACTGACACCCATATTTAATGTGGATGTCATGTATTCTTATTTCGTTGAGGAGGTGAGCGAATGCAGCAGATGTTCGGCAAAGTTGCGCAAATAAATCAGCCAATTTCGCAAAACCCCTTGACAAGCTCGCTGAGTCTGCCATACTCGTTCGTTCGTTCGTTCGTTCGTTCGTTCGTTCGTTCGTTCGGCCTACATACTCTCCTTTCTCGGGCGCGCTGACTATATCTCCGGCGTTTCAATTTTTTCGCGTATAAATTTGTTGTGCGTTAAGCTCTCCTAATAATAGGGGGGCTATTTTTATTCTATATGAGGGGGTATTTGTAAATGAGGTTTCGCAGTTTTGTAGGATCGTTGTTTTTTGCGCTGTTTTTAGCTATTGCGGCATTGGCGTTGTGCTCAAGCGGGGCGTGGGCTTCTTTAACGCTCGGAAATGACACGCTGGGGGACACGAGCAATGGGAAGCTGGACGGGAGCCAGCTGACGTTTTATTATCTGGCCGGGCATACGGGCGCAGTTACCGCCGGAATTGAAATCACGTCGGACGATACCGGTCATGTTGATTTCACAGATACCGACTCGGCAGTGAGCATCCTTGATACCAGTGACAGCGATATAAAGAGCGCAGGCATAAACGTCAATACTACCAGCCAAACCATCAAGGTTGTGATAGCCGCAAACGCCATCGTCAACACCTCGCCCGGTACGAAGCTGAAAATAGGCGGCGAGGAAATAACGCTGATAGGGCAGCCGATTACTCCCGGGATTAAGTACTCGGGTAACCCTGACCTGCCGCAGCCCAGTATCCAAGCCGGAGTCTCACATGGCCGAGTTGATGATCAAATTTCGCTTAAAGTATTTCCGGAGGAACTGTTTTTTAACTCGATTGAGCTGTATGCAATATCAGACATCTCCGCAGCAGCTCCGACGGTAGGCAGTCGGCTGCCGGTTGGTGGTTTTGCCATTGGAGCCGACCCGGGCGGGATTAAACTAACGGGAGTAAGCGACGGTTCTGATAAGCTGATTACATTCGCAACAGCCGGCGCCGCAAAATTGGAACCACCGTTCAGCTATAATGGTCCCGCTTTCATGGTGAGCACTCCGAATGATCTGCGGATTGGCAACGCAAACGGTCCGGTCGTCGCCGGATACAATACTTCAACTCCTACATCGCTGGTACGCTTGGAGGTCCTGATAAACGCTGCACTATCCTTCACTCCGGTCAAGCAAACTGAATGGGGCATTCAAGAGGGGCCGGTGGATGTGAATGCCATAGTGGGCGGCGGAGCGACTCCGGCTTCTATCGGTGTGACCGCATCCCCGGATTATCCCATATCACAGTTCAAGTTTCACGAGATCACTGAATACGAGGGCGGCGGGGTCTCGTGGGGATCAGAAAAGGACTCGATACAGTTTAACGGACTTTCGATCACGTACAGCGACGGCAGCATCAAGATAACGGGCTCCGCGACTGCGGCTGGGACAAAAAAACTTGCGGTCGAGGCCGGAATTTCCGATAACCTTGGAGGGGAAACTTTTACCGGCAGCTACATTTTTACTGTATCGATAGCCGCTAATTCAATTACACCGCCGCCTCCCGCGCCTGTCGTACCCGGCCCCGCGCCGGATCCCGGCGAGACAATACTGCCTCCCGTTGGACCAATACTGCCTTCCGTTGGACCTACGATTGTAGAGGTTGTCGAGTCGGCGGCGACCGAGAACCTCGCTGAGGCACCTACAGAGGTCCTCACAGCGGAGCGGGCCGCAATAAAAAGGGACGAGAATGTTTTTGCCGGCAGCGAGAGCATCCGCGAATTCGCGACCTCGGCCATATCCGTAAATCAGCCGGTTCAAGCAGGCGGCGCTGTCATCATGGCCACGAACCTGACTATGCCGGTTACAGGCAAATCGCTCAGCGGCGAAGCTCAGCTTAAGCCGGAGGATATCGACGAGCTGCGCGAGAATTACAGCCTCAACAAATATTTCGGCGGCACTGTGGGAGATTTCTCAGGCGGTAACGCCGTTGACCTGCTGCAGGCATTCAGAAACACGCCAAGCCTTTTCTCGTATTCCGAAGCTAACGGCTTGGTGATAAACGCCACGATTGTCGTCATCGACGGGCCGGTTGGAAGCGGTGAAACCGGTGTCGTAAGACCCTCAAACAATTCCGAGGTTGGAGTCAAGCTCAGCCGGCATGAGGGCGGGAATTTCCTGTATATCTTCGACGGGAAAAAGGACGGCAGCGCGAGCGACCCGATTGCTCTGGTAACTAAAAAGATCGAGTCCGAGCCGACGCCCAATCCCTCGCCTTCGGATGACACCGCTGCACATAGCGGCTCCGGTTCCGGCGGCGGTTGCGACGCGGGCTTCGGCGCGAGCGGCCTGATCGCCCTCGCCGGTGCTAAGACGCTTCTCCGCAAAAAGAAATAACATGTAGGGGCGGGGCTTGCCCCGCCCTCTGTAGGGGCGCGATTTATCGCGCCCCTTTTTATCTGACACGACAGGGGCGCGGGATATGATCCCCGCCCCTGTTCCGTGGTGTCCTTCCACAACACCGGCACTTCATGCCGGAAGTTCCGGTGAAACAAACAAAATCATAGACATATCTCGACATATTAGCTAAAATAGCCAATACATTGAGGTGATGTCATATGGCAACCATAACGGCTACTGAAACGAAGAACCGATTTGGCAAGGTTTTACAGCAAGCCATCAAGGAACCGGTGACGATAGAAAAATCAGGATCCCCTGTGGCTGTGCTCATGTCTTATGAGATGTTCGGGCATTATCAGGCCATTGAAGATTATTACTGGGGCGCGAGAGCGAGGGCAGTACGCGAGCAGGGAGGGTATCTCGAAAGCGCGGCTGTTCTGGATAAAATTCAGAAACGCTTGGATGACGCATGAGTTATTTGCTCTCAATGTCTCCGGATGCCGACAATTTTTTGTTCGCCCTGCAAGCTAAACAGTTCAAACAGGTAGCCGGGGCGATTTTCATGCTCATGGAAGATCCGTTTCCTCAAGATTCGCAGGAGCTGAAGGGATATCCGGGTTTTCGCCGCAAGGACATCGGCGAATATCGCGTTATCTACGGCGTCCAAGATGACACCGTTTTGATAGACGTCATCGACAAACGCAACGATGACGCAGTGTATAGGCGCTTTACAAGGAAACATTGACCGGCGCGCCTCCCCTGCCACATACCGACACAGTCTGACATGCCAGCCTTATCACTGTCTCGTGACGAGCTATACGAAAAAGAGTGGCGATCGCGTTTCGACGCGCCGCTTTCGCGGGCGCCCGCGTTTTTGGTTCTCGCCTTCCTCCTGATATTCATCAGCTTTTCGCGCTTGGCAAGTCCCCTATATAAAGCGTCTTTCCCAATGGAGTCAATACCCTTATGACGGTATTGATGTTTGGGGAGGCACTGCCTGTTTCCATTCTGGCGATAACGGGCTGTCTTACGCCGCTGAGTTCTTCTAACCGCTTTTGAGTAATGCCCTGCTCCTGTCTTGCCCTGATAAGCTCGCTGATAAGGGCAACCCTGATATTACTCTCTGCTATCTGCTCCGGCGTGTAGACTCTTTTCTCAAAGGATTCCCAGCTCTCGCCGATCGCGGCCTCGCCCCGCTCCTTCAGGTCGGCCAAATTGGCCTTTGCCTTTTCCAATTCCTCTTTATATTGTTTATCCATTATCTTTTCCTCTCTCTTTCCAGTCGGCCAATTCGTGCTTTGCCTGTTCGATTTCGCTCGGCGGTGTCTCTTGTGTTTTTTTTACGAAGTGGTGAAGCAGAACAAATCCGTCGTTAATCCACGCCGCAAAGAGTATTCTGTCTCGAATGGGTCTAAGCTCCCATATCTCACCGTCAAGATGTTTGACATATGGTTCACCTGCCTGTTTTCCGTGAGCTCTCAGCGTCTTGATATAGTCAACGATCTTGTTATGTTTAATTCGGCTGTCTTTGTCCGTTCTTTGAGCCAACGCCTCAATGTATTCCGCTACTGGCTGTCTGCCTCTCCTATCCTCATAAAAGCGCACATTATACAAGGCAACTCCCTCCCCCTCTTAAACATTATAACTCTAAAGTTATTTTGAGGCAATACGTCGCGTCAATCGGCTTGGATAGATTAAAATACAGTTGTACAATTTAACGTGAAACAAACTCACGCATTACGGAGGGGATGAAATGCAGGCGGGAAACGAAATGACAATCGGCGGCGTGTTCGCCCGAATGGGCGCGGCAACACCGAAACGCATAACCGACACAGTCTGACATGCCAGCCTTATCACTGTCTCGTGACGAGCTATACGAAAAAGAGTGGCGCTCGCGTTTCGACGCGCCTCTTTCGCGGGCGCCCGCGTTTTTGGTTCTCGCCTTCCTCCTGATATTCATCACGCTTCGTTTTAATTACGGGCGCGGCTTCCTGCCGTCGCTCTGCGCGGCGCTGACCGCCATAGCGGGGTGGGGCATGATGGGGACGAGAGCGCCCAATCGCTCCTCCTTGCTCATGGCCGTCATATTGATTACGCTGTCGGCGGCGTTCGCGCTTCATATCTCATCCGTAATTGACGGAGACGTTTCTCCGAGGAGCTCTTTCCTCTCGTCGGAGGGCGAGGTTGTCGATATAAGCGACGGAAAATTCGGACGCACGGCGCTCGTTAAGTCAGGCGGCGTGAAGTACGTCCTGTACATTCCTTTGCCGCGCTCCCCGCGTGAAGCCGCGCAAAAAATAATTGACGGCGACATCGTGAAATTCTCCGGCTACGTTGAGCCGTTCGAGATGGCGAAAGAGAACGCGAAGGAAAGCCAAACCCCGGGGCGGAGCCTCAGCGCCTTTGACCCTTATCTGTACTGGAAGGGACGCGGGGCGATTGCGAAAGTCTCCTACGCCGAGGCGGAGGTTACGGGTCATTCCCGCGGAATAGCGAGGTGGCGCGGCGTTTTGGGCGAGCGAATAAAGGAGACGCTGCCCGTCAGAACGTCGGGTTACTTGCTTGCGGCGCTTGTCGGGGAGAGGGATGACGCGCTCACCGCTCTGCACGGGGAAGCCGGAACGTCGCACCTGCTTGCCGTATCCGGCGCTCACGTCGGGATAGTGTTCGGCGTTCTCTGGTTTTTCCTGCGAGGTTTCAGCTTCCGGCTGTACCTCATAAGCGTGTGCCTGTGGATTTACGCCGCGCTCGCCGGCGCGGCTCCGAGCGCGATGCGGGCGGCGTTCATGCTCCAGCTGCTGATAATCGGCAGGCTCGCCGGGCGGTCGGGCAACGCGTTCAATACGGTGAGCGCAGCCGGCGTCATCATGCTGCTTTGGAATCCGTGGCTCTTCTGGAGCGTCGGCTGGCGGCTCTCTGTGATGTCCGTGCTCGTTCTCTCCGCGATACCCGCGCTGTATATACCCTCCGGCTGCAAGGCCGCCGCCGCGTCGCCGCTCGTCTGGCTCGTTACCTCCGCGCAGTCGGCATGGACGTTCGGCACTGTCCCGCTCGCCGGACTGATAGCGAATTTCTTCGCCCTGCCGGTATTCGGCGTGTTATTTCCCATGTCGTTCGCCCTGTCGCTTCCGGCGCTCATTGGACTTAAATTCGCTCTTCCGTTCGCGGGAGTGGTTCATGTAGCGGAGGCGTGCTTTATATTATGGGAGCGTCTGTCGAGAACCATCGTCGCCCTCTGCCCGCAAGAGGCGCATTTCTCATCGGCACTCGCGATAGCGGCCACGGCGGCGGCCTCTTATCTCTGCGCGAGAGGCTCAGGCTTTAGCCCATCAAGGGCGTACATCGCCGCTGTAATAAATATCGCCGCGGTGTCGGTCGGATTGATTTTTCGGTGAGGATATATATATATATATAT
>BOCB01000072.1 GCA_026002695.1 Synergistales bacterium
GCCTCGGCAAGGACGCGGCTCAGATAATATCGCGCATCAACGGCTTCACTTATGTCCGGACACAGTTCGATTACTATACGGGCAAGCTTAACGTGGTGAAGGAGATAGCTTATTCGCAGGGCGAGCGCAAGGACGTGCGCTGCTACGGCGCGGACGACGTGCGCGAGGGCGTGGCCGTCATGCACATCGAGGGCGTCGACGTGTCGATAACGGGCAATTCCACAAACCCGACGCGCTTCCAGCATCCTGTGGCCGGCACATATAAGAAGGAGTGCGTAGAGCTCGGGAAGAAGTACTTCTCAGTGGCTTCGGGCGGCGGAACCGGACGCACTCTGCACCCCGACAACATGGGGGCGGGACCCGCGTCCTACGGCATGACCGATACGATGGGGCGTATGCACTCCGACGCCCAGTTCGCCGGATCGAGCTCGGTGCCGGCTCACGTCGAGATGATGGGCTTCCTCGGCATGGGAAACAACCCGATGGTAGGAGCAAGCGTAGCGGTGGCAGTAGCCGTCGAACAGGCGCTGAAATAAACTTATATAATACATCCGCGCATCTCCGGCGTAACATCGAAGAAGCGCGGATGTATTTAAGGCCGATTTATTGTTAGAAACCTAAAGGGTGAAGATAAAAACCTGATTGGTTCTACGTCTCAAAACGGCGAATTTCGTCCGGGCAATTTAATGCGCTTCCTTAATCAACGCATTGTAACTTGTAGGTCACTATGGTGTAAAGGTGGTACTATTATGAATTACCGGACTGAATTGAGTATAAAGTTCGCAAATCAAAGTAGTTATCTCGATGAGCTGTTCAGAATTTATCCGATGTCCCCTGAATTTGTGCGCGATATTGACGAGGAGAAATGGGGGGAAATAGAGGACAGCTTTAATTTGCGTGATAATATCAATCTTATTGAAAATTTGTTGGATTTGAATTTATTTCCGATCAAGGACTCTTATGTAGCGTATTTGAGAAGAGATCGAAGCGCTATTCGCAGAAATCCAAGGACAATAAATCGCTTGTGCGACAGAATTTATGCGATTGGCCTTGATGAAGTATATAAACTCTGCTCTGCCCCAAAGGAGACCAACAGGCAAATCGGGCCTCTTTTCAAAAAATGGGTATCTGATGGCGGACTCGGCATAATCCCTGTGGGTGTTGATAAATTTGAAATGAATGATAAAGATGCCGTTTTAGATGCGAGTGACGCTGAAATGAAGCGTTGGTGTGCCGACAATTTGGGTTATTCACATAATAAGGGCTTGGATTTTGTCGGGCGTTTCGATAAAAAATACGTCATTGGCGAGGCGAAATTCCTAACCGATTTCGGCGGACACCAAAACGCGCAATTTGCCGACGCGATAAATACTCTTACGAATACGTCAGCGAAAGCGGTTACAGTCGCCATTTTAGACGGCGTGCTTTATATCGGAGGCGGGAATAATAAGTTATACCGCGATATTACGGAGACTTACTCGAAGTATAATATTTTAAGCGCTCTGTTTCTGCGTGATTTCCTCTGTTCCATCTGAGGCGGAGCGATGGAACTTCACTATCACGGCAAGAAAAGCATATCTGAGATACTGGAAGGAACTCCTGCCTATCCGTTTGACGGCGACCTGAATCACGGCAATTTGCTTATTAACGGCAATAATCTGCTTGTTTTGCAGTCATTGCTGAAAAGATACGACTTTAGCGGCAAAATCGATTTGATATATATAGACCCTCCTTTTGCTACCAACACAACGTTCACTATGGGCAGTGACAGGGTAAGTACCGTAAGTTTGAGCGCTGACGACGAGGTTGCGTATACGGACTGTCTGCGCGGCGAGGAATTTCTCGAGTTCATACGCGAGCGGCTTATCCTTGTAAGGGAACTGATGTCCGATGTCGCTTCGATATACCTGCATATAGACTATAAAATCGGGCATTACATCAAAATAATAATGGACGAAATTTTCGGCGCCGAAAATTTTCGCAACGATATAACGAGGATAAAGTGCAACCCCAAAAATTTCAGCAGGAAAGCATACGGAAATATCAAGGACATGATCTTGTTCTATTCAAAGACTAAAAATATCATATGGAACGAACCAAGAAGCACATTCAGCGAGGATGATAAAACTCGCTTATTCAAAAAGACGGATAAAAACGGGAGAGCATACACGACTATACCTCTGCACGCGCCCGGAGAGACAAAAAACGGGGCGACAGCCTCCGAATTCAAAGGAATGAAGCCGCCAAAAGGGCGTCACTGGCGCACCGATCCGAGAGAGCTTGATGCTTTGGACGCGGCGGGGCTGATTGAGTGGTCGCCGAGCGGCAATCCGCGAAAAATGATCTACGCTGACGAGGCTGATGGGAAGAAAATGCAGGACATATGGGAGTTCAAAGACTGCCGGTATCCTGTCTATCCTACCGAAAAAAACTTGGATTTGCTAAGGACAATAGTGGCTGCTTCATCCAACGAGGGCAGTACCGTTCTGGATTTCTTCTGTGGATCGGGAACGACCTTATTAGCGGCCAAGGAGCTGAACAGAAATTGGATAGGTGTCGATCAGTCACGACAGGCAATAAAAGTGACAAAGGAAAAACTCAAAGCAGCCGACAATATGTTTTCCTGTAACTCTTACTCATATTTGGAAATAGACCTCAGAACCGCCGAAGAGCGGGATATGAGCGCATAGTATGAACGGATTTTTTATAATCACGCCGCTGATCGCGGTAGTTCTGCTCGGAATGGCCATCAGGCATTACGGCTTCTTCGAGGAGGACGAAAAGGACAGGCTCGCCAAACTGCTTTACTGGATAGCTCTCCCTGCTCTGCTCTTCCGAACGGTATATCTCTCCGGCGGCGACTTAGAACAGCACAAGAACCTCTTCCTCGCGTCATACGCGAGCTTCCTCGTTGTCCCGGCCACAGCTCTGCTCCTGTCGTACCTCCGCACCAAGGACAGAAGCGCTTACGCGTTGAGCGCGCTCTGCGCCATCAGGTCGAATAACATATACCTCGGTCTGCCGGCAGCCTCGCTCGCTCTCGGTGAGGAGGGTTTCGCCGCCGCGCTCACCTTCTGCGCGATCGGGCTGCCCGGATACAACCTCGCCTCCATAGCGTGGGGCGAGGCCGTGATGGCCGGAGGATTGTCCCTTCGCTCAATAGGCCGAACGTTCAAGAGAATAATAAAAAACCCGCTCATCGTAGCCTGCATAACCGGACTAAGCGCGGCTATGCTCAACGTTCCGATTCCAAGAGGCACGCTCGAAGCCCTGAAACTCATCGGCGATATGGCGACCGGGTTAGCCCTGATCTCGATCGGCATGGGCCTGGAATTCCGCGACATCCCGCGCGCGTTTCGCCGGATGTGGTTGGATATTATCATCAAGCTTGTCCTTCATCCCGCTATGGTCTGGGCGTTCTTCCTGATATGGCCCGTGCCTGAAATAATGATACAGGCCTGCGTAATCTTAGCTGCCATGCCATCGGCCGTAAACTGCTTCATACTCGCCAAGGGTACCGGCATGGGCGAGGAAGACGCAAGAGACCTCATCGCCGCGACAACAGTCCTGACCCCTATTGTCTTCCCAATATGGATATGGCTGCTGGGGATATGAGGTAAAAACTAAACCGCGGGGCTTCGCCCCGCGGTTTAGTTTTTACCCTGACGTTCTGCCGAGTGTGGAGAACATTCTGCTTGTGAGTTCGTCCTGTATGCTGACGGCGCGTCCCGCGCCCTCGTAGATTCTGTTTGCCTCTATCATGCGAACCATCTCGTTCACTACCTGCACGTTAGAGCGCTCGAGCGCGCCGCCGACTATCTGTACGCCGGTGATGCCGAGGTTAGCTACGGGTTCGGGAGCGCCTGAGTTGGGGGTTTGGGAGAGGAGCGATCTGCCGGCCTGTCTCAGGTATGTCGGCGACGCGAACGAGACCACTTGAAGCTGGCCGAGGAGCTCGTTGTCGCCGTATATCTGACCTGTCTCGCTTATAAAGATATTCCGCGCCTCGCCGAGGTCTACTCTGCCGCCGTCACCCATGACGAACTCGCCCTCGTGGGTCATAAGCTCGCCGTTCACGCCGCGCTGAAAGTGCCCCGAACGCGTGTAGAACTCATTGCCGTTGCCGTCCTGCACTACGAAGAAGCCCTCGCCTTGTATCGCCACGTCGAGAGGGTTGTCGGTTATCTGTACGGGAGCCCCTTGTGTTGACATGACATCCTCCGTGAGGACGTTGGCGAGCGACATGTCGCCTATCGTAACGCGGCCCCTTATGTATGGGAAGAACTTTCTCTCTCCGAGCTCCTCGTTCAGAGCCTCGTCGACTATCGTATATCTCTCTATCCTGTCCATCAGGACTTCGGGGAAGGATTTGTTCACGGCCACCCTACTGCGAAAACCGGCGGTATCTACGTTAGCCAGATTGTTTCCGACCACGTCCAACATCTTTTCCTGAACAAGCATCGCCGAAGCGCCTTCGTAAATTCCCCTGAACATACATCATCACTCCTGAATAATCTAAGTAAAAGTTGTTAATATCTCCGCCGTCCGGTCCATTTCATAGTCGAGAGGACTGTGCCGGCCTCCTTGAACTTATCCAACGCTTCGAGGGCTTTACCGGTGCCGAGCGCCACGCATTCCTCCGCTTTGTCGGCCACGACGGTCTCTATCTCCGTCTGTGACTTTATCAATTCGGACAGGCCGAGCAGTTTTGCGCCGCCCCCTGTGAGAACTATCCCTCTTTCTATAATATCGGCCGCGAGCTCCGGCGGCGTTAGCTCTAAAACTTTTCTTATGCCGCGAATTATCGTGCTGATGGATTCTTCGATTGCCTTGGCGACGTCAGTGCTCGTTATCGTAATCTGACGAGGCAAACCGGGCACGACATCAAGACCGCGTATGTCCTTCGAGAGCGGATGATCGAGGCTCTCCGCGTAGCATGTCCCTATGTCTATCTTGAGCTCCTCGGCGGTCTGCTCGCCGATGGCAAGGTTAAAGTGCTTCCTGACGTAACGCGTGATGGCTTCGTCGAACTTATCGCCCCCGACGCGCAGCGACTCGGAGACCACTATGCCTCCGAGAGATATGACGGCAATGTCGGTGGTTCCTCCGCCTATGTCAACCACAAGGTTGCCGTGAGGCTCCTCTATGTTGAGGCCTGCGCCTATCGCGGCGGACATCGGTTCCTCTATCAGGTACGCCTCGCGCGCCCCAACCTCATATGCCGCTTCGAGCACGGCACGCTTCTCGACGTCCGTCGCTCCGGAGGGAACGCCTATCATCACGCGATGGCGCACAAACCTCTCGAATCCGGAGGTAATTTTCCTTATGAAGCCGCGCAGCATCGCCTCGTTCATGGAGTAATCGGCGATGACGCCATCCTTCAGGGGACGCACCGCTATAACATTGCCCGGCGTCCTTCCGAGCATCTGTTTTGCGTCTTTCCCAACGGCGAGTATCTTGCCGCTGTTTTGATCCATGGCGACGACTGACGGCTCGTTCAGGACGACGCCTTTATTCTTGACAAAAATCAGCACCGTGGCGGTGCCGAGGTCTATGCCTATATCTTTACCCCACACGCGGAATCACCCCTCACTCGCGTCAAGCGCTTACTTATGCTTATATTATAAATCATAAAAGGCGCGGTGAAGATTTTTTATAGACAACAGGCCTCAATTATCATATAATCCTTATTGTCGTGCGGAGAGGTGGCCGAGTGGTCGAAGGCGGGCGACTCGAAATCGTCTTAGGGTGCTGAGCCCTACGTGGGTTCAAATCCCACTCTCTCCGCCAGTTATTAAATCCATGAATCGCCCCGAGTTTAGTGTAGAGTTTTAGAGCTTTGTTTTTGAAGATTTCCGAATATCCATTCCGGTACTATACCACACCTCCTCGATTTCTGATGGTGTTCTATAGCCGTTTCGCTCGCTTATCCCGGAATTGTTGTACCA
>BOCB01000073.1 GCA_026002695.1 Synergistales bacterium
CGAGAAATTTATAAATGGCGGCCGTCGCCGCGCGGAGCGCTTCATCTTTTGGATAACCGTAAATCCCGCTTGAAATCAATGGGAAGGCAATGCTCTTGCAGCCCTTCTCCGCGGCGAGTTTGAGCGAGTTGGCATAGCACGAAAGCAGCAGCGCTTCCTCGCCGTGTTTGCCGTCTTTGTAGACCGGCCCTGCGGTGTGTATGATGAACTTCGCGGGCAGAGCGAAGCCCGGTGTGATTACGGCCTCTCCGGTTTTGATAGGTTGCAGCGCGTCGCAGGCCGCTTGCAGTTCACGCGCTCCGGCGGCGTTGAATATGCTCCCGCATACGCCGCCGCCCATTCGGAGCGCCATGTTAGCGGCGTTGACAACAGCGTCAACTTTCATTTTCGTGATGTCGTTGCGAACAATAGTAAAGGGCATAGGATCACCTCATATAGGTGAGCGATTATTTGACGCTTACAAATCTTTGAAGTTCCGCGATGATTTTATCGCATTGGGCGTAGATTTCAACGTAATCGAACGAGTCCGCCAATTCGCTTAACCCCGCTATCCGGGCGTCTATATCCTCACTGAAAGTTACACGGCGCAATTTGTCCAAAAAAATGTCGGCCGTGTCCGCGTCGCAGATTTCACACGCCTTTTCCAGTAACTCGAGTTCTTTAATCAGGGATCCCGCGTCAATTTCACATTTTTCGGTTTGATTGACGGAGTCCTCCATCAAGGCGGTGCGCAAAAGAGAGGCGCGGAATTTTTCCATTTGAGCGAGGAAACTTACCGTTTCGTTCCTGCATTTCTCTATGTCCAGATTCGCGGAAGCCTTTTCGAGGCTCAGCGCCCGGTCGGATATGGATTGCTGCCCCATGCTTGCGAAGGTGCTTTTCAGCGAATGTAACCTGATGGAGTAGTCCTTCCAATTTTCCGCGTCCATGAAAGAGTTGACAGCGCTGATATCCCTGTCAAGACATTTGCAAAATTGCCGCAGGATATCGATATAGACGTCTTTTCCGCCTGAGCGGGCAAGTCCCGTGCTCACGCTCAGGCCTTCAATTTCGGCGAGCTCGGCAAGCAGAGTTTTTGTTCGCGCGTCATCTTCGGCCTCCGGCGTGTCGGCGGCGGAATCCGCGTCGGGCAGCAGTTTCTCCCGCGGCAGCCATTTGATAAGAGCTTTGTTTAATTCAACGGGTTCAATGGGTTTCGATATGAAATCATTCATACCGGCTTCAATAAACAGCTCCCGCGCGCCCGAAACAGCGTTTGCGGAGAGCGCGATAATAGGCAGCTTCTCGTAGGATTCCCCGGGAAGCGAGCGGATTAGAGCCGTAGCTTCAACCCCATCCATACCCGGCATCATGTGATCCATGAAAACAAGGTCGTACTGATATTTACGCGCTTTCTCAATCGCGTCGGCGCCGCTTTCCGCGGTATCAGCCTTTATGCCGTGTCTGAGCAAAAAGCCCAGCGCCACGCTGAGATTGACGGAATTGTCGTCAACGACCAGCACTTTGGCGTCCGCGAACATCGCCGCGCGCTTCATATTGTCCGGCTGCGCCACTTGCGCAGGGTCTCCCGGAACCAGAGGCAGCAGAATCGTAAATGTTGACCCCTCGCCATACTCGCTCTCTAACGCGATCTCTCCGCCCATCATATCCACGAGCTGCTTTGTGATGGACAGGCCAAGCCCCGTGCCTATTATCCCGATGTTTTTTTCTTTGTCGGCCTGCTCGAAAGCTCCGAACAACCTTGAGAAATCCTCTTTTCTGATGCCGACGCCCGTGTCCCTGACACAGACGGAGAGGTAGCAGAGACCGCCCTTTTCCGTCTTGGACAAAGTCAGATCGACGTAACCCTCACGGGTATACTTTACGGCGTTGTTCAGGATATTGGTGATAATCTGGCGCACACGGACGGGATCGCCAAACAGCGCGGCCGGAATATCATCGGCTATACGGCGCCGAAATTCCAGCGACTTGCCCGCCATAGTGAGGCGCGTTAAGGAGCAGACGTTGTCATAGAGCGCGAATATATCGTAATTCGTGGGTAAGATATCCATTTTTCCGGCTTCGATTTTAGAGAAGTCCAGAATGTCGTTTATAATTTGCAGCAGCGAGTGCGACATTTTTCTTATATCAGAGAAATAACGCCGCTGCACCTCGTCGAGGTTGTCGGTGCGCATCAGTTCGCTCATACCGATAATAGCGTTCATCGGTGTGCGGATTTCATGACTCATGGAAGCGAGGAAGCGGCTCTTCGCCTCAGACGCGGCCAACGCGCTCGTGGTCTCTATTTCCATATCTCTGGCGCGTTTGTCCGCCTCACGCACTTGACGCTCATTTTTTTTCGCTTCGCGAAGGTCCCTGCCGTATGCCGCGATACCGTAGCCGTCCTTCCACGGGACGCGCACCAATGTTACTTCCATCGGCAGTTCCTCTCCGGTTTTAGTCAGGTGCATCCATTCAAAGCGCTCATAGCCGGTTGAGAGCGCGTTGCTCTCATGCGCCGTCGAACTCTCGTCGCTCGAAGAACCGTCGGGCTGAAATTCCGGGCTCAGATCGCCCAAGTGTGAAGCGTATTCCGATTTTTTTGTAAAGCCGAACATCTTGAGAGTTTCTTGATTGCAATCTATTAACATGCCGTTATTATCCAAAAGGGAGCAGGCAAGGGGCGTGGCGTCCAGCATAAGGAGTGTGCGGCCTTCCTCCTCCTCGTTGCGCAGGTCGGTGGCGTCATGGTACATGGCCAAAACGCCGTCGAGGCTGCCGGCCTCGTCCAACATCGGAACGGTCTGCACCTGATACAAATGAGGAGTTTTATGCGCAGGAAATTTAATCTGAAGGCTCCTGAAAATGGGCCGGATGTTCTCCTTAATGTGCCTGAAACGCGACTCGCCTGTTTCGACAAATTCCTCGTCGCCGAGTATCCGGTACAGTTCCCGCAGCGGCCGTCCGCTGATTTGCGCGAAATCAGCAATGCCGGCAAGCTTGAGCAGCGCTGAGGAGCAAAACGCGACGTTTCCGTCGCGATTCAGCATCAGAATCACATCGGGGCAGTTTTCCAGTAAAAGGTTCAAATACTTTTCGCTCCGCATAAGCAGGCGAATGTAGGCTTCATCAAAAACGCGCGCCTCGCCGCCGCTCGGCAGGGACGAACCCCATGCCCGCGTCATGTCAAATTCTCACTAAGTTAAGGGCGTTATATACCTTATCCCTGAGAACCTCCGTATCGAAGGGTTTTACAATATAATCCCTGGCGCCCATCATGGCGGCCTTGATGACGAAGTCCTCCGTCGCGTGGGACGTTACGAAGATGACCGGTACTGTTTTCAATGTCGGATGCTTTTTCAGAAGCTCCATGAAATCGAACCCGGAGACCTCGGGCATTTCAATATCAAGCAGAATCAGGTCAATTTTTGTCTTTGCCATCGTTGACATTGCCGCGCTCACAGATGTGGCCGGATATACGAAGAACTCGTCGTGCAGCGCGCCGCGAATAATTTTAAGGATAGCCGGAGTGTCGTCCACCGCTAAGATTGTTTTTCTCAAATGTGTCATGTCATAACCATCCTTCCGGACAACTATAATTGTTAGGAGCCTATAGGGCAGCGATAAAGATCCTATTCCATTATCGGAACGGCTTCGAGCGGCGTTTGATCCCGCCTGAGGGTGAAGCCTTTCCAGATTATGAGCGACGCGTATATGAGGGCGAACGCTATGCCGAACGCGTAGGCGATTTCGAGCGGCAGGCTGAGCCCTATGGATGCGTTGCAAATGAAGGAGAACGTGACGAACGCGTACCACGTGCCGGGTATAAGGGACATGAGCGGCGCGATCTTGTGTCCCTTGCCTATGAGGTAGATGGTTATTATCGCGAACGCGAATATCGCGATGGTCTGGTTGCTCCACGCGAAGTATCTCCACAGGGCGTTGAAGCCTCCGTAGGACATCTTCGCCCAGACGAGTATCGCGGCGACGAACAGGAAGATAGGAATCGATATGGCGAGGCGGTGTTTGATCGGCTTCTGGTCGAGGCCGATGTAATCGGCTGCCATGAGGCGGAGCGAGCGCAGCGCCGTGTCGCCTGACGTGACGGGCAGAACTATTACGCCGAGTATGGCGATCAGTCCGGCTGTGTTCCCCAACATATGGTTGGCTACCGCGCCGATTACTACGGCCGGATTCTTGAAGAGCATTTCCTCGCTCACAACTCCGGCGGAGACCGCGCCTATCGCGCCGGCGGCCCATATCATCGCGATGAAGCCCTCAATTGTCATCATGTTATAGAACGTCATGCGTCCGCATTTTTCGCTCGTCATCGAGCGCGAGATTATGGCGGTCTGCGTGGAGTGGAAGCCTGAGACGATGCCGCACGCGACGGTTATGAAGAACATCGGTATGAGCTTCTGCCCGAACGGGTGAGTTTGGTTTATGGTCTCGGCGCTGAGTTCGGGGAGCTGATAACCGCCTGTGAACAATCCTCCGAGCACGCCCGCCGTCGAAAAGAGCAATACCGCGCCGAATAACGGGTATACCGCGCCGATTAGTTTGTCGATCGGAAATACGGTCGCCATGATGTAGTACACGAAGATGGCGGAGTATATCACCCACGTCGACGCGGCCGAGGACGCTCCCGAAAAGCCGAATATATGCGTGGACGCGATGTCGCCGGGCGTGTAGATGAACACAACGCCGAGGAGCAGCATAAGAATGCAAAGGAAGATGTTGTATATCTGATAGACCGCGCCATTCGTGTACTTCCGAATGAGAGCGGGCATCTGCATCCCTTCATTCCTTATGGCGAGCATCCCCGAAAAATAGTCATGCGCGGCGCCGCCGAGGACGTTGCCTACCGGAATGAGTATAAACGCGATCGGCCCGAACAGTATGCCCTGAACGGGGCCGAGAATGGGACCCGTGCCGGCGATGTTTAGCAGATTTATAAGACTGTTCCTCCATGTCTTCATAGGCACGTAGTCGACGCCGTCCGTCCTGGTGTACGCGGGAGCTTTGCGGTTGTCGGGCTTCATGACGTTTTCGCAGACTCTGCCGTATACCATACCGCCGGCAATCAATAACGCGAGACCAATTAAAAAAGTAGTCATAAAATACTTTCTCCCTTATATATTTTAGAAACTATGTATGAATCATTACAGAATAGTACACCTCATATGCAGTGATAGTCAAGCAAGTATGCGCGGTGATTTTGCGCGGTTATTTTAGTCAAATCAATGAGCTTCAGCGAGGGCGGCAGAAAATATTGACGGAGACCGAGGATTACGATATAGTATAAACGCTTCGTAGTTGAGCTAATACGACCACGGAACAGGCGTTCGGATATGCGCCTGTAAAAAATAAAGTGCGAGTCCGCAAAATTTTGAGCGGCAATGATATAATCAACATATAAAAACGCGGGGAGGTTTGCGATAAATATGCAATTTGCTCTTGACATGACCGAAATCGGCGCTATCCTCAGACAGACAGACAGACAGACAGACAGACAGACAGACAGACAGACAGACAGACAGATAAAAAGCTATGCGATTCGGGGAGGGCGTCATCATGAGTATGATGACAAAGCTGAAAAGTTTCCCCGAATTGTTGAGGAGGATGTATGCTTTTTATGATCGTACAAACCTCCATTATGTCAAACCAAGTATTCGCTGGGAGATGGAGCTTGAGCGAAGATTGGCTTCTGAATTATTTTGAGTTTCCCCATTTTTCAAGCTCACCTCCAAAGGCAACGCTGATTTGAGCGCGGCGGTCTGTCAAAAAATGATGACATTCCGGTGTACAATTTGCCAAATATTTCAGCCAAGCCGGCGGCAATTGCGTAAAATGTGAATTTTGACAAGCCGTACAAACGTTTGGAGACTTCAATAATTTGGAGAACCTCAAGGCTCTCGTCTATTTTTTCGCTCAGAGCTCCGATGTATCCGATGGTGACGGATAGCA
>BOCB01000074.1 GCA_026002695.1 Synergistales bacterium
ATAAGCGAGCGAAACGGCTATAGAACACCATCAGAAATCGAGGAGGTGTGGTATAGTACCGGAATGGATATTCGGAAATCTTCAAAAACAAAGCTCTAAAACTCTACACAAAACTCGGGGCGATTCATTCGCGCTTGATAAGACATTCCCCGATCGCCCTGAATTTAGGCACTCTGAGGGAAACAGCGCGGCACATCTGAAAGCGAGTGTTATCGGTTCAAGCGTTACGGTGATTATTGAGGGCGGCAAACTCGTGTTGGGAACGTGGCAAGGTGTATACTTTTGCGAGTTCGACCCGCCGCGAAGCAGAAAGTTCTATGTGAAGATAATTTGAGCGCACAAGGAGATAACGGGGGTGGCAAACATCAACGCCGGGAACGCCTATGTATTTTGAATACGGCGAGAAAGAAATTGAATATTTGAAGCGCAAAGACAAGCGGCTCGGTGAAGCGATTGACAAAATAGGGCATATCGACCGTGACGTTGAGACAGACCTGTTTCCGTCAGTTGTTCATCACATTGTCGGCCAGCAGATTTCGTCCGCCGCGCAGAAAACAGTCTGGGCGAGGCTGAACGCTAAACTGGGAGCGGTCGATGCTGAAACGGTCTGTTCCGCTTCGCGTGAGGATATTCAAGCCTGCGGCATTACGTTCAAAAAAGCCGACTACATCAAGGACTTTGCCGAAAAAGTCCGTTGCGGCGAATTTGATATTGCAGCACTCCGCGATATGCCGGACGCGAACTTAATAAAAGAGCTGTCCGCGCTCAAAGGCATCGGGGGTTGGACTGCTGAAATGCTGATGATTTTCTGCTTACAACGCCCGGATGTGGTCAGTTACGGCGATTTGGCGATACTTCGCGGTATGCGTATGCTCTATCATCACAGGGAAATCGACCGCAAGCTGTTTGACAAATATGTTCGCCGCTATTCGCCATACGGCACGGTAGCGAGCTTGTACCTGTGGGCAATCGCGGGCGGCGCGATACCTGAAATGCGTGACTATTGTTAGGTCATCCGTTCTGCCTGTGCCAAAAGTAACCAAGTGATTATCAACTTTTACGCGAAGTTCATTATAGCTCATACGCCATAGCGACACGTTGCAACCTGTCCGTATCGGCAGTATTCGCTGCGATGAACGCTGCGAAGTCGGCGCGGACATTCTCCGGCAACTCAATATGCGAATCCGCTCGCAACAAGCCTGACAGCGCGATTACGTCGTTTTTGTGCTTCTTGATGTGTTTGCTGTCAACCTGACCGCCGTTTGCTTTGCGCTCCGTTAAATCGAGCCACGCTTTCGCCTTGAACGGGATGATGTGCGATGCGTCCAAAATCGGCAAACCGTCCATAATGCGAACGCCTGATTTCAAGAATTCATAATATCCGTCGTCGAGCAGAATCGCCGACAGGCTCGAAATGTCTTCTTCAATCGGGAGCGGCGTCAGCACGGCTTCTTCGGGCAGTAAAATTCCGTCCATTCTTCGCGAGAACAACTCTATCATATACGGATAGTCCGGTGCGGCCGGCTTTGTGAAACGATAAAACTGCGGAGTGTCCGTACTTTTGCGATAGTGCTCATAACCGCCCGCCCTAACGTACTCCCAAAACCTCGTTCCGAAGTTGGCATTGAGCGCTTCAATTATCAGCACCATATCTATGTCGCGGGTGCCGCGAAAATCCGTGCCTGCCTCGCTCATCAGCAAGTGGCAGGCTGTACCTCCGATTATCGCGTAATTCCGCTCATAGCCTTGAAACCAAGCCTTAAAGCTGTCCAGTCCTCTGACCATTATTTATCTCCCCATACCTCTGCGAGCAGTCCGTCTTTGGCAATCTCAACCCGCGCGTCGTCATCCGTGAGTGTCGTCCACAGCGACAGCGGGTCGGGCAGGTTATCTTTCGCTGGCAAGAGCGTAGGCGAGTACCTCCAGACCTCAATTTCTGCTTGTGAGTCTGTGTCAACGAGTGTATATGTTCCCGCCAGTTCGTTGGCCTTGCCGTAAAAGGCGTAGGTCGTTACGCTCGGCGGGTTTAGCGGCGTATACTCGGCAAGCGCCGATACTCCAGCAAACGGAAGGTTCGGCGGCAGAATTTCTTTTTCAGTGTAGAACCGCTTGCGGACAGGATTTAACAAGCTCTGTTTTGCTTTATCGAACAAGGCGGAACCGCTCTCCGTTCCCGCAATTACTATCTGTACACCGTCTTTACGCGTTGTCATGAGTTCGAGCGCGGCAAGTTGCTTAACCGCTCGCGTGATTTGCATAGCGGACACACCGAACATTTCCGCAAGTCCGTTGGCGTACATCTCGCGTTCGCCCTGATACAGATAGCGGAACAGAATCAATTGCGCCGCCGGCGACAGAGTTTCGCGTTTTTCTTGATGGCTGATATACCGCTCTTGCAACACCGCGCCGATAAATGGCAGATAAAGCTGATTGCCGTTTACTACGAACGGAGTATGCGCGGCTATTAACGCCTTGCGTTGCCGTGCCTGTAAAGCGTCGAGTTCAAGTACAAGCGGGGAATTAACCTGTTCCGCAATTTTTGCCAAATGTTTTTTAACGGCAGGAAGCGCGTTGAGTTCTCCATTCGGTTTGATAAACAGACATTGAATGTCGCCGAGCTTAACTGTTTGAAATGTGTAGCCGTCCGCCAGATAGAACGGCAAGTGAGTCGCGCCATCCCACTGTTCCGCGACAACTTTGATACCGAGCGTATCAGCGATGTAGTTCATAAGCTCACCTCGTTGTAACTTTATGATAGCATTTTATCATAAACAAGGTTAAAAGCCAATAAATATGTTAATTATTCTGATAAGGTCGTTCGTGTCATTGCTCTCTCCGCAGTGAAATGTTTGCTTTCAGCGCATTATATCCTACTTTTCAGCTATTGTCAGTCCAGCATTTCGACGGCGCGCAGCTTGTTCTCCGGCGCTAAGTGCGCGTAACGCAGGGTCATCTTCAAGTCAGCGTGTCCGAGGAGCTCCCGGACGGTATTCAGGTCAATGCCCTTCATCACGAGCTGAGAGGCGAAGTCGTGCCTCATGTCATGCCAACGAAAATCCTGAATATCGGCTTTTTTCAGCAGTGTCTCCCATGAGTGAACACAACTCTCCATTTTCTTGCCTGTTCTGGGAGACGGAAAGATGAGACTGCCGGGAGCAGTGTGTTTGGATTGTTTCTGCCAAGCTGAAAGAGTGCCCAATGCCAATTTATTGAGCGACACATAATATTGCTTGTCGGCTTTGGACGTGGCGGCGCGAACCATTACCGTTCTGTCCGCAAAATTTACATCGCGCCATTCGAGCGACAATACGGAGTTGCGCCTTATACCGGTGGATAAACTCAGGATAACGATAGGTTTAAGATAATCTGCAAACTCACCATCACCAATAGGCTCTACTGTTTCCAATCCTCTGGCTTTCAGCCATTTATTATGACTGTCGCGTCCCTCACGTATTTCCTTCTCCCGTTTGTCCAAGGCCGCTATAAGCCGCGCCCTTTCGTCCTCAGTGAGGTAGCGGACTTTCTGCACGGAATCTCTTTCAGGCAGGGTTTCGAGCCTCGCGAAGGGATTAATCTCAATGATACCCCTTTTCACCGCCCAATTAACAGCTGATGTCAGAGCAGTTGCCATCCTGTTCAAAGACGAGGCTTTAATGTCTTTGTCTTTCTTCTTTTTCGTCCTCCATTGTTCGATTTGTGCAACGTTAAGTGCCTCCAGCGGCGTATCGAATAAATGGCCGAAGTTTGTTCTTATCGTGGTTACTGTATCTTTGCCAGTTTTTCTGTTCTCCATCACCCAAGGCTCGTAAATATCTTTGAGGAAATTGCCCAGCGTTATCTTCTCCTCCGGCTCTGACGGGTCTTCTCCGCGCTCGACAGACGACAGAAACTCCCTCGCGGCTTCCCTTGCTTCCGCGACTGTGTATAAGTTCGCGTCGCCAATCTTGTACGTCGCCCGCTTTCCATTACCCCGCTTGTAGTCCACGCAGTAGGTTTTCTTCCCCCCGTAACTGACCGACATGACAAAGCCCTTCAAAAGCATGTCACGTACCCAGAATAACTTGCCCGAAGGCTTGGTATTATTGACTACTGACTGAGTTAGTTTGACTTGCACCTGCAATCACTCCCTTCAAAGCGAAATAAAAGTTTTTACTCCATATTTACTCCTGACCAGTATAAACTACCACGTCAAAAGGTCAATAGACAAAACTAATAGAATGCTGTACAATGGGATTGTTAGCTGGTTTAGATGGTAATAATTTCCTGTAAGGTTCCATAAGGAATATAATTATTTCTCCCTCGCACGGAGGAGGCCGTGGGTTCGAATCCCATCAGCTCCACCATAGTAATTGCAAGGCTTCGGGGCGGTTCGCTCCGGAGCCTTTTTTATTTTTTTCCTCCGTATTTCCTCCAAAAATTTTAGAGCCTCAAATTTCCTCTTCCCTTCTTCAATATTATACATGGCTATTCAGTTTGCTCAGTGCAGGTGAGGTTTCACCGGAACTGAAAACTGTCACCCTCGAAAAGTCTTCTGATAGCCAAGTCTGTAATGGAGGTAAATTTCCATCCACCACCTACTGAGGTAACTCAACAGTCATGATATTATATCATCCCTGTGATTTCAGAGAAAGAATAGCTGAAATTGTCCCATAACGAAAGCGCAACTTTTTGTTGCACTTTTTCTTGCAACAAAAAATTGCGCTTTATATTTTTTATCGGCTGTTTTTGAGCGGCTCTCTGCCCTTGAAAATCTTTTCAGGGAAAGCTATATAACCTGTGTTGGAGAGCGATTACATAGATTATGCGCTCTGTTCTTCAACCTCAGAACCCGATTTAGTATCCGTTCAAAACCTTAGTCCTCCTGCCGACACCCATACCATTTTATCCATAGCGCTTCCCGTTTAGCTTATAACACTTTCATAGAACAAACACATAAGGAGGCGATGGATTCATGTCTTGTGAAGCCAAATTTTCGGTGAACATGGAGGGAGCTGTAAGTGTATTTTGAGTTTCCCCATTTTTCAAGCTCACCTCCAAAGGCAATGCTGATTTGAGCGCGGCGGTCTGTCAAAAAATGATGACATTCCGGTATATAATTTGCCGAATATTTCAGCCAAGCCGGCGGCAATTGCGTAAAATGTGAATTTTGACAAGCCGTACAAACGTTTGGAGACTTCAATAATTTGGAGAACCTCAAGGCTCTCGTCTATTTTTTCGCTCAGAGCTCCGATGTATCCGATGGTGACGGATAGCAGCAAATCAAGGTTTCTGATAGACTTCAATGAACGCACAAGAAATCGCTCGAATCCGAAGCCTTGCTTCTTGAATTTGCAGTATTCTTCAATGCGCCGCCGCATGAGGTACACTTTGACGACCGTTACACAAAGCCGTTTGCCGTCGCTTGTAAGGTTCGCCGGGAGCAACAAGGGCTCTTTCCCAAAACCGCGGCAAATAACAAGGTTCAGCGGCTCAGCGGGATAATTCGGCAATGACACAGGCACGATGGAAATTTTACAATCGCGTTTTTTACCGTCCTTTGCCTCAAAATTCAGAGCATACTTACCTTTGTATTTTCTTGCCAAGCCGCGCAATTTTACCTTTTCGCCCTTGAAGAGGATATGGCGGCCGCCGCGCATACGCACAATAAAACTCTCTTTGCGCGGAATAAAATAGTCGAAAATATATCCCGCGCCGTACCCTCTGCCGAGCGCGCGGATGTTTGTTTTAGGAAAATGTGATGACAAGAATTTCAGAGATTTCAGCGTTTCGGAGTTCTTGCCGATGTAGTCTTTTTCAACAGTCGAATACACGCGGCTATACACGGGGATCGGCTGCTTTCGTCCCGCCGTGAGCGCGCTGACGCCTGCGAAACAGTAACCGTCTGCGATTTCGCCCGTGCTGCCGTCATGTACTTTGCAAAGTC
>BOCB01000075.1 GCA_026002695.1 Synergistales bacterium
CTTGCCCGCCGCACATATATCAAATCCAACAAACTGAAAATTAGCGGTAAACAGAGTATCTTAAAAGCTATGCTTGACGAAAACCATCTCTTGCAGATAATTGGAAATTTTTCAAGTGAAAGTTTATGAAACGGCCGTGATGAATTTTTGACATCCCTTGAGGAATGCCGCGGCTTCTGCATATGCACGACAAACCGCATGGACGGTATGGACGCTGCCGCAATGCGCAGGTTCTCCTTCAAAATACCCTTCACCTACGCGAGACCCGAGCAGGTCGAAGCGCTGTACAGCTCGCTGCTCGCCCCCATCGTGTCCGGGAGGATAACGGAAGAAGTATGCACACAATTATCCAAGCTGCCGTGCCTAACACCGGGAGATTTTCACACCGTCAGGGCGCGTTATTGGCTGTCCCGTCCCGGAGAGGTATCAATCATCCATAGGCCAAGCCGCAAAGGATTTTGATTTCGCGCCAAAATGCTTGGCGGCGTATCACGAATCGATCAGAATATCAGGATGGGTCGTGTCGAAGGAAGGCGCGGCGCAAACTCTTCACTCCAAACCTACGGACCTGCTATTGCATCGCGTGAGGAAAACCACACTCACCAAGCGAACCTCTAAACACCTGCCGAAAATCGACGTAAACGACAACACAGCGTTTGGCCTTATATCCGGCGAACCGTTCATAGCGTCAGTGTGCTTCGATAAATCCACCGCAACATACGTGGCGGAGCGTGAATGGAGCGCGGATCAGACGATTGAACACAGCGGCGGCATCATTCTTGCCCTGACAGCCAGCAGCAGCGCTGAATTTATCCCGTGGGTTCTCAGCTTCGGCGATACTGCGGAAGTTTTATCCCCGGCATGGCTGCGGGAGGAAATAGAAGCACGCATACGGAGAATGTCGGCAATGTACGGGGGAAAATGAAATGGGAATGCCCTTAACCTAACGAGGACATTCCCACATAGCATGAAATATACGCAAACAAGAAATCACGTTATCCCTGCGTTATGAGATTATTCGGTTGATTGACAGCAACCATAGCGAAGCTGTAACATCCCGTCACGTAATGGCGAGGTTTCTTTTTCCACCGCCAACCGCGCCAGCTTCACTGCGGCAGAGACGCGTATGCTCTCGCTCATCCGCGCAGTGCGCTCACTCTTCCCGTGAATCGAGGCAGAGGAAAGAAGTTGCATACCGTTCGCAGCAACATCGAAGACATACGTCATTTCAATCCCCATCGGCTCTATGAGTACAATGCCTATAATACCTACGCCCATTCGCTCCACGTCATACAGCCAATCGCGCCCATCTAATACCCGTATCTGCCCTCGAATCTCCGCGCGTTTCGTCCGCAGCCGCGAGGACAGGGAAGCTCGATAACCTCGCCCTTCCATTGCTTCTTAGGAGCGGGAACGCCGTCAACATCATTGAACTTTCGCGTGACAGGACGGGCAGGAGAAGAAAGAGGTCTTAGCAGCGCTCTTGCCCTTGCCGGCAACGTGCCGCAGGAAAGCATCTCAGCCATCCGTCAGACACTTGTGAAGTTTCGCCATGCCGGGTAAATCATCAGGTATTTCGAGAGAATCCGCTATAATGCCTCGCACCATGTCAGCAACCTCTGAGATGAACGCCTCCAAGGTCAACGCGCCACACTCAATATCGCTCATCTTACGCTCCCAGAGCGCGGTCAGGTCAGGATGAACCATTACAGAAGCCCGTGAAGTGCTCAGAATATTTATGAGCAGCTTACCCAAATCTGTCGAGACGAGCTGCTTTTTCTTCTTCTCCAAATAACCGCGCTTTAACAACATTGCAACTACGGTTTCCTGAGTTGCAGAAGTGCCAATGCCCTGAACCTCCTTAAGTTTAGCGCGAATTTCTGGGTCTTTGATGAACGTGTAGATATTGTTCATTCCGGATATGAGCGCGTGATACGTGTATGTCTTAGGCGGCTTGGTCAGCTTCTCCTCCATCGAGGCGCGAACAAGCCCGCTCTCTCCGTTCCGGACAGCCGGAAGGACTGCCGCGTTGCCCTCCTCACCGGGTTTATCAGCCTCCGAATTCTCCCAACCCTGCCAGCCGATATTGACAACAGTCCTGCCCGTTCTCTGAAACGTCTCCCCGTTGACCGAGAATTTTATTGATGTTTCCTCGTACTCATAATCGGGGAGGAATTGCAGAACGTAGCGAGAGCATATCAGCTCGTAAATTTTCCGTCCGATATCAGAGAGCGCCCCCGCAGCCGGTGCTCGCGTCGTGGGGATAATGGCATGGTGTTCCGTAATCTTCCCGTCGTCCCACGCGGAGCTCTTCTTGTTTATATCAATGGCGTCGAGCATACCGCTGATATTCGGGAATCTCGCGCAAACAGCGCTGATTATCTTCGCCGCTTCCGTGAAATGCCCCTCCGGTATGTACTCACAGGAGGTTCGCGGATACGAGACATATCCGGCCTCATAGAGCTTTTGCACATGAACGAGCGTGTCCGTAACATCGAACTTCTTCGATGCGGCAATCTGGAGTTTTGAGAGGGAGAACGGCAGAGGCGGCGCTATCCGGTGAGCTTTCTTCTCAATAAAAGTTATCTCCCCGCTGCTGTTTTCGAGCTTTCTCAAAAGCTGTCCACCCGCTTCGCGGTCGATAAGCCGCTTCTGTCCGTCAAGCGCGTAGGCGTAATTCTCACCACCAACCCATCGGCCAGTTATGCTCCTGCCGCCACCAAGAGCAAGCTCGGCTTGTATATCGAAGTACGGGAACGACTTGAAATCCTGTATCTCCCTGTCTCTCGCCACGACAAGACCGAGTGTCGGCGTCTGTACACGCCCTACGCTTATTACCTTCGCGTCATATCCGGCGTTGCGCGCCGAGACAGTAACGTACCTCGTCAGGGCAAGCCCAACAAGCCAATCTGCGTAAAGCCGCGCTTGCCCCGCCATGTACTCGCCCCTGAAATCCGCGTTGTCCCTGATATTATCAAGAGCCTTGCGTATGGCGTTCGGGTTCACGTCGTTCAAACGGAGGCGTTGGGTTTTCCCAGCCCACCCGCAGTAATCGAGTATCTCGTCTATAAGCAGTTGCCCCTCCCTGTCGCTATCCCCGACATTGACGACAACATCACAGCCTCTTAGCAGCTTCTTTATGCCGCTCAGGAGTGCCTTTGTGCGGGGAATCGCTTTGCGCCTCCACTTCTCCGGCACGTAAAGGAGCGTGTCCATGCCCCAGCGCTTGTATTTCTCGTCGTAGTCCTCCGGCTCGCACAATTCGAGCAAATGCCCGGACGCCCACGCGACCACATCGCCGCCGCACCTGATACAGTTATCCCCTTTGACCTTGCTGCCCGGCAGAACGCCAGCCAAAGCCCGGCCAACCGACGCTTTTTCCGCTATGTAGAGTCTCATTATCTTTTTACCCTCTTTCGTAGGTTATATTGAGTTAAACCGATTCATAAGGAGCGCGTGTACCCATGAAGAGAAAAATCTGTGTATTCTGTCTGTTACTCACCTCCCTCTGCGCAATGGCGCTGGCGCTTGCCAAGACGCGCCACCTCGGCTATCGCGTGAACCGTTCCGATTCCCTGCCGTGCTTCGTGTATCGGATAATGCAGCTGAAAAAAAACGGACCCATACAACGGGGCGATTGTGTACTTATAGACCTTTCGACGTTCACGAACGCCGTCATCGAGCATGGCGTTGAGCGCGGTTACGTGAACCGTAAGGAACCAATGCTGAAACGGATAAGCGGTATTCCCGGAGACACAATCGTACTTGATGGGAATTGCCTCATCGTCAACGGTGAGACGACAAAAATCACAGTAGCCTCCGCTGACTACTACGGCGGCAAACTCCGCGCATGGCCGACGCCGATAACGCTCTCGCCGGATTGTTACTGG
This sequence comes from Synergistales bacterium, assembly GCA_026002695.1. GTDB lineage: Bacteria > Synergistota > Synergistia > Synergistales > Synergistaceae > BOCB01. Next base: position 3,891 of record BOCB01000075.1, read on the forward strand.
CTTATCTCCGACCCCGAACGGGGTTTTGACAGCAGATACTTTGGCCCCGTGAACCGAAGTGCGTTCACACACAAGGCGTACCCTGTTTTTTAATGCTAAATCAGTTATAATTACGCTACGAAGAGGTAGGGGTGATAGCCAATGGGTACGGCAGAACAAGACGGGAACACTGAAGCCAAGAACAGCGGCGCTGAGGAAACAGAGAGGTTCGACTATGACGGGTTTTGGAAAGAGCTCGTAAAGAGATTTTTCTATCTGCTGATTAAAAGAGCGATACCATCGCTCTATGAAGAGGCGGACAGGGATAAGGAGCCGGAATTTCTCGACAAGGAGTTTCAGGACATATTGCTTACGTCTGACAAGAAAATTCGTAAAAACCCGCATTATGCAGACTTGCTTGTGAAAGTCCCGTTGAAAAACGGCGATGAGAGAAGAGTGCTTTTGCACGTGGAGGCGCAGCAGTCGCACAAAGGCGGCGATCTCCCTGAGAGAATGAACCACTACAGGAGTTTGATTTACGCGCATCACAGGGAAGAACCGGTCGCTCTTGCCATAGCCACAGGGATTCGTCCGAAGAAAGAGGCAAATTATTATTCGCATTGTCACTTTGGAACGGAACTCATTTACAAGTATAATAATCTTGTACTCAGCGAACTTGACGATGACGTTCTTTTGTCGAGCGATAACCCTATCGACATCGTTCTCTACGCGGCGAAGTTCGCCATAGGTAAGAATGAGGAACGCCGGAAGTTCAACTTTCTCCGCAAATCTGTTGAGCTTCTGAACGAGCGAGGTTGGAGTGAGGAAGATAAGCGCGATCTGCTGCTCTTCACTACGACCATAGTCAATATAAAGGATGAGGAAATATTGACAGAATATAAGAAAATTCTGTTGCAATATGCTAAGGAGGGAAAAGCTATGTACATATCGTTGCTCACCAAAGACGAGACCGCCGAGGCCGAACAGCGCGGCATGGAGCAGGGCATGGAGAAAGGCAAGCTCGAAATTGCCAGAAATCTGTTGGCTAACGGAGTGCCGCTGGACCTCATAGCCAAGAGTTCCGGGTTGCCTACTGAAAAAATCCAAGCCTTGGCAAATTAACCTCACGCTCTTCGCAAAACGAAGGAGCCTCCCCTGTACGCCGGTGACGGATACAGGGGATTTTCTTATATTCAGCTCCTGAACTATTGAGTACGGCACACGCTGAAATCTTTCTTACTCAAAATACGGGAACGGAAAGACGACATCCTGCTGGACGAAAATGCCCACTTTCTTGCCGGGACGTACCGTAATCGTCGGCTGAATGTCGCTCGCCTTGTTCATGAGGCGAGTACCCATTTCAAGGATAGAACGCGCTGTGCTCTCGGCGGCCACATCGCTTGGGCTTTTGTTGTCGCTGTTTTGTTGGCTGTCTTTGTCGTATATCATCTCGGCTCCGGCAATGAAAATCGAGGCAAAGAGCGCCGCGCTGAGCATCTTCCCGAGGTGTTCGTTCACCCTGCCCGAAATACCGGAATAGCCCGCCTGGTCAATGCCGGGGCTTCCCGCTACACGGCCGTTTCATAAATTTTCACTTGAAAAATTTCCAATTATCTGCAAGAGATGGTTTTCGTCAAGCATAGCTTTTAAGATACTCAGTTTGTTGGATTTGATATATGTGCGGTGGGCAAGAATTGCGAGTTTTCTGAAAGAATTCAGCGTTTTATTGGACTCCTCAGATTTCAAACGGCACTCATCTTCCGAAAACACTACATCAAGAATCCAATGTAAACTTTCTGTTTTCCGGTGTGC
>BOCB01000076.1 GCA_026002695.1 Synergistales bacterium
AAGATATGCGTCCGGCTTCTCCTCAACTGCCGATTTTAGTTCTTCGGGGTCAATCTTTCGCTTCCTTGTTTGTTTTCCGCATGGAGGGACATAAACACCTGTTGTTTCCTTTTTTTCTCTCCATTCGCAGTATGCAGCGCTGCAAATGCCGAAAACTTCTTTCAACTGCTTAAAAGTGTGTCCGCCGTCTTTGAACGCAACCGCATGTGCCCTGAATTTTTCATCGTATGCCATATTCTGTATATCGGTTTATCTTTGATGTTAATTAAGTTGCATGACTATAACGCTGTCTGCGGCGGAGAGAGCGTTGAGCGTCAATAATCCCAGGTTCGGGTTGCAGTCGAGAACAATGTAGTCGTATTCCTCTTTTACCCTGCTGACAGACTGGCGCAAAACGCTCTCTCGGCTCATTGCCTGAACGAGTGCGAGTTCCACACCCGACAGCGCGTTGTTTGAGGGGAGTAAGCCCACACCCTCCGAATGTTGGGCTATTCCCGCGAACGGGTCGAAGTCTGTGTCATTGATGATGCCGAGCATAGCCGACGCGAGCGTGTTGTCGAGTTTGTCGGGTTCTTTCATGCCTAAACTGATGGTAGTTGAGTGCTGCGGGTCACAGTCGAGGATAATGACGCTTTTGCCTTTGCGAGCCAGTCCGACTGCTGAGGTTGTTTTTCCTACGCCGCCCTTACGCGACGCGATTGCGATAGTTCTGCCCATAGAAGTTCCTCCTTCTGCGGGGCAGAACTTTCGCTGACTTTTACGCTCGGCTTTTTAACGGAACGCGGAATCAGCCCCGACTTGTGATTATAAAAGTTGAACCAAAATCGCCGAATCCCTTGCTACATCAAGGTTCTTTGATTCTGGTTCTATTATATCACAAGCCTCTCTATATATTTAGCGAGCCGGCAGATATTGCTCTGCCGGCTCGATTCGGTTTGGTTGTGTAAATTCTACATATATCCCCTGTCGTATCTCTTCGGGACGAGGGCGTTTTGTACGTGCCTTATCATCGTCGTGAAGTCGAAGACGGGCAGACCGGTGAGCTCGTGGACAGCGTGAGCGTAGGGCGGCAGGTCGCTGCACTCCAATACTATGGCGGCGACTTCGGGATTTTCCCGCCTCATCCTGCTCACTACTCCGCACAGCTCCTCCTCGACCTTGGCCGAGTCGAGCGTGCCCTTCTCCTCCAATACGGACGAGTTGAACTCGTACTGCTCCTCCATGCCGTAGACGACCATCGGAGTGTTGTGCGGGTCTACGCCGACGTTGCGGAAGTGTTCGTCAGTCAGAACTTTCGCGTTCGCCGAGACCACGCCTATCTTCTGTCCGGGCTTCAACGTCATCTGAACGAACGGAATTTGCAGCAGGCTCGACAAAAACACCGGTATGCTCACCGCAGCCGCGACCTGCGGCTGGAATAGAGCCATAAATCCGCACGCGCCGGTTATAGCGCCCACTCCCTCGGCCTCGAGCTCGCGCGCGCCCTCAAGAAACGGTTCGAGCAGCTTGGGGTCGCGCTCGTTCAGCAGGCGCTCTATCGACGCGCCCTTGACCTCCTTGTAGCGGACTGGAAAGTCATACGTTGTCGCGTTTCCCACGTTGCCCGGCACACAAGGGTAAGCGGCGTCGAGTATGAGTATGCCTATCGGTTCCCCGTCCCACGAGCGGGACTTGCTCTTTATTTTGTATACGGTCATCGCGCCGGCCCTATATGAACGCCGGCTCCATAAACAGGTCGTTCTCGGCGAAGCGGGCGAGCCTGAAGTTGTGTATGTCGACGAAGGTCTTTTCGCCGAAGAACATCTCCTTGGCGAGGCGTCCGCCGCTCGGCCCGAATTGCAGCCCGTGTCCGCTCCAGCCGCAGTTCAGCCACAGACCCTCAATGGGCGTCCAGTCGATTACGGCCTGGTGGTCGGGGGTTACGTCATACGGGCCTGACCACTGGTGAACTACCCGCACGCCCTTCAACGCCGGCATACGTTTCAGCACGCTCTCCGTCACGCCTTCGAGGAACTTGGCGCTGTTGCCGGACTCGAGCACCCTCGGCTCGTCCTGGTCGTCGCGTCCGAAGAAGAAACTGCCGTTCGGAACCTGTTTGAAGTACGCGCCATCGTCCAAGCAGAGTGTCATCGGACACTCGAACGGCTCTATCGGCTCGGTTACGAGCAAGTTATGCCTCTCCGGCGTAACGGGTATGTCCAAACCGACCGTCTTTGCGAGCGGCGTTGACCACGGCCCGGCGGTGAGCAGCACGCGAGGGGCGCTCCACTCCTCGCCGTTCACCACTACGCCCTTTATCTTGTTGTCAGAGGCGAGCAGTTTTTCGACGGGGGTGTAGGTCTTAACGCGAGCGCCGAGTTTTTCGGCCGCTCTGCCGTATGCCATGACGAGCGTCTGCGGGTTGATGTGGCCGTCCTTCCCGCAGAAGGCCCCGCCAAGCATCCCGTCGACGTTGAAATACGGCCAGCGCTTCTTCATCTCGGCGGTGGTGAGCATCTCTGACGGAATACCGAGGCTCTTCTGGAGCGTGACGTTCTTTTCGAGTTGAGTGAGGCTTTCCTGCGAGTACGCGACCCAGAGATAACCCCACTGGGTGAACTCAAGTTTGAGCTCGCCGCCGAGATCCTGTTCGAGGGTAGGGAAGCACTCGATATTGTATTGGGAGAGGCGGCAGTTGACCTCGGTGCCGAAGTGATGACGAAGCCCGGCCGCGCTGCGCCCCGAGCCGCCCGACGAGAGGTATTCCTTCTCGAAGAGCACGACATCCTTCACACCGGCCTTGGCGAGGTAATACGCGGCGGCCGCGCCGTGTACTCCTCCTCCGACTATAATAGCGTCAGCGGTTCTCTTCTCGCTCATTTGGACCCGTCCTCCTTACCATAGGCGCAAAGTGCCAGCTTTATCGGCTTGACCGGCGGGCGGATTGTTCCCGGGCATATCTCATTGAGCGGCTCTCCGGTAGCGCGGGACAGCTCACGAAGGATTATGTCGCGGCAGCCGCGCCCTTGGCACGGCCCCATGCCGACGCGAAGAATCCTCTTCAGCTCGTCGAAGTGTTTGTAGCCCTTGCCGATCCACTCGCGAATTTCCTCGAGTGTTATCTCCTCACAACGGCATACTATGACGTCGTCTTTATTCATCGCTATCACACCACCCTTATGGCTCTTACGTCGTGCGCTTTGTCGATAGGCACGGCCACATGGACAACCTTTGTCTTGTCCTTCTTGGGTTCCGCGACGTTCTCCACCTTGCCGTCGCATACAGCTTTGCCCGTCCTGTCGAGGCACTTCACAGTCGCGCCCTTCTCGGGCAGCGGCAGCATCTCGTAGGGGAGCTTCAAGAGGGCGAGACCGTCGGCGAACGTGAGGTCGATCACAAAACAGGCGAGGCCCGGACAGACCGCCACGCAGATGCCGCAGCCCGTACACTTGTCGTAATCAATCTCAGGCACGTCGTTTATGTCGGAGAATGTCTTTATCGCGCTGACGGGGCATGACGTGTTGCACGGATTGCACGGTATTCTCTGCGGGCACTCGACGACGACGAGCCCGCCCTTTTTTTTATTCCACAAATCTTGCTGCGGCTTTACAGCGCCGGGGCGCTCCTCGGTCAGGACGCCGTTCTCAAAGACAGCCGTAATCTTCATCAGCCTCTCACTCCCATCCGTCAACCAGGACTTCGCTGACGCCGGCGCGTATCTTCTCGCCGACCTCGCCCGCCCTGAGATCCTTCAGACGCTTCCAGAATTTGTCGAAGCTATCGGATTTTACATCGCGGCCGAGCGACTTCGCGGCGCTGATGCCGGCTATCCTGCCCTCTATCATCGCCGCGCTTGCTTCCTCTATGCCGCTTACGTCGCCGGCTACCCATATCTTTTCGTTGGAGGTCCTCATGGTCTTGTCCCTGAACGGCACATGACCGCAGAGATTCGGCACATACTTCATCTTGCAGCCGCCCTGCCAGAGAATTTCACTCGAAGGCGTCAGCCCGACCGCGAGGCATATCGTGTCGCACCGGACGGTCTCAGTTTCTCCTGCCTGATTGAACTTTTCGTCGAGCTCGTATATCTCGGCTCCGGTGATGACCCGGTCGCCGAGCGCGCGCTTTATGGAGTGCCTGAGCAGTATCGGAACGCCCAAGCGCCTGATCTTAGCGGCGTGCACCCAGTAGCCGCCGACGCGGGGCATCGCCTCGAGGATCGCCGCGACCTCTACTCCGGCCTGCATGAGCTGGTAGCTGACTATCAGTCCTATGTTGCCCGCGCCTATCATTATGACCTTCTTGCCGGGGACGACGCCGTAGACGTTCATCAGCGTCTGCACCGCGCCCGCTCCGTACACGCCCGGCAAATCATTGTTGGGGAAGGGAATGAGCCTCTCCTGAGCTCCTGAGGCCATGATTATCTTTTTGGGGGTTATACGAAGATATTCCTCTTCGCCTATCATCGCGGTTACGACGTTTTCGTCGGGGTAGTAGCCGGTTACTGTCGTGTTGAGCAGCGTCTCGACCTTTGCTCCGCTTCCCGCTATCTCGTCCTTCAGGACCTTGGCTATTTCAAAGCCGCGTGTGCCCGCGTACTCTTCCTTGCTGCCGAAAAATTTGTGCGACTGCTTGACGAGCTGCCCTCCGAGATGCAGATCGCTCTCGGCGACAATGACGCTCGCTCCGGCCGCCGCAGCCTCCGCTGCCGCGCTGAGACCGGCCGGACCTCCGCCAACTACGAGAACATCGGTTGTCAGGTTTCTCATGTCACGCCACCCCATCCAGTTTTATGGTACCTCTTCCTTCCTGCGTCTCCACCTTCATATTTTTCTTGAGCGGTGTTACGCAGGTACGAACGTTCGGGACGCCGTCCACGACCATGAAACACGAGCTGCACTTGCCGATCGCGCAGAAAAAGCCGCGGGGTCTGCGCATCTCCGGTGTGCTGCGATAGACACGCACGCCATTGGCGTGAAGCGCCATCGCGATAGGCTCTCCCTCGAACCCCTCCATGCTTTTACCGTCGAAGCTGAAAGAGACCTTTGCCCCGTGTGAGTAATCCAGTACGGGGTGAGCGCTGATCAAATCCACATCAATCACCTTCTGTTCTTCAGATATATGTGATAGATACATGACTGCCTGACTTTACGAATCTTATTGAGTATCCTAAGTATACCATGTTCTATAAATAATCTGCAATATGTATGAGCGCGATAAAATTGAAAAATGGTATAATGTCATTCAGATTTTATGTTTCGATATTGATGTTTTTATTTTTGAGGTGGTGGTATGAGTGATCGGCGTAGCGCAAAATGCGCAGCAAGGAACTGACGCGCGTAAATATCCCGTGATGAAAATGCTTGCCGTCGTTGTGGACAGGATGTACACGGACAAGGCGATAAATGTCCTTCAGGAGGAGAACATCCTCGTGCATTTTATCTCGCTGGCGGAGGGAACCGTCGGACGAGAGATGGCAGCTCTCCTCGGCCTTGACTCGACTGATAAATCCTTCATATGCTGTGTGGAGTCTGAGCATCGCCTCAAAACTTTGCTGCGGGCCGTATCGGACAGGGTGAACC
>BOCB01000077.1 GCA_026002695.1 Synergistales bacterium
AATTGCCGCCGGCTTGGCTGAAATATTTGGCAAATTATACACCGGAATGTCATCATTTTTTGACAGACCGCCGCGCTCAAATCAGCGTTGCCTTTGGAGGTGAGCTTGAAAAATGGGGAAACTCAAAGCGTACAGTCTATTGACAAATACGCTTTTTTGAATTGTGAAAAACTGACAATCTATGTTAGTGATTCTCAATCATACGCATTGAGATACGCGAAAGAAAACAATATAGCCACTCAGGAATCTTTTGGGCGAGGCAGTACAATTGATTGTATAATCGAAGAAGGGGCCGTTAATATGCCAGCGCAAGACGCTCTTGACGGAACGATAAGAATATTAAATTATGTTCACAACATAATAACCTTTAGGTTACGTGGGCATGTTAACAAGGTAATAATGAGCATGAAAAGTCTAAAAACAAACATAATGCAAGGCATTACAAGTAATATGGACAGCGGCACAAGATATTATCTGTTGGACTCAATACGTATATTACATTATTTAATCAAGGATCACGCAAACGATAATAATTTTGGAGAGGGCGGTAAAATGGGAGATGCCGTATTTAGCTTTTTTGGCAGCTTAGTAAGGTGTATGACCATGCTATGGGAGAGAAGTGAACCTAAACCCGCCGCCTCTGCGAAGACTACCCCGGTTCCGGGAAGCAGCAGCGATTATTTATGCGATAGGGGATAGTGCATTTGTAAATTTTGCAGACATTCAGAAAGTGGTCATTTCAACCGGAATAAAGTATATCTGGGAATGGGCGTTTGCGGGTTGCAAAGCGTTGACAATCTATTGCACAGCCGGTTCATACGCGGAGCGATACGCGCGAAAAAATAACATAAAATACGCTAAGGCGTAATGCAGGGGGGAAGCAAAATGTCAGAACTGAAAAGGCCGGGCGGCGAATTAGCGAGCAGGCCGCTTCACTTTATTTGGATCGTGGACTGCTCAGGCTCCATGTGCGGGGAGAAGATCGGATCGCTAAACCACGCGATTCAATCGACAATCCCGGAAATGGCGGACGCCGCGAGGAACAATCCCAACGCGCAGCTGCTGATTCGGACGCTGAAATTTTCAACGGGAGCGTCGTGGGTTACGTCCTCTCCGGTCAATATGGAGGATTTCGCGTGGGACGATTTGAGCGCGGAGGGCGTAACCGATTTGGGCAAGGCGTTTGAACTGCTCGCGGCGCAGCTCACCATCCCGCCGATGACGGACAGGGCGCTGCCTCCCGTATTGGTTCTGCTTTCGGACGGCCAGCCCACGGACGATTACAAGCAGTCGCTCGATAAGCTGCTCCATCTGCCGTGGGGGAAGAAGGCAGTGAGGATTGCCATTTCAATCGGCCAAGACGCGGACGATGACGTGCTGCGCGACTTCACCGGCAACCGTGAGCTTGTATTACAGGCCAACAACCCGACGGCGCTTGTGAATATGATAAAGTGGGCGTCCACTGCGGCTTCACTCGTGTCCGCTCCCGCCAGCCGCCCCGCCGATGTGCAGGCCGCTTCCGATGTCAGCGGAGGGAGCGCGCCGCTGATTCTCGACATGAACAATATTCCGAATCCGAGCGATGTACAAGACGGTGATGTTTGGTAGAGCGGGAGGTGCTGCATGAGTTCCGCGCAAATTTTTGGCGAAAGCGTACAAGGAGCCTCGCACAAGCGTTCCGGTAAGGAGTGTCAGGATAGCAATAGAGGTTTTTCACTGGGTCAGGCCAGTATTTTATCCGTTGCGGACGGTCATGGAAGCAATTCTTGTCCGTACAGCAAAACCGGCTCCGTAATCGCGGTGAGCGCCTTTTGTAAAATCATGAGGGATTACTGCAAGCATTACGCGAACGACATGGAAACTTTGCTGACCTTTCTCAATCGCGAGGGCGATACGAAGGTCGCGCAAGAGATTGATCAGGAATGGAAGCGGCGTGTTCGCAAGGTTCATAAGGACAATAAGCGCGAGCAATACGTTAATGACAAAGGCGAGAAGGATTACGCGGCCATTTACGCTCTATACGGCTCGACTCTTCTCGGTCTTTTGATCGCGCCATCTTTCTTGTTCGCCTTCCAGCTCGGCGACGGAGATATGGCGTGTATCAGCGACGCCGGTGCCGAGCCGATTATTGTTACGGAGAAGATACTCGGCACGGAAACACACTCCCTGTCCAAGTTGGATGCGTGGAAAAAGGCCATAACGCGGACAAAGCGAACTGTTTCCGATACGCCTGAGCCGCCTCACGCTTTCATGCTGACTACCGACGGTTTTGCCAACAGCTACGCGAGCCAAGAGGAATACACAAAATCGGCGGGAGAATATTTTGCCCTTATACAAAAGCATGGCGCGGAGGCTGTATCGAGTAATTTGAGGCAATGGCTGTCGGAAACAAGCGAGATGGGCTGCGGCGATGACATAACGGCCTTGATCGCTTATTTTGACGGGAAGGAGCAACCCGAATGAATGAAGCTGTAATCGCGTTGTGCAAATGCAAGAAAAGCAAAAAACTGTACGGCGTCCGGTTTGAGAGAACCGGAGCAAATGACTGGCAATATACTTGGGCTTTCCCCATCAAAGAAGCGACTGCTCAGAGGGAGGGCTATGGCGGAACGACGATTACCGGCAATATTGAACCAGCTCCCGGCTATCCCGGCTGCCCCTATTGCGGCTCTAAATATTTTGTCGTCTGCCAGTGCGGGAAACTAAACTGCAATATTTCGACAAGCAATTTGTTTACCTGCGAGTGGTGCGGGCTGACCGGCGCATTGACTGCCGGAATCGGCGGCGGCATAAAGACGGGCAAAGACCGCTGATGTGGTCGAGCAGATAAAGAGTAAACCTTCAAACACTCTGATCATTCATAGAGCGGAAACCAGATGTGGTTCGGGGAATCCTTTGTGATTAGATTATTTCGACTGCACTTGCCTCCTTGTGGTTTTGACGCGTTTAATCCCATTTTGCCGCATCTGGAGCACTGCCAGCGTTTGGGTTTGGGAGGTTTTTGTTGCTGCGTTGGAGTTGTTACAGGAACATATCTGATTTCGTTTGGCGGCTGTCGTTTCTGCCGTTCTTCCGCTAAACGCGCCGATTCTCTTGCGGAGGCCGCCTCTTTTGCGGCTCTTCTTTCTGCTTCTTCCGCCCTTCTGCTTGCCTCTTCCGTTTTTTCTTGATATTCATCGGCTCTTGAACTTGCCGCCTCCAAGGCCAAATCGGTCGTTTCCCTAAAGGAATTGTATTCAGACAGGAGCGCGTCGTAATTTGCCTTCAGGTTGTTTATTTCCGCTATGACCGGTTTGTAGGATGCGACTTCTTCTTTAAGCTGCAAGAGTTCGGCTGTGAGCATATCTTTTTCCGCTTGCAGTTTGGCTTCGGTTTCTTGGTTTGACTGCATTGTAAAAAGCACCATGCCTCCTGAGACGCCAATAAGGATGGCGGCGGCCAATGCCAGAAAAACAATATTCCCGAAGCCTTCATGTCTCATCAATAGGATGCGCCTCCATTCACGCGCGCAGTGAAATACTTACTTGATAAGCGCATTATATACTACTTTTCAGCTACTGTCAGTCCAGCATTTCGACGGCTCGCAGCTTGTTCTCCGGCGCTAAGTGCGCGTAACGCAGGGTCATCTTCAAGTCAGCATGTCCGAGGAGCTCCCGGACGGTATTCAGGTCAATTCCTTTCATAACGAGCTGAGAGGCGAAGTCGTGTCTCATGTCATGCCAACGAAAATCCTGAATATCGGCTTTTTTCAGCAGCGTCTCCCATGAGTGAACGCAACTCTCCATTTTCTTGCCTGTTTTGGGTGAGGGAAAGATGAGACTGCCGGAAGCAGTGTGTTTGGATTGTTTCTGCCAAGCTGAAAGAGTGCCCGACGCCAATTTGTTGAGCGACACATAATATTGCTTGTCGGCTTTGGACGTGGCGGCGCGAACCATTACCGTTCTGTCCGCAAAATTCACATCGCGCCATTCGAGCGACAATATGGAGTTTCGTCTTATGCCGGTAGATAAGCTCAGGATAACGATAGGTTTCAGATAATCTGCAAACTCACCATCACCAATAGGCTCTACTGTTTCCAATCCTCTGGCTCTCAGCCATTTATTATGACTGTCGCGTCCCTCGCGTATTTCCTTCTCCCGTTTATCCAAGGCCGCTATAAGCCGCGCCCTTTCGTCCTCAGTGAGATAACGGACTTTCTGAACAGAATCTCTTTCAGGTAATGTTTCGAGCCTCGCGAAGGGATTAACCTCAATGATACCCCTTTTCACCGCCCAATTAACAGCTGATGTCAGAGCAGTTGCCATCCTGTTCAAAGAGGAGGCTTTAACGTCTTTGTCTTTCTTCTTTTTCGTCCTCCATTGTTCGATTTGTGCAACGTTAAGTGCCTCCAGCGGCGTATCGAATAAATGGCCGAAGTTTGTTCTTATCGTGGTTACTGTATCTTTGCCAGTTTTTCTGTTCTCCATCACCCAAGGTTCGTAAATATCTTTGAGGAAACTGCCCAGCGTTATCTTCTCCTCCGGCTCTGATGGGTCTTCTCCGCGCTCGACATACGACAGAAACTCCCTCGCAGCTTCCCTCGCCTCCGCGACGGTGTACAAGTTCGCATCGCCAATCTTGTACGTCGCCCGCTTTCCATTACCCCGCTTGTAGTCCACGCAGTAGGTTTTCTTTCCCCCATAACTGACCGACATGACAAAGCCCTTCAAAAGCATGTCGCGTACCCAGAATAACTTGCCCGAAGGCTTGGTATTATTGACTACTGATTGAGTTAGTTTGACCTGCACCTGCAATCACTCCCTTCAAAGCGAAATAAAAGTTTTTACTCCGTATTTACTCCTGACCAGTATAAACTACCACGTCAAAAGGTCAATAGACAAAACTAATAGAATGCTGTACAATGGGATTGTTAGCTGATTTAGAGGTCGATAGTTTCTTGCAAGGTTCCGTAAGGAATATAATTATTTCTCCCTCACACGGAAGAAGTCACAGGTTCGAACCCTGTGTCGCCCACCAAGAAATAGCAAGGCTTCAGATGATTTAAGCCTGGAGTCTTGTTCGTTTCTATGGACGCTATATGGACGGAACGAAAGATACAAGATGAACAAAAACAGGGCTTGGATACAGAATGAATAATATGTGTAACTATTCAGTCGTTATGCAAAATGAGTGAAATTTCCACAGAATATCGCTTTCACAGTATCTGCAAAGCTGTCGCCGAATTTTACAACAGTACCTACAATAGACGACGTTTTTGCAAAATCTTCCGCGCCGCTTTCTGTGCGAAACCCGCCTGTGACTTTCTGTTTGACTTTGTTATTGCGAATATAGTACTTTAACTTAAGAATAATTAATACCGAAATATCTATGTATGGCGGTTTCGAGATTTTCAGAATCGGGCAAGATGTCAGCCAAAGCACGTTTCATATTTGCCCATCTTTTTTCAATCGGATTGAAATC
>BOCB01000078.1 GCA_026002695.1 Synergistales bacterium
GGACGACGGGAAAATTACGGAGCACCATGCCATCATACCAACAACGCGAGCACCGGCTGCGGGGACGCTCTCCGATATTGAGCGGAAGATTTACGAGCTGATATGCTCCCGTTACGTTCTGCAATTCTTCCCCGATTATGAGTACAAGGAAACGTCAGTAAAATTCTCGGTCAACGGGGAGACGTTTCAGAGGATGGGCAGGGCTGTCGTCAATATCGGTTGGCAGGGTTGGGAAAATTCGGAGGCTGATAAACCCGATGAGGAGGGCAACGCGGCAGTTCTTCCGACTGTTCAGGTCGGAGAGTGCGGGCTTGCCCGCGCCTCGATGGAAGAGAAGCTGACCAAACCGCCTAAGCCGTACACGTATCACGCGCTCATATCTGGAATGAACAATATCTACACGTTCATCAAAGACCCCGAAATCCGCGCAAAACTCAAGGAAGTTCAGGGGATTGGCACCTCGGCCACGCAGGAGAACATCGTCGCCGTCTTGTTCAAGCGCGGTTATTTGGAGAAGAAGAAAAAGCATCTCGTTTCAACAGACTTGGGTAAGCTGCTCATAAATCTTCTGAGCACTTCACGGGCTTCCGTCATGGTTCAACCCGACCTGACCGCGCTCTGGGAAAATAAGATGAGCGATATTGAGGACGGCACGTTGACATTGGAGGCGTTCATCTCGGAGGTGGCCGATATGGTGCGCGGCATTATAGCGGATTCTCTCGAAATACCCGCCGATATGCCCGGCATGATGAAGCGCCGCAAGAAAAATAAGTGATGGGAGTGGTTGAACATGAAACGTATATGTACGATAACGGCAGTTTGCCTTTTCGGTGTGCTGATATTCTGCGGACTGCCTCATGCGTCCGATGGGGGCACAGGTTTTGCGCGCCCGCTCGTTCCACGAATAGTCGCGCTGACTATCGGCAACAGGGATTTCTTTGCCAAGTCAAAACTCGACGGGCGTGATTGGCTGTATGACGTGGAGCGGATAGGTGAGGGTATGATAGGCGTCGTGGTTATAGAGCCGCCGGGCATAGAAATGACTTATGTGTTTGGCGTTGCGAGCGGGAGGAAACTTCTTTCCTCTGCCGCTATTCACAAGAAGAGTGAGCGCGCTGCGCGGATGAACGCGAGCATACGCGTCTCAGACGCTGTAAGGTTGGCGCGAGCAGCGGTTGAGCCATAAAATAATCGGCTCAACGCAACTTGGAGCGTGGGGGATCGCCCTTGCCGGATTTAGGGCATCCCCACGCTATTTTGGGTTTTGTTGGATATGGTAGGATATAGCAAAAATAAATTTGTCAAAAAATTTTAAGTAATTTTTGATTTTGCTATTGACTTCTTTTTTATTATCGTTATAAAATTTATCACATTCTAACTGATATGATTAATTTGCTTAATTCTTGAGTTTACCGATGGGCTTATTCGTAGAAGATTCAGAGGCTCATTCAAAATGAAAATACGGATGCTACGCTATAAGGTTTGCTATTAGGATGTGAAAAACATGGGAGAATCTGTGTGGACATTAGACGCAATAGGCAGAGGAGAAAACCAGAAGTTTAATAGATATTTGACTGGGTTTACCGGTTACCATTTGTTGGTCTTTTGGTTTGTGCCGATGTGCATAAGTTTTTATATGCAATATCCTTACTTCCATTGATAATAGAGTGGTAGATAGTTTTGATGAGGGGATTTAGCATAAAAAATAAACAGCCCTTTAAATATGCCATTGTAGATATTATGGCACCAATATTTTTTTGTACTACTTTTTTTGTCTATACTATTTTAGTGGTTCATCACTGTATTTTCGCGTATCGGGTTTAGTTATATTCGTGATAATTGCGGTTTCGCCATATATATTGTTTTTCTTGGATTTAATATCTGGCACACAATTTGTTTTATTGCGCTGTCTGGGGTTGGGTTTCGACGGTAAACGATTGTTTATCGAAAAACAATTTCATTTGACGAATTCACGAATTACTTATATGCTGACTTTATTTTGTTTTATAATCGGCTCAAGACCGCCTTTTAATTATACGTATCTCTTTGTTGCACCGTTGGTATTTATTGTTGTTTTTTATTTTTCTTCTTTTACCGCACAAATGTTGTCAGCATATATTTACCTGTTAAAATATCTTGATGCTAATATTGGAATGAGCCAGTCAGAAAGTGAGAGCGCTTTTGTATTAAAGAGACTATTCAGGGAGAATTTAACAAACAACAAATATGCTATAACAATGGCATTTTTTGCGTTTGTACCAGCACTTGCTATTTTACTTACAGATTATAATATTTTTTACGCGCGTGATTCGTGGATACCTTTCGTATTTTATGCAATCGCTTTATTCTTGTTCGCCATTTCTTTAATATTTTATGCAAAACGATTTTTTATTAACAATATCATCTTTGTTGTGATGTTGTTGCGGAATCAGGACGAAGAAAAAGCTGGCTCTGAAATATCTTCGGTAAAGGAAATGTTATTAATGCAATACAATTCAACAAAGTTTTTATTTATTCTTTCCTTGCTTATGATATATAGCATTTTACTTTTTATTTCGTGTTTGCGCTTGAGTCATAAATAATTGACTCTATCATTCGATATATTGTTTTTTTAGTGAGAGGAGAGTTACAACTATGCTTAAGGTTATATTTAGAGGTTGGGGGAAATGGGGTCGAAGCCGATATTGTTATTTACCGGAAGCGCTTGTTTATTGGCAACTACCCCGTTTTATATTGAATTGATTCATAAATACCAGGGATCGAGAAAGGAGATGGTGGAGGATGTGAAAAACATGGAAGAATCTGTGTGGACATTCGATGTGATAAACAGAGGAGACAACAAGAAGTTTAATAGATATTTAACCGGGTTTACCGGTTGCTATTTGTTGGTCTTTTGGTTTGTGCCGATGTGCATAAGTTTTTATATGCAATATCCTTTTGCGTCCATATTGAATTGCTTGGTATTATATGTTTCCGGAGTCAGTAAATTATTAAGCATTGCTATTCTTTTAAGCGTTCTATTTATATTGATAATGGTGTGCCTGAAGGGAGAAAAATATCCTATAACATTAGTATGTGTGCTCATTTTAATTTTTGTTGATTATGAAGCTATCATTTATCCGCGGGTTTTTAGATCTCTAATAGGTTCACCAATACCCCTTGATGTATTTGTGCTCTGTATTTTTGGAGAATTATCCTGGACCAGTTGGGAGATATTATCTTTTTCACTAAAGTGGTTTGGTATGCTTGTGCTTGGTTGGCAGGGAGCAATGACTGGGATTCTGGCGAGAAAACAATTGAGAAATTGGAGATTTTCTAAAGATTCTAAACCTTAAAGATCGGGAGTGAAGAAAAATGGATTGTTGTGCTCTCAACGATAAGATAAAAAAACCAGTAATGATGCTGAGAATGCCAATACGGCTGTGGGTTTTATAGGTTTCTTGGTTATAATAGCAAGTAGTACGGCTACGGGCTTCTATCTAGCTATGGCATTCTGGGCTTTGGGTATCATGGTTGCGAAGTATTTTGACCCCAGCAATGGCGATTCCAGCGAACTCAGTTGCTGTACGGACAGAGCCAGTTGCTGTACTCCGCCTCCACCGCCGCTAGGTGGCGATCCCAGACAATTTTGGTGGAGGAACAACAGCAATATATGACCCGTTGGTCATTGATTTGAATCGTGATGGACAAACGGACCTTACTAATCGTGTCTTTTTCGACATGGACGTCAACGGTTTTGCGGAAAGCACAGCGTGGATAGACGCTTCGGATGGTCTCCTGGTCATGGATCGCAATCCAATGTAAACTTTCTATTTTCCGGTGTGCACGGGTGATTTGCATCAGTTTTTCAGGCGTTTCAGCAAGGCTTGAAATGTAGTAATTCATTTCTTTTGTAGTCTTATGTTTTGTTTCAACTATATGCTCAACCGCAAAAATTGTTTTCAAACCTGCCCATTCCTGACGGTTTTCAAGCCGCGATATATCATGAACTTTATAACAACGACGTGTTTCTACGCGCCCGTGCCCTTTTTCCGCAGGCGCGGTAAAAACTCCAAGACTGTCTTGGTTCGGCGGATTTTCTATAAAAAGTTTCACATCGTTATAAAATGTCTTTTGGTTTTCTTTCAGTCCAAAACAATAGTTTCCGCCGCGCTTTATAGTTGTTTAATTTAAGTAAATGTAAAGAAATCCGATAATATGAGTATGGCATACGACAAAAAATTTAGGAAACAAGCGATCGCATATAAAGACACCGGACACACATTCAAAGAACTCAAGGAAGCCTTTGGAATATGCAGTGACCGATATTATCGTTGGAAAGAGCTGCTCGAAACGACAGGTTCGCTTGAGGACAAAAAGGTTTGCGAGAGAAAGAGGAAAATCAACAAAGACGAATTGAGAAAGGCTCTTGAAGAGAAGCCTGATATGTACCTTTATGAACTCGCAGAACGCTTTGATTGTACCGTCCAGGCTATTTTCTATGCGCTGCGCAAGATGAAAATCACGTTAAAAAAAGACGTTCACCTATTCCGAAAAGTCTGCGAAAAAACGAGCGGAGTTCTTCGGGCAAATAGCGCAAGTAGACCCGGAAACCATCGTGTATGTTGATGAAAGCGGAGTTAATAAGTTTTATCAACGTGAGTATGCGCGTGCGCCGATAGGGCAAAAAACCGAGGATGTGCGACGCGGGGAAAAGTACCGAAGGACCAACGTTATTGCCGGATATTGCAACGGAGAAGTTCTCGGTTCACATTGCTATTTATGTAACACAAACGGCGATTTTTTCGAGCTGTGGTTTGAGAAATTTCTATTGCCCGAAGTGCCTGTTGGTTACACGATTGTTATGGATAACGCGTCTTTCCATCGCAAAAAGAAGTTGCAAAAATTGGCAGAGAAGTATGGCATACGGCTAATTTTTTTGCCGCCGTACTCACCAGACTTGAATCCCATCGAGAAACTCCGGGCGAATATGAAAAGAGCGTTGAGAGATTTAGTTCGGAAATTCAGAACATTGGTCGATGCAATTTATGAGTTCTTAAATTAATTGACTATAGTAATTCATTTCTTTTGTAGTCTTATGTTTTGTTTCAACTATATGCTCAACCGCAAAAATTGTTTTCAAACCTGCCCATTCCTGACGGTTTTCAAGCCGCGATATATCATGAACTTTATAACAAC
>BOCB01000079.1 GCA_026002695.1 Synergistales bacterium
TAATTGTAAATTGCGACGAAAATTCTGAAAATTTCGGAAAATGGGAGGGCTTCATACTTTCCGATAAAAATCATCATCAATTGTATATTCCGCCGCTGTACGGCTTCAGTTATTATGTTTTGACAGACAGCGCGGTTATTTCATACAAATTATCGACTGCATATTCCGAAAATCAATTCACCTACGCGTGGAATGACCCGCGGTTCGGAATAAAATGGCCATGCGACAACCCCATACTTTCAGAGCGTGACAAAAACGCGAAAGGACGACAGACAGAATAATTAATAAAATGTTCATGAAGATTCGCACATACTCGGGAGAAATTTTCCATGAACTTGCCCGGCAAAAAGAGAGCCGGATATTAGAAGGTCACGTGGCGGTGGATCATGTTCATATGTACATCTCAATTCCTCCGAAATACGCAGTAGCGCAGGTAGTGGGTTTTATCAAAGGGAAGAGCGCGATTAGTATTGCGAGGAATTTTGGGGGCAGGCAAAGGAATTTTCATGGAGAGCATTTTTGGGCGCGGGGCTGCTATGTATCGACAGTTGGGAAAGATGAAGAGCTGATAAGAGCCTACATCTTACATCACTTGATGAGAGAACAAGAAAAGCGCCAAATCCTTGATATTCCTGGATTCAGCGCTTAGTTAAATTGCTGTGAATTGAATATTGGTGGAGCGCGGTACTTCGAACAACGACATAAAACCGCGAAATAGCAAGTATATTATGAAAAGACATTAAAGTGATATACGGTTTGATATACGAGGAATCTTTGAATAGTATGGTTAAATTCCGTGTCTATCAATGTTTATGGCAATTTAATACGGCGCTCGTTCACTCGCATATCAATCTCAATTACTGCCTTGGACTTCTGTTCGGTTCATAAACGTGAAATCAAACTCGCCTCAATATTACTGAATTCATATCTGTGCTCATATCTATGCCTGTGCCAAGCCTAATTTTGACGCTCTCTGTAATATTCATCCACAATGAATTCTTCGCTTTCTGCCCACATAAGCGATTCCGTATTTTGCAGCGCGGTATATGTTTTTGATCCCAGAAAATCGCGATACGCCTTTTCAAAATCGCAATCTTTTTGCTCTGCGATCAGGCGTGTGATTTTTTCGATTTTCATGATGACGTCGGTTGTAATATCCTGTCCTTTGTAAACGTATTTATTCTCCATTGTCTTTGCTCACCATTCTAAGATATTCCAGCGCTTTCACTGTGTGAATCGATACTTGGTCATTTGGCTTGAAAAAGGCGAGTTGTTTCAACGCTATCTCTTCGGAATAGATGCCTGATACGAACAAAGCTATAGTCCTCATGGTGTCGTCATTGGCAACTGGCCCGCAGATAACATCGTAGTCATGCTGTATGCCGCCATTCACACGGTTCCTTTTCACCATATCGAGCCACTCCGCACTCAATCCGTCAAATCGCTTCATCCTTAAATCGGGGAAGATGTTCAGCTCAAATTCATACACAAATCGTCCGGGGCCGCTATGCCTCACATACATGTTCTGCGCCCAGCGAACAGCTTGTTCTCGAAGAGTAGTCATGTAAAAGCCCCGTCCAAAATCGCGTTTATCCCTTGATTCGGCAAGATCGACGCGGTCAAAATCTATATTGGAGCCGTGGAATAATACAAGGCGGCTCATGCACCGGTTACTGAGTGAATAACATCTTCGGCAAAAGAAATATTCTCGTCCAACCCTTGAGTATGGAGCGTGTCGTATTGAGAACGGATCAAGTTTAATATATCGTGCCGCGCAAACAAATCAAAGGCGTCTTTCGATGCCATGTTATGCCTGAAGGAGTAACCTTCAACGGCGGCCACGATCATAAGATTTTCGTTTTGTTTTCTGCTCAAAGCTAACCCTCCTCAGTGCTTATCAATCAATATCTTCCGGATAATCCAAACCCGCAAATCATATTTTTTCTTACTGGACAGCCCAATTCCTCCTGATATTAAGATATTTCGCGTCGTTAGGCTGTTCAAGCGCCTGCTGCATTCCTTTTTTTCTGGATTCGCTGAGTTCGACTATCAAGGTACCCCTTAACTCACTATCTCTTATGTCTTCCGGTGTGAGCGCCAACACTCCGCGAGTTTGTCTTTTACCTTTATGTACTTCCCCATATCGTTAAGTCTCTCTACCCCATTATTGTAACTTAATTTAGTTATATGACTATCAAGTTTCTTCAAGCTAGGGTAAATCTCGTTTGGGACTTCTTCTGGCCTAATTACACATCCCAAAAGGGTGCGAGATGTTTAGCGTAATGTCCGCTTTTCGTCTCCTTACTTCATCGAAGTATTGCGTAACACCAGATAGAAGAAGGATGCAAAATACATGAGGCAACTTAATAGTCATATTTAGTTATATTATTCCAAATTTATCGCGACTCTAATTTCAAACTGCATGAGTATCCCTTTCGATAGATTTGAGGTTTCGCGTGTCCGCTCACAATCTATTTTACTTGTAGCTATAATATATAATAGTATATTGGAGTCGGTTTTCTACTATTGTTGAGCTACTGTAAGCAGTTATAATTGTAAAGGTGTAAGTGTCACCAAACAATGCAAGGAAGGAGGGGGCTGTATGTGGTGCAAGAATTGTCACCGCGAAACGATAAAAGAAAAGTGTGAGTTGTGCGGAGCGGAAGCCGAGAGGGAAATTCCTCTCGAAGTTTATTGGTGCAATGATTGCAAACTTCCGATTATCAAGTACGCCAACAACATTGACCGGAATGTTTGCCCCGCTTGCGGTGAAAGTACTGAATATTTATGCGCGGATTTGCGTCCGGTGTTTCCGGAAGAACGACTACTGTTCGAGATTATACAGGGCAAACCCCTTGCTTATTTAGGGCAAAACATTTGGGCGTCGAATAATCGTTACTATGTTGATGGCAAACCAACCTCTATTACGTCCTCATTTTATAAGAAGCTGTCACCCGATGTGATAAGAGAACAGCTTGAAAAATACGCGCTTAAGAATAGCTATGCGGCGTTTGATGCGATGATTGCTCGCTTTGTTAAGGCTAACGAAATACGACTTCATGAAATAATTGATGAGGCTCACTGTTTCATTCAAGAAACCGCCTCCTCTTATCCAAACGAGAATATAGTTATCTCGTTCTCAGGCGGCAAAGATTCGACAGTCACGGCCGATTTAGTTGTCCGAGCCTTGGCTGATCCAAGTCTTGTACATATATTCGGCAACACAACTTTAGAGTTCCCAATGACTCTTGATTACGCTATCCGATTTCGACAGGACAACCTCAAGGCAATCTTCAAAACGGCCATAAACAAAGAGCAGGACTTTTACAAAGTGTGCGATGACATCGGACCTCCTGCGAGAATGCTTCGTTGGTGCTGCTCGATGTTCAAAACCGGACCGATCACCCGCGTCCTGAACAGCTTGTACCGTGAGAGCGATATTCTGACATTCTATGGTATTCGAAAGTGTGAATCACTGTCCAGAAGTAGATATAATCGTGTTGAGAGCAATGCCGAAGCCGTTAAGATTCAAAAACAAAAAGTCGCCGCGCCTATTTTCCTCTGGAAAGACATTGATGTTTGGCTGTATATTCTCGGTGAAGGTATTGACTTCAACGACGCATATCGTTTAGGGTATGATCGTGTAGGATGTTGGTGCTGTCCGAACAACAATGCGAGAGCGCAGTTCCTCTCGAAAATATATATGCCGGAACAGTTTAGGAAATGGCGTGATTTTCTTATCGGATTTGCGAAGCGTATAGGCAAACCAGATGCGGAGGAATATATTGATTCGGGGGCGTGGAAAGCGCGGCAAGGCGGTAATGGCGTTGCGGCGGCACAAGATGTCAAGATACGATACACTAACTGCACAACGGAGGATAACGCAAAAGTCTATCAGCTAAACAAACCGATTGACGATGGCTTTATAGAACTGTTTATACCGTTTGGGCGCATTGCGCCAGAACTTGGAAGAAAATTGATTAACGAAATAATCATTGTGGATATAAAAACAAATGTGCCGATACTCTCAGTTCAGCCATTTTCCCAAGACGGATACGACTATGCTGTCAAGGTCAAGACGATGAATGTAGCGAAGCATGATGACTTACAAAGAATGGCAGGTTATCAGATAAAGAAGTATAATGCTTGCCGTAAGTGTCTTAAATGTGAATCGCTATGCAGGTACGGAGCTATCGCCATCATAGGAGGAATATATCACATCAGCGATGAGCGTTGTAAACACTGTAAGATGTGCGTGACATCGAAGTATCTTGATGGTGGTTGCCTTATGGAAAAATACCTAAAAACAAAAACCTGAGCTTACCACTTTTGGCGACGATGATGAACCGGCTCCTAAACCGGAAATGACATATGCAGAGCGGCAGGTAATCGAGCAAAAAAAGCGCGACGCGGAATACGAGCGGATGCGGAAAGAAGCAGGCTTAGAGACGGCGGAGGAAATCTATGCAAGGCTTGACCGAGAAGTCTGAGGCATCGGCGGCGATTCAGACACGGACGACCCGTATTCCGGCGGCTATTGATTGACTGTAACGGGCGACTCTTGCGGTCGCCCGTTACACTAAAGGGTGTACAAAATCGGGGACGAACTCCTGAGAAGTTCATCGGCGGTCGCCCGATAACAAACGGTCCGCGGCCGCCGTCTTTTAGAGTCCTCCTACAGCAACTGCATCAGAATCGCCAAAAGAACCAACACTTGCAGCACAAACACCACCCTGTAGGAAATATACCCTTTCACTAATCCCCAGCGATCCATAACCCAGAAAAGAGTATAGGATGACCCGCAAAAGAGCGCTACGCCACCTGCTGGAAGCCTGAGCAGTAATTGCAACGGACTCATGTCGTCCACTTTAAGTACGTTCGTCGCGCCGAACCAATACGCCAACGTCGTCAGGAGAGTGAATCGCCCCGAGTTTTGTGTAGAGTTTTAGAGCTTTGTTTTTGAAGATTTCCGAATATCCATTCCGGTACTATACCACACCTCCTCGATTTCTGATGGTGTTCTATAGCCGTTTCGCTCGCTTAT
>BOCB01000080.1 GCA_026002695.1 Synergistales bacterium
AATTAGGCCGGCCGCATTATTGGGGAATCATGTATAATTATCACATTATGACAGTAATTCCTCAGCAGGGCGATAAGGTATTATGGATACGGTTCAGCGCGTTCGGCGACGTTTTGCAGGCGGCGGGATGGGAGCTGCGCAGCGGAACGCGGCGGAGATATATCTCGCCGGGATGAGGCGGTCTAATGGCGGCAATTCAGCGCGCGGCAGCCGGCTCGCGATGAATTCCATGCCGGCCGAGGGTTTCATACGCACCGGCTCGCTCAGCGGCGTTACGGATTCGGCGGCGGCGGGAACGGCCCTTTCCTGCGGACGCAAGACCGTCAACGGGGCGATAGCTATGGGCGCTAACGGCGAGAGCTATAAATCAATAGCGAGCATAGCGCGAGAGAATGGGATGAAAGTCGGGATAATAACGTCGTCGTTTTTGCAGGACGCGACTCCATCCGTCTTTTACGCCCACTCGCCCAAAAGGACATCGCTCTATACAATAGGGCTGCAGCTTGCGGAGAGCGGCTTCGATTACTTCGCGGGCGGCGGTTTCCGCAAGCCCAAAGATCGCCC
This sequence comes from Synergistales bacterium, assembly GCA_026002695.1. Classification (GTDB taxonomy): domain Bacteria; phylum Synergistota; class Synergistia; order Synergistales; family Synergistaceae; genus BOCB01. Next base: position 565 of record BOCB01000080.1, read on the forward strand.
CAAAAGTGAGCCCGCTCTCGCTGACATCGCAAAATTAAGAGGCTATCGCGTAATTACGGATAATAAGGACTTCTCGCGCCTCGCCAAAGGGGATAATGGGAAAGTCATAGCGATAAGCCCGCGCGCCGTCTCCTCCGGATATATGCCGTGGGCGATAGACGCGAAAGGCGGCGATATAACGCTCGCCGATTTCGTGAAAAAGGGGATAGAGCTGTTAGAGTGCGACGAGGGATTTTTTATCATGGCCGAGGGCGGTAAGATAGACCTCGCCTGCCACGCGAATGACGCCGCCGCCGCCGTGCGCGAGGTAATGGATATGGACGCCGCCGTCTCCGCGGCCTTGGACTTCATGCGGGCACACCCTGACGACACCCTGATAGTCGTTACCGCCGATCACGAAACCGGCGGAATGACGCTTGCCTCCTCCGAGATGGACGCGCCTCGTTTCTATGCCGCCGTATCGCGTCAGAGGGGTTCACACGCGGCCTTCGAGCGTACCGTCTCGCCGGGGAGCAAGGAGGGGTTTGTCTCCGCGCTTAACAGAGCCGCTGATTTCTTCGGCTGCGATATCCCGGATTCGTCAGGCGTGCGAAGCGCGTATTCCGTGAGCATGACCGCGCGAGCGAAGCGCCCCGTGAAAAGCGCGGAGTATAAAACGCTGTACGCCACTTACGACCCGTTCACCGTTGCCTGCATGAAAGAGGCGAACGCCCGCGCCGGCGTGACATGGACGACCTTCTACCACACCGGCAAAAACGTGCCGATCTCGGCGGCAGGCGCCGGTTCTGACGCCTTCGCCGGCGAGTACGAGAACACGGAGGTATTCACGAAACTGCGAGGCGCGATGATTAGGTGAGAGCCGCGGAAGCATTGATTCCCCAACAAAATGTTCGGCGTAACGGACAAGCGGATTCCGAAGGAAAAACGCGTATACGTAGCCAAATGGCAGGATGGTGTATAATGCTCCAATGATGATTGATATGTATGTTTGTCAGCGAAAAATTGCCTTTTTTGCGCGCGTCACGCTATGCGCGGTCTTTATGCTCCTTGTCTCGGCATCGGCGTCGAGAGCGGACTTATCGGCGAACGGCGCGTTTACGCTGCTCCGCAAGATACCGCCGGGCTCCGGTATGAAGGACGCCCGCTCCTTTCTCGGAAAGGCCTACACCGAAAAGGATACCGGCGACGGGAAACTTAAAATAACCCGCTGGGGTACGGACGCCGACAAATGGGTGATGGATGTCCTCAACGACGGCAAGGTTGTGCGCGCCGCCCGCGTTGCGTGGAGAACCAAATCAAGGAGCGAACAGCAGACCATATTCGCGCAGCTTACTTCCGCGGGCGGCAAATATTTCGAGCGATACGCGTCATATAACAGCGTCAACGGCAATTCAGACGCGCAATGGACGGATGTAGACGGCAAACTCTTAGTCCGCGCGCGTATCGGGAGCTCCGGCACGGAAGGCGTTACCCTCCTCTCCGGCATAAGGGACGCCAAAATGGACAGCGGACGGTACGGATTTTGAACTCCTGACAATAAATCGGCCTTCCGAAGTCAGCCGCGTGTAGCTGCCGGCATCTTTTCAATGGCGGGCTTCAGGTCGTTGTCGTCTTCAATCCTCAGCATGCGAATATCGCGGACGGACGCCGCGAACCACGGGAAGGCCCGGGTTAAATCCTGGGCCGCGATGACACAAGTTACGGCGTTCACGTTCTTCATATCACCAAAGTAAACACTTCCCTGCTGACGTGAGAAGCCGTGCTCGGCCAAGGCTTGTTTGATGTCGTTACAGGCATTGTTCCATGACCCTGACGGGTATGTTTTTTTCAGCGTGTCCGTATCCAAATCAAACGCTATGGCGTACAGGATAATCACCCCCAAGATTGAAACCCCATATATTATACAACATGATACACCAAACGCTAAATCGTCAATATGTGTGATATACTTACGGCAAGTAATTTCAAACTATTCGTTAAATATTTCATAAAATCGGAGGTAAAGACCATGTCACAGAGACCCAGCGTAACACTGGACGGAAATGAGGCTGCGGCTTATGTTGCTCACGCCACGAGTGAAGTTATATCCATATACCCTATAACGCCCTCGTCCAATATGGGAGAGTGGGCCGACCAGTGGAGCTCGGAAGGACGCCCCAATATCTGGGGTACCGTTCCGTCCGTCGTCGAAATGCAGAGCGAGGCCGGAGCGGCGGGAGCGTACCACGGCGCTATTCAGAGCGGCGCGCTCGGCACCACCTTCACCGCGTCGCAGGGTCTGCTCCTCATGATACCCAATATGTTCAAGATAGCCGGTGAGCTGACGAGCACCGTTATGCACGTTTCCGCCCGCACTGTCGCCACCCACGCCCTATCCATTTTCGGCGACCACTCCGACGTAATGGCAGTGCGCTCCACGGGTTGGGCGATGCTCTGCTCGGCGTCGGTTCAGGAAGTAATGGACCTCGCCCTCATATCTCAGATGGCCGCCCTCGAGGGGCGCGTGCCGATACTCCACTTCTTCGACGGATTCCGCACGAGCCACGAGGTTATGAAGGTCGAACAGATAACCTACGACGACATGAGAGCCCTCATAGACACCGAGCTTGTACACGAACACAGGCTGCGGGGCCTCACCCCGGACTGCCCGGAACTGCGCGGAAGCGCTCAGAATCCCGACACGTTCTTCCAGTCCCGCGAGGCTTGCTCCGTTTACTTCAAGAATATGCCTGCCATCGTCCAGAGGGCGATGGACAGGTTCGCCGGCCTCGTCGGGCGGCGCTACCGTCTCTTCGATTACTTCGGAGCGCCGGACGCGGAGCGAGTCATAGTTATGATGGGCAGCGGCTCCGGTATCGTGCGCGAGACATTGAACCGCCTCACGGCGGAGGGGGAGAAAGTCGGCCTCGTCGCCGTGCGCCTATACCGTCCGTTCGACGCGGAGGCGTTACGGCGCGCGCTGCCGTCCACGACACGCTCCATTGCCGTGCTCGACAGGTGCAAGGATCCCGCGGCGCCCGGCGAGCCGCTGTACATGGACGTCGTCGAGGCCCTGAAGGGAAGAGCCGATATTACCGTGGCCGGCGGACGCTACGGGCTGTCGTCCAAGGACTTCACGCCGGCAATGGCGAAGGCCGTATACGACGAATTAAATAAGCTGTCGCCCAAAAACGGCTTCACTGTCGGCATAAACGATGACGTCATGTTCAGCGGCTTGGACTACGACAGCGGCTACTCGACGGAGGATCCCAAGTGCATCCGCTGTCTCTTCTACGGCTTGGGCTCCGACGGTACCGTGGGGGCGAACAAAAACTCCATCAAGATAATCGGCGAGGATACTGACTATTACGCGCAGGGTTATTTCGAGTACGACTCGAAGAAATCCGGCGGCATAACGACAAGTCATCTGCGCTTCGGGCCGAACCCGATACACGCCTCCTACTTCGTACACAGCGCGAACTTCATAGCGTGCCACCAGTTCTCGTTCCTGGAGAGATTCAACATCCTGAAGAACGCGCTCGACGGCGCTACCTTCCTGATCGACAGCCCTTACGGCAAGGACGAGGTGTGGGAAAAACTGCCCTTCACCGTCCAGAAGCAGATAATAGACAAACATATCAGCCTTTACACGATAGACGCCGTCGCGATAGCAAAAAAAGCCGGTATGGGGGGACGTATCAACACCATCATGCAAACGTGCTTCTTCGCCATAAGCGGCGTGCTGCCCAAGGACGAGGCGATAGCAGCCATAAAGAAGTCCATCAAGAAATCTTACGGCAGTAAGGGAGAGAACGTAGTAAAGAAGAACATGGACGCCGTCGACGCCTCGCTCGAAAACCTCTTCAAGGTCGATATTCCCGGCGCGCCGACGAGCGGGTCCGATATAAGGCCGGCCGTCGCGGACAATTCGCCCGTCTTCGTCAGGGACGTCCTCGGCCCGATGATGGTGAACGAGGGGGACAATTTAAAGGTCTCGTCCATGCCGGAGGACGGCACATACCCGACCGGCACGTCTCAGTACGAAAAGCGCAATATAGCCATCGAAATTCCCGTGTGGGATCCGTCGACGTGCGTTCAGTGCGGCAAATGCAGCCTCGTCTGCCCGCACGCCGCCATACGCTCCAAGGTGTACGACGCGGAGCTGCTTGACGACGCGCCCCCGACGCTCAAGTCCGTCAACGCGAACTGGAAGAACTTCGCCGGAAAGAAGTTCACCGTACAGGTAGCCCCCGAGGACTGCATAGGCTGCGCGCTCTGCGTGCGCAACTGCCCTGCCAAGAACAAGGCCGACAACACAAAGAAGGGCATAAACATGGAGTTCCAGATGCCGCTGCGCGAGGCGGAGCGCGACAACTGGGAGTTCTTCCTCGAAA
>BOCB01000081.1 GCA_026002695.1 Synergistales bacterium
TTGCCGCCGGCTTGGCTGAAATATTTGGCAAATTATATACCGGAATGTCATCATTTTTTGACAGACCGCCGCGCTCAAATCAGCGTTGCCTTTGGAGGTGAGCTTGAAAAATGGGGAAACTCAAAATCCGCGATTTCTTTTATGCAGTCTCTCATTTGTTCAGCGCCCCTTTCGGCAATGTCATCTGAAAATACAATTTGTTAAATATCGTAGCCACCAACTAAATTCCTTCACATAAATTGCTCATACGCAAACAGTCTGATGTGATGAAAAACTCCGCAACATAGTAAACCGGCAACCCAACTTCTTTGCAACGAGCAACGAAATACGCATACATTGCATATTCCTGTTCGGTAATACTTGTTGTTGAGCCGGTAGGTTCACTTATTCTTGCAGTATTTGATAAGCCATTTAATGAAGCGCGCGATAAATAAACTCTGTAAGCTTTCAAACTCACGGCGATTTTTATAAACCCGTTCACATCGTCAAAATTATCATTTAGTCCGGGTAACAAGATGTACTTTAACTCAATACGGCCTTTGGTTTCGGCATACCTCTCAAGGTTTGATACTACTTTTGAAAAAGCGTTAACACCTTTTACTTTATGATAAGTTTCAGCAGTTCCAGCATCCAAGCTGACATTCAGGACAGAGAATTGTGTGCTCAATATTGCTGCAACATCGTCATTGTATAACAATGCATTCGTAGCAACCATAGCACTCCATCCTTTTTCAATTATTAGATTTAGGAGTTTATCGCGGTGAGGCAATACTGTAATCTCCCCGTCAGTGAGACATACAAACTCTATTGCTGCGCCAAACTCGTCCGATAAAATACAATGTATTTCATATCCATCCAAAATTTGATCGCTTCCCTTGAATGCTGTTTCTGACTGACTGCAATAAATGCAGCGACAATTGCAGATTGTGTTTGCAAAACCCGATCCTGCATTCAACAATTTTATACTTGAGGTTTTCGAATAATAACCCCATTTTAACAGCGAACAATTATCGCAATCTGTTTCTGCGTCAGTACGCATTAGCGCAAGCGTCTTGTTCAGCCATTGACGGAACTCTCCAATACAATGTCTGACGCTTTCTTCAGAATGCACTTTGTCGGCATAAGGAATTACTTTCCCGTATTGTGTACAACATGGCTTTATAGAATCAACAGTAAGGAAAATATATTCACCTAAAAGACGACAACCGCGTCTATATTCAACATCTTCGCAGTAGCGGATTCGCTCTTTGGGAACGCCTCGCTCAATCAACTGCTCTGTAGCACTCAGCAGATTTACAGGCGCCAACGTCAGCCAAAGCTCATAGTCAGGATATCTGTCGATTGCGTCCGCGAGAGAAGTCACTTCGTATCCCCCCCCCCGTGAAGTTTCAAGCCCCGGGCTATCAGAGAAGCATTTACCCCGTTTCCTGCTGTCCATATCGGCAAAGCATACAGGTTCGCCGATTTCTTTTATCCATCGGGCTAAGTTTTTACGAGCGTTATCACCCGCGCCGTAAAAGATTTTATTTGTCATTGTAATGTCCCTCCTCAATGCTATCCTTCAAAACACCCACGGAACATCATCGTCAGTATGCAGCTTTTTTATGTTTGCCATCGGAAACCGAGCGGTTAGGTCGGCGTAAATATCCTCGCTGTGAACATAGTTAGAAACCAAAACCGCATCTAATCCGAGCCTTGGTATTTCCTCCGGGTTTCTTATAACTATTCCGTCGGAGAACTCACTGCCCCATCTCAGCGGATTGTTGTCGAATACAAACGGCTCAAAGGAAAAGTCTCCAATCAGGGATTTATACAGTTTTATCACAAAAGCTGTATACCCTCCCCCCGTGAAGAAGCCGACTCGTTTGTATTTGCGTTTTATTAAGCCCTCAAGCCGCTTTTTCCGCGCCTGGCGCGATACACAGTTTTCCTCGACCCAGCCGTATATTCCGGCAATTCTGTCCGTGGTTGGCAGGCTCTGCGTACATACCTTTTCGCACTTGCCGCACTTCAAACACGGGTTCGCGCTGTTTTCAAATTCCGCCCGGCCTTCGAGAGAGCGAAAGAAATTGCCGCGCTTTATTAGTTCCGGCGAAGTCCTGTTGTAGATGAACGTGTCTGACTTAAATATAGTTTGGTTATACGCTGTCATCAGCGCCGGAATCGGGATACCGGCGGGACAATCGGCGCAATAGCCGCAGCCTGTGCAAAATCCTGAAAACACACCAAGATTATCCGCGACATACGCGCTGCGAGTTTCTAAGTGTGAGTCAGGCTCGGATAACGATTTCACATTAGCCGTAAGTTCGTTCGCGTTTTCGACTCCGCATAGAACAGTGCTTACTGCATGGTTTGCATAGACAAATTTTAACGCGGCGTCGCAGACATCTGTGTCGCCGTCCATAACAGCGCCCATGAACATCTCGGAGTTTTGTGGGATTATACCGCCGCCGAGCGGATTCATTACGGCAACGCCCAAGCCGTTACCGTGAGCGGCTTCGAGCGTGATAGCGTTTTCTCGGAAATTCATCAGTGAATAAGACAGCAGAACGCCCTCGAACGCGCCGCTCCGTATCATCGTCACCGCGTCCCGCGTTGGCGCGTGAGAGGAAAAGCAGATATGTTTAATCATACCGCGTTCTTTTGCCGCGGCAACGCCGTCATACGCTCCGCCCGGAGCCATTATTTCCTCATATTGAGTTAGCGACTTTATACTCCACATATAATAGAAGTCAAAATAATCAATCCCAAGGTTGTTAAGTGAGCGTTCGATATGACGCAGCACGGCGTCGCGCGTTTTTTCCTGATGGCTTGAAGATTTGCCGCATACATAACATTTTGCTTTGATTTGCCTTAACGCCGGCTTCAGTATTTCCTCGCACTTGCCGCCGGAATAAACAGCCGCGCTGTCAAAAAAGTTCACGCCTAAATCAGCGGCGCGCATAACTATATCGGCGCACCGTTCTATCCCGCCGGGAGTTTTTATGTCCTCCGGCTTAAAGCGGTTAGCCCCCATGCCAACGGCTGACACCATTTTTCCTGTTTTCCCGAATTCCCGATACTGCATGGTGATCATCGCTCCAAACCGAAATGCGCCGCATATCTGCTCCAAAAATCGCTGTTCCCGATTATTCGCTTATACTCGGCGTACTCGTTATCATAATTTACCCCGATTTTCTCATAGCATTTTGCCAGATAATAATAGGCAAAAGCGTGGTCGGGAACACTTTTTATAACCGACTCAAACCTGTTTGCCGCCATTTCATATTTGCCCGCCCGCATAAGCCCGTTGTGTACAAAGTTTATGTCAAGGTTCATCGTGTACTTGATATCGCCGAGCATATATTCGACGGTTTCGGGGTTTGCATAGTCTGCCGCGAACACGTTCGCGGTATCCATTTTGTACTCGATACCCGTATCCTCAATGATTTGCTTGTATGCCTCGCTCCCGGAAATCGGTATCAGATTGCTGATAGTTGCCCAGTGATACTCCGCTTTACGCAGATAATCAAGAGCTTCCTTAATATCGTCAATTGTTTCGTCCGGGAAGCCGACAAGCAGAGAAATTTTCACAAAAATGTCCGTCCCCTTGAACATCGCGAGTACTTCATCTGTTTTTCGGAGTGTCAGCGGCTTGCGCATAATTTCACGCAATACACGCGCGGAACCGGATTCAAGCGCAAGCTGAACGTCGTTTATCCCATTACGCGCCAAGCAATCGACAAATTCTTTTGTTACAGGCGCTACCGCAAATGTATTCGCGAATACGACATTTCTCCCTTTACCGGCAATATAGTCAATAATCTCTATTAGACGAGCGACATCGCCCAACAAATGGTCGTCGATAATGTTGATCGCTGTAACGTTATAGTTGTCTATCCAGTAATCAACTTCTGCCTTGACGCGCTCCATTGACAGATAACGCATATTTCTTCCGTGGATGGAATGAGCGGCGCAAAAGACGCAATGAAATGGGCATCCTCTGCTCGTCATCATGATTCCCTCCGAACCATACGCGCCCTTTCCGCCGCTCAATATGTTTACGTATTCACGAATAACATCATCGCCGTATTTAGCTATGTATCCGTCGTAGTTCAGCCGCGGGACATCGTTTATGTCGCAGACAAAGCCCTTCGTGGTTCCCGTGTGCGTTTTTGTCACAAAGTACGGAGATGTATTCAGGTATTCTCTTTTATCGTCCGCGCCGACCAATTCCGCGAACGGGATCTCGCCCTCACCAAGACAAATTGCGTCGATGGCGGGATTATGGGCGATAATATCAGCGACGAAGTGAGTACAGGGATAACCTCCCGCGATTATAAGCGCATTCGGAGCCATCTTTCGTACTTCATCGGCAACAAGCAAAAGCGACGAAAGTGATATGTCAAACAGCGCGGACAAATCCGATTCGCCGACTTTTATCAAAATGGATATTGAGGGCGCGGAATATTTCGCCATTAGCGGCGCGGGGCAACTGCTGAAAAAACATAAGCCCAAACTGGCGATATGCGTATATCATAGCCTTCACGATATGTATGCTTTGCCGCAGCGGATCTTGTATCATAATTCCGAATACAAGTTCACGCTCAGACATTACAGCCGTTGGTACGCCGAGAGCGTGTGCTATGCTTTATAGAGGTTTTAAGATGACTAAAATAGTGTTCGTATCAGTACTGCCGACAAGCAAACAGCGGCTGATTGAACTGCAAAGCCGGACTATATCGCTGACTGAACTGTTTAACTGGTCAACGTGGCCGCTTGGCGTTCTTTCCATAGAGAGCTATGTTAAAAAAATGTGCGATGGCGTGTCTGTTGAGATAGTGGATTTGAACAGGAC
>BOCB01000082.1 GCA_026002695.1 Synergistales bacterium
TCGGAAGCGCGATGTTCCCCGCACGCGCGGGGGTGATCCGTGTTGAAGTGTTGTTCGGGAAAGTTCCCGAACATGTTCCCCGCACGCGCGTGCGGGGAACATGACTGCTTTCGGGCAGTCGTAGCTACCCGTCTGGGATCACCCCCGCGCGTGCGGGGAACATGGAGAGAGAAACCGCTGACCACACAGCCGTTAAGGATCACCCCCGCGCGTGCGGGGAACATCGTCCTTCAAACTCCGTAAAACTACGTAAATGAGGATCACCCCCGCGCGTGCGGGGAACATCATTGGCGCAGGCAAGCTCGGAGATGTGGAGTAGGATCACCCCCGCGCGTGCGGGGAACATGTTCGGGAACTTTCCCGAACAACACTTCAACACGGATCACCCCCGCGCGTGCGGGGAACATCGCGCTTCCGAAGGCCGAAGCCGAGGAGATGAGGGATCACCCCCGCGCGTGCGGGGAACATGTTCGGGAACTTTCCCGAACAACACTTCAACACGGATCACCCCCGCGCGTGCGGGGAACATGTTCGGGAACTTTCCCGAACAACACTTCAACACGGATCACCCCCGCGCGTGCGGGGAACATTGCGGTTTGCGGAGAGCTCTTTTCCTGTCTTGGGGATCACCACCGCGCGTGCGGGGGTGATCCCCTGATTACGCGGTGCTGCGGCGTCTCATGTAAATGTTCCCCGCACGCGCGGGGGTGATCCCGCGTTGCCGAGCTTTTCGGAGCGACAGAGATAATGTTCCCCGCACGCGCGGGGGTGATCCCAGCTCACAAATTCCCGGGTACTTTCCCCACGTATGTTCCCCGCACGCGCGGGGGTGATCCCGTGGGTTAAGCGCAATAACTCCGCGCAAACCTATGTTCCCCGCACGCGCGGGGGTGATCCGGAGAGCCCGCGACAAGTAGCAGCCGATGCGGGATGTTCCCCGCACGCGCGGGGGTGATCCTCATAAAAACCTACCTTCCGACGTTTTCACGTCATGTTCCCCGCACGCGCGGGGGTGATCCTCTTGGAAGCTGGTGCAAGATAATGGCAACCGGATGTTCCCCGCACGCGCGGGGGTGATCCCTATCAACGCAATCGTGCTCACACACGATCGCGATGTTCCCCGCACGCGCGGGGGTGATCCTTTGTGAGCTACTGTGTAAGTCGGTTGGGCATAATGTTCCCCGCACGCGCGGGGGTGATCCCTACCGCCCGAAAGCAGTCGAACGCACCAGGCAATGTTCCCCGCACGCGCGGGGGTGATCCCTACCGCCCGAAAGCAGTCGAACGCGCCAGGCAATGTTCCCCGCACGCGCGGGGGTGATCCCCGACACGCGCTCTTTGCCTGTCGCCATTAGAGATGTTCCCCGCACGCGCGGGGGTGATCCCTGCTACGCCTAACGCATACTTTTTCGTGGGAAATGTTCCCCGCACGCGCGGGGGTGATCCCCGACACGCGCTCTTTGCCTGTCGCCATTAGAGATGTTCCCCCGCACGCGCGGGGGTGATCCCGTGAGTTAGGCGTAGCAGCTCGGCGCCGATCTATGTTCCCCGCACGCGCGGGGGTGATCCTTCGACCAGAAACTCGAAAAGGTCGAGGATAGGATGTTCCCCGCACGCGCGGGGGTGATCCCACAATCGTGTTCACATACAACGACTGCTTTGAATGTTCCCCGCACGCGCGGGGGTGATCCTGTTTCCTGTAACCATTTCTCAAAAACCATAGTATGTTCCCCGCACGCGCGGGGGTGATCCGTCGGCCGTCTTGGCCGATGCTCAGCCCGACACATGTTCCCCGCACGCGCGGGGGTGATCCCCAATACAAGGTACTACCTTGTAGGACGGCGGAATGTTCCCCGCACGCGCGGGGGTGATCCCCTGGCTGTCGGTCGCAGATGAGGACGGCGGCGATGTTCCCCGCACGCGCGGGGGTGATCCCGTCCCCGAAGACAAGCACACCGTAACCCTCGGATGTTCCCCGCACGCGCGGGGGTGATCCGTCGGCCGTCTTGGCCGATGCTCAGCCCGACACATGTTCCCCGCACGCGCGGGGGTGATCCTTTTTTATCTCGGTCGCTCCGAAAAGCTCGGCAATGTTCCCCGCACGCGCGGGGGTGATCCCCAATACAAGGTACTACCTTGTAGGACGGCGGAATGTTCCCCGCACGCGCGGGGGTGATCCCCTGGCTGTCGGTCGCAGATGAGGACGGCGGCGATGTTCCCCGCACGCGCGGGGGTGATCCTCAATTTAGGGTTGTGCCGTGTAGGACGGCTGAATGTTCCCCGCACGCGCGGGGGTGATCCCACTCTATGGCTTACTCGTATACAGGTTAACTTATGTTCCCCGCACGCGCGGGGGTGATCCTAAGTAACGGCGCGTGGTGCGACCGTTTCGGCGCTGTTCCCCGCACGCGCGGGGGTGATCCTTGTGCGGACGATAGACTCGTAATGGGCAATTCATGTTCCCCGCACGCGCGGGGGTGATCCTCGGAACGGGAACATTACCGGACCGGATGTGGGATGTTCCCCGCACGCGCGGGGGTGATCCCAGCGACCGAAGCGGAGAGAGACAGCCTCTCGGATGTTCCCCGCACGCGCGGGGGTGATCCCATTATGGGGCGAGAGCGAAGCGGAGCGAAACAATGTTCCCCGCACGCGCGGGGGTGATCCTATAAGCCGCGCGGCGAGCGGGTTGCGGGTTGCATGTTCCCCGCACGCGCGGGGGTGATCCGAGCGGCCGCCGACGCCGCGAGGAAACCGCCGCATGTTCCCCGCACGCGCGGGGGTGATCCTGATGGCCAAGCCGACCGTCAAAGGAGCGCAAGATGTTCCCCGCACGCGCGGGGGTGATCCTATAAGCCGCGCGGCGAGCGGGTTGCGGGTTGCATGTTCCCCGCACGCGCGGGGGTGATCCCGCAAAATTGTGCGAATCACAGAAAACATCCGAATGTTCCCCGCACGCGCGGGGGTGATCCCACCACGCGACCACAAGATGATGTTATGTATTTATGTTCCCCGCACGCGCGGGGGTGATCCCCGCTGTGGCCGCGTATTGCAGTATCCCCGCGAATGTTCCCCGCACGCGCGGGGGTGATCCCCGGGATGGCCGCCGCAGCTGGCTTGCGCTGGGATGTTCCCCGCACGCGCGGGGGTGATCCCCGCTACGCCGTTACTGTTGCCGTGTAGTAGTCATGTTCCCCGCACGCGCGGGGGTGATCCCGGCACGCGGGGAGGTTACGTGTCCTGATGTTTATGTTCCCCGCACGCGCGGGGGTGATCCCCGCTGTGGCCGCGTATTGCAGTATCCCCGCGAATGTTCCCCGCACGCGCGGGGGTGATCCCCGGGATGGCCGCCGCAGCTGGCTTGCGCTGGGATGTTCCCCGCACGCGCGGGGGTGATCCTGAAGCGCCCGCATATCGTGCCTCTTTCTCGTCATGTTCCCCGCACGCGCGGGGGTGATCCTAATCCCATATTGTATCCGGTATAGTCCCAATAATGTTCCCCGCACGCGCGGGGGTGATCCTATGAGCACACCGATGAACATGATAGCGGTTGCATGTTCCCCGCACGCGCGGGGGTGATCCCGCGCTAATGGAACGGGAAGCCGCGCCGGAAGTATGTTCCCCGCACGCGCGGGGGTGATCCCTATACCTGCACGGCTGGTTGCAAAGGATTGCGATGTTCCCCGCACGCGCGGGGGTGATCCAATGAGCGTTAAACTTTTTTGAGGAAGAGGGGGATGTTCCCCGCACGCGCGGGGGTGATCCTGTTGCCGTATTGTCATAGGTTTTTGACAATTTATGTTCCCCGCACGCGCGGGGGTGATCCTTCAGATAATGCTTTATCTGCACACGTGCACGCATGTTCCCCGCACGCGCTGGGGTGATCCTGTAATTCGTTGCCCTCTGTCTTGATGGACGGAATGTTCCCCGCACGCGCGGGGGTGATCCTGGTACGTAGTGATTGTGTCCGTAGCTGTATTGATGTTCCCCGCACGCGCGGGGGTGATCCCGCAGATGTGATGTAAAGAGGAGCTGAACGAGAATGTTCCCCGCACGCGCGGGGGTGATCCCGCGTTGCCGAGCTTTTCGGAGCGACAGAGATAATGTTCCCCGCACGCGCGGGGGTGATCCTGATTGTAAAGCTCTCCCATGCCCATGCCCATAATGTTCCCCGCACGCGCGGGGGTGATCCCCAAGACAGGAAAAGAGCTCTCCGCAAACCGCAATGTTCCCCGCACGCGCGGGGGTGATCCTCTGTATCTCCGTGCTGCTCATCGCGTCTTGCCATGTTCCCCGCACGCGCGGGGGTGATCCGCGGCGAGATTGTTTTTCCGAAACAACGGTAACATGTTCCCCGCACGCGCGGGGGTGATCCTGCAGACCAAGCGAACGTTGAAGATATATTTTGATGTTCCCCGCACGCGCGGGGGTGATCCTACCCTGGTATTTGTGAGTTAATTTGCAAGGCGATGTTCCCCGCACGCGCGGGGGTGATCCTGGATTTGGGTACCAATGTAGCATGGTACCCACATGTTCCCCGCACGCGCGGGGGTGATCCTTCCTGTGCTGCGTCCGAGTTATTCCCGGACAGATGTTCCCCGCACGCGCCACGGCCGTTTCATAAACTTTCACTTGAAAAATTTCCAATTATCTGCAAGAGATGGTTTTCGTCAAGCATAGCTTTTAAGATACTCTGTTTACCACTAATTTTCAGTTTGTTGGATTTGATATATGTGCGGTGGGCAAGAATTGCGAGTTTTCTGAAAGAATTCAGCGTTTTATTGGACTCCTCAGATTTCAAACGGCACTCATCTTCCGAAAACACTACATCAAGAAT